>NZ_WWIR01000671.1 GCF_009863025.1 Streptomyces sp. SID4985 | reverse complement strand
CGCATCCCGGTCGCCGGACCCTCGCCGAGCCCGGCGTCGGTCTGCTCGACCGGGACGACGGCCTCGGCACCGGGCGGCACCGGGGCGCCGGTCATGATCCGGGCGGCCTGCCCCGGGCCGACCCGCACGAGGTCGGCGGCACCGGCCGCCACATCGCCGACGACCTCCAGGACGGCCGGGTACTCCTCGCTCGCCCCGGCCACGTCCGCGACCCGGACCGCGTACCCGTCCATGGAACTGTTGTCGAACGGGGGCAGGGACATCGGCACCACCACGTCGTCCATGAGGACGCAGCCCTGGGCCTCCAGGACGGGCAGCTCAATGGGGTCGAGCGGGCGGATGGTGCTGAGGATGTCCTCCAGGTGCTCGTCCACCGACCACACGTGGTCCGGTCCGACGGGACGGTTCGGGGCGGCGCTCAACGGTCCTACATCTCCTCGGCGACGTACGTGCGAAGCCAGGTCCGGAAGTCCGGGCCCAGGTCTTCACGTTCGCACGCGAGCCTGACAATGGCACGCAGATAGTCACCGCGGTCGCCGGTGTCATAGCGGCGGCCGGTGAAGACGACGCCGTGCACGGGGCCGCCCACCTTCTCGTCCTGGGCGAGCTGCTGGAGGGCGTCGGTGAGCTGGATCTCGCCGCCGCGGCCGGGCTCGGTGCGGCGCAGGACCTCGAAGATGCGCGGGTCGAGGACGTAGCGGCCGATGATCGCGTAGTGGGAGGGGGCGTCCGCCGGGTCGGGCTTCTCGACCAGGCCGGTCACCCGGACGACATCGCTCTCACCGGTGGTTTCGATCGCGGCGCAGCCGTAGAGGTGGATCTGCTCGGGGGCGACCTCCATGAGCGCGACGACGCTGCCGCCGTGCTGCTCCTGGATGTCGATCATGCGCTGGAGCAGGGGGTCGCGGGGGTCGATCAGGTCGTCGCCGAGGAGGACGGCGAAGGGCTCGTGGCCGACGTGCGGGGCGGCGCACAGCACGGCGTGGCCGAGGCCCTTGGGGTCGCCCTGGCGCACGTAGTGCATGGTGGCGAGGTCGCTGGACTCGCGGACCCGCGCGAGCCGCTGCTCGTCGCCCTTCTTCACGAGGGCTGATTCCAGCTCGTAGTTGCGGTCGAAATGGTCTTCGAGGGGGCGCTTGTTGCGTCCGGTGACCATGAGGACGTCGTCGAGACCCGCCGACACCGCCTCCTCCACCACATACTGGATGGCGGGCTTGTCCACCACCGGCAGCATTTCCTTGGGGGTGGCTTTGGTGGCCGGCAGGAACCGGGTGCCGAGGCCCGCCGCCGGGATGACGGCTTTGCTGATCTTCGGGTACGACTCAGTCATGGCGGCAACCCTATCCGGTGTCTAAGCAGGCAATCCGCTACCCCGATCGACATACCGTCGTATGAACGGATAGACCGTTTTGCCGGGAAGGGCGGGACCTCTTGAGACAGCACGGACGCGCGGACGAGCCTGACAAACGCGCGTTGCGACGGCAACTCCTCCGGGTGAGGAACGGGCTGCCGGAGGATGACATCCGGTCGTCGGCCGACGCGCTCGCGGGGCAGGCGCTCCTCCTGCCGGAGCTGGCCGCCGCCCGCACGGTGGCGGCCTACGTCTCCGTGGGCGGCGAACCCGGCACCCGCGCGCTGCTGGACACGCTGCGCGCGCGGGGCGTCCGCGTCCTGCTGCCCGCCCTGCTCCCCGACAACGACCTGGACTGGGCCGAGTACACCGGCCCCGGCTCGCTCGCCCCGGTACGCCACGACGGCCGCATGGAGCTGCTCGAACCGTCCGGGCCCCGGCTCGGACCCGACGCCGTCGCCTCGGCCGACACGGTCCTGCTGCCCGGTCTCGCGGTGGACGAGCACGGGATGCGCCTGGGGCGCGGCGGCGGGTCGTACGACCGGGTGCTCGCACGGCTGGAGAGCGCGGGCGCACGCCCGGCGCTCGTGGTGCTGCTCTACGACACGGAGGTCGTCGCCCGGGTACCGGCGGAGCCGCACGACCGCCCGGTGCACGCCGTGGTGACCCCGACGGGCGTGCGCCGCTTCACCCGCCCCTGACCGGGCCTCGACCGGGAAGCCCGGGGATATGCGGAACGGCCCTCCACGCGCGCGTGGAGGGCCGTTGCGGTGCCGGTCGCCGTCAGTGGCTCACGGCTTGAGGACCAGGGTGTCCTTCGTGCTTCCGTCGACCGCCTTGCCGGTGAAGGACCAGGGCAGCAGCTCGCCCTTGGCCCACTTGTCGGTCTGGTCGGTGTAGTGGGCGCTGAAGGCGTGGCCGGAGGCGCCGGAGACGTTGATCCACTTGGACTTGTCCAGGTCGGCCAGGTTGACCACCATCCGCATGGACGGCACCCAGACCACGCCGTAGCCGCCCGCCGCGTTCCAGCCGGTGGCGTCCACGGTGGCCTCGCCGCCGCTGAGCTTCCAGGGGCCGCGGTTGAGCGCGTACTGCAGGATCTCCGGGCCGTTGGTGCCGAGCGTCTGGTTCTTCAGGAACAGCCGGTGCAGGCGGCCCCAGCTCCAGGTGTCGATGTCCTTGCCGAGCTTGGCGGTCAGCTCCCAGCGCGCGTCGATCATGGCGCGGGTGAACAGCTGGTCGCGGTTCTCGGCGGCCGGGCGGTTGCCCGACTTCGGGGCCTTCCACCAGTCGCTGTCGGGCTTGTCCATCAGCGTGCGCACGACCTCGAACCAGCGGTCGCCGCCGTCCGGCTGCGCCTGGTCGGCGTCGCGCTCACCGCACTCGCGGACCTTGGTGTCGTCGTCCAGCGGCCCGGTGCTGCCCGCCCGCTCGACCCACAGGCACTGGCCCTTGACCCGCAGCTCCTTGGGGAGCTTGTCGCCGAAGCCCAGCTTGAGGATGTTGCGCCAGACCGCGTTGAAGTACGCGGCGGCCGCCGAGTCGGCGTCCTGGGTGTAGTCCCAGCCCTCCAGGAGCTTCTGCGCCTGACGGACGTCCGGGTCGTCCAGGTTGAGCTTCAGCAGCCGCGGCACGAGCAGCCGGGCGATCTCGCTGCTGTTGTCCGTCTGCATCTGGCGCATGTCGTCGGTCGAGACCTTGCCGCCGTCCTTGATCTTGGACTCGATCAGGTCGGTGATGCGCTGGCTGCGGGTGCCGTAACCCCAGTCGGTGGTCAGGGTGTACGGGTACGTGGCCTTGTCGATCACGGCCTGGTTGGCGGTCACGATGTACCCCCGCTTGGGGTTGTACTCGTACGGCAGCGCGTCCTGCGGGATGTAGCCGGTCCAGCGGTACTTGGAGTCCCAGCCGGGGGCCGGGAGCGAGCCGTCGTCGGAGGCGGAGCGCGTGGGGATCTTGCCGGGCAGCGTGTAGCCGATGTTCTCCGAGTCGGCGTAGACCAAATTCTGCGACGGCACGTCGAACAGGGCGGCGGCGGAGCGGAAGCTCTTCCAGTCGGCGGCCTTGTCCATGGCGAACACGGCGTCCATGGAGGTGCCCGGCTGCAGCGCGGTCCACTTCAGGGCGACACCGTAGCCGTCGCCCCGGTCGGGGGCGGCGGTGTCGACGCCGGCCGTGCGGCCCACGTCGACCAGTTCGCCGTCCCGGTCCGACAGCAGCGGCATGCCGTCCTGGGTCTCGCGGACCACGATCTTCCGGGACGGGCCGCCCGCGACCTTGATGGTCTCCTCGCGGGTGCGGAAGGGGCGGACCTTGCCGTCGTAGAGGTAGCCGTCGCCGGTGATCTTCTCCAGGTAGAGGTCGGTGACGTCCACCCCGGAGTTGGTCATGCCCCAGGCGATCCGGCCGTTGTGCCCGATGATCACACCGGGCATCCCGGCAAAGGTGTAACCCGTCACGTCGTACTGGCACTTGCTGTCGACGGTCCGGCAGTGCAGGCCCATCTGGTACCAGACCGAGGGCAGCGTGGCGGACAGGTGCGGGTCGTTGGCGAGCAGCGGCTTGCCGGTGATCGTGTTGGCGCCGGAGACGACCCAGGAGTTGGAGCCGATGCCCTGGCCGTTCACACCGACGGCGGTGGGGAGGTCGTCCAGGACCCTGGAGAGGCCCATGAGCTGGCTGGTGACGGCCGAGCCGGAGTTGGCGGCGGTGCCGGAGGCGGTGCCGGTGTCCGTGGAACCGGTGGTGCCCGTCGTGCCCGTGGTTCCGTTGGTGCCCGTCGCGCCGGTGGCGCCCGAGGTGCCGCCCTGCTCGAAGGTCCGGTTCAGCTCGTCGTACTGACCGTTCTGCACGATCGGCTTGTTCCGGTTGTACGGGTAGTCCGGGTAGAGGTCGCGGATCTGCTGCGGGCCGAGGCGGCTCGTCATCAGGGCGCGGTCTGCCTCGTCGCGCATGTTGCCGCGCAGGTCCCAGGCCATCGCCTTCAGCCACGACAGCGAGTCGACCGGGGTCCACCCCGAGGGCTTGTAGTCGTTGGTGAGGTTCAGGGCGGCGTACTCCAGGGAGATGTCCTTGCCGTCCTTGCCCTGGAGATAGGCGTTGACACCCTTGGAGTAGGCGTCGAGGTACTGCTTGGTGGAGGCCGACAGCTTCGTGTCGTACTCCTGCTTGGCCACCCGGTCCCAGCCGAGCGTGCGCAGGAAGGCGTCGTTCTTGACCTGGCCCTTGCCGAACATCTCCGACAGGCGCCCGGAGGTCATGTGCCGGCGCACGTCCATCTCGTAGAAGCGGTCCTGCGCCTGGACGTAGCCCTGCGCCATGAACAGGTCCGCGTCGGAGGAGGCGTAGATCTGCGGGATGCCGTAGCCGTCGCGCTTCACGTCCACCGGCCCGGACAGGCCCTTGAGCGTGAGGGTGCCGCTCGTGCGCGGGAAGGAGGCGCGCACGGTACTGACCGTCCAGTACGCGCCGAAGGCGATGCCGCCGATGACGGCGAGGACCAGGACCAGCACGATAAGTCGGGCTTTGCGCCCCTTCTTCCTGCCGGACTTGCCGGGCTTGTCACCCGTTGTGGCGGTGGTATTGGGGGGCATCGCTGTCCTTGCTGTCCTAACGCGAGCGGCAGGTCGGGCCATGACTTTGAATGAGCGCTGGAGCAACCATAGGCGCAGGGCCCCGAGCCACTTGACGCGGAGTCGGGAACTGGCGCGCACGGGCGTTCGATCTTGCCAAGCCGAGCGTCAAGGAAGCGTCAAGAGTTAGGTAAGGTAACGAAGTACTTGGATGCGGTGCGCCGCAGCCTCGGGTCCTGTGTACTGAGCCCGCCCCGCATCGGACGCGGGCCAAGGAAGGGAAGCGCCGCTGACTGTCCACCACCTCAACCAGCTCCTGCTCGCCTGCTCGCTCGTGCTCCTGGTCGCGGTCGCGGCCGTGCGGATCTCCTCGCGCAGCGGGCTCCCCAGCCTGCTCGTGTACCTGGGGATCGGCGTCCTCATGGGCTCCGACGGCATCGCGCACATCCACTTCGACAACGCCGAGATGGTCCAGGTCATCGGGTACGCGGCCCTGGTCGTGATCCTCGCCGAGGGCGGTCTGGGCACGAAGTGGAAGGAGATCGGACCCGCACTGCCGTCCGCCTCCGTGCTGGCGACCGTCGGCGTCGCGGTCAGCGTCGGGGCCACGGCCGCGGGCGCGCACTATCTGATCGGGCTGGAATGGCGGCAGGCGCTGATCATCGGCGCGGTGGTCTCCTCGACGGACGCGGCGGCCGTGTTCTCCGTCCTGCGGCGCATCCCGCTCCCCGCGCGCGTGACGGGCACGCTGGAGGCCGAGTCCGGCTTCAACGACGCCCCCGTCGTCATCCTGGTCGTCGCCTTCTCCCAGCAGGGCCCGATCGACCACTGGTACGTGCTGCTCGGCGAGATCCTGCTGGAGCTGGCCATCGGCGCCGCCCTCGGTCTCGCGGTGGGCTTCATCGGCTCCTGGGGCCTCAAGCACGTCGCGCTGCCCGCCTCCGGCCTCTACCCGATCGCCGTCATGGCCATCGCCGTCACCGCGTACGCGGCGGGCGCCCTGGCCCACGGCAGCGGCTTCCTCGCCGTCTATCTGGCCGCCATGGTGCTCGGCAACGCCAAGCTGCCGCACTGGCCGGCCACCCGGGGCTTCGCGGACGGGCTCGGCTGGATCGCCCAGATCGGCATGTTCGTCCTGCTCGGTCTGCTGGTGACCCCGCACGAGCTGGGCGACGACATCGTGCCCGCGCTGGTGATCGGCCTGGTGCTGACCATGGCGGCCCGCCCGCTGAGCGTGGTGCTGAGCCTGACGCCGTTCCGGGTGCCCTGGCAGGAGCAGGCGCTGATGTCCTGGGCGGGACTGCGCGGCGCGGTCCCCATCATCCTGGCGACGATCCCCATGGTGAGCGGCATCGCGGGCAGCCGCCGCATCTTCAACATCGTCTTCGTGCTGGTCGTCGTCTACACCCTCGTCCAGGGCCCGACCCTGCCCTGGCTCGCCCGCAAGCTGCGGCTCGGCGAGGAGGGCGAGGCGTCCGA
Organism: Streptomyces sp. SID4985; assembly: GCF_009863025.1. Classification (GTDB taxonomy): domain Bacteria; phylum Actinomycetota; class Actinomycetes; order Streptomycetales; family Streptomycetaceae; genus Streptomyces. The sequence continues at coordinate 3,638 of NZ_WWIR01000671.1, read as the reverse complement.
CCTCGGGATCGAGTCGGCGCCGCTGGAGCGGCTGCGCGGCCATCTGCTCTCGGTCGCGATCCCGGAGGACTCCAAGATGCACGGCGTGGAGGTGGGCGAGCTGCGGCTGCCGCCGGGCGCCGCCGTCACCCTGGTCGTGCGCGACGGCAAGTCCTTCGTGCCGTCGCCGACAACCGTGCTGCGGCACGGGGACGAGCTGCTGGTGGTCGCCACCGACCCGGTGCGCGACCAGGCCGAGCGACGGCTGCGCGCGGTCACCAAGGGCGGCAAGCTGGCGGACTGGCTGGGGACGGGCGGGACGCCGTCGGGCCGGGCGGGGCGCTGAGGGCGCTCCCCCGGACCCGCACCGGGTGCTCGTTGTCACAGGTCGCGCCCGCGGTGCCCGCTGTACGATCAAGGCATCTGATCGAACCAACTCTGTCTGATCTGTCTGACGCAGAGCTGGCGCGACCGTATGGCGGCCGGAACGCCTTTCGTAGTGCAGCACCGGTATCTACCGCAGTCCCGCGCAAGAGGACAGCTCTCGGTGCCCCCCGCACGGGCGCGCTACCAGGCGGAAGGAAGGCACGGGCCGTGGAGTCCACGGTCACCACCGAGCCGGCCGAGAAGCGGCAGGCTCCGCCCCGTCCTGGCTACGGACAACTGCTGCGCACCCGGGGTGCCTGGACCTTCCTGGTCCCGGGCTTCGCCGCGCGCCAGCCGTTCGCGATGCTCACCATCTCCATCGTGCTCCTGGTACGGCACACCACCGGCTCGTACGGCGCCGCCGGTGCCGCGGCCGCCGTCACCGGCGTCTCCATGGCGCTCTGCGCGCCCTACGGCGGCCGTCTCGCGGACCGCTACGGACAGCGGGCCGTCCTGCTCCCCGGTGTCGTCGTGCACGCGGTGGCCGCGCTCGGCCTGACCGCGCTCGCCCTGTCGCACGCGCCCCTGTGGGCGCTGTTCGCGGCGGCCGTGCCCACCGGCGCCTCGGTGCCGCAGGTCGGCCCCATGGTGCGCGCCCGCTGGGGCGTGAGGCTCCAGGGGTCGCCGCTCATGAGCACGGCGGCGGCCTTCGAGTCCGTGACGGACGAGCTGACCTTCGTGGTCGGCCCCCTCCTCGCGACCGCCCTGTGCACCACCGTCACCCCCTCCGCCGGTCTGGTCACCGAGGCGCTGCTGACACTGGTCGGCGGCCTGCTCTTCGCGGCACAGCGCGGGACGCAGCCCTCCGTGGACGCCCACGCCGCCGACGAGCACGCACGCGTGCCGCACACGTCCGCCCTGCGGGTGCCGGGCGTACGCGTGCTGATCGTGACCTTCCTCGGCATCGGGGCGGTCTTCGGCGGGATGCAGGTCTCGCTGGCCGCGTTCACCGAGTCGATCGGCGAGCCAGGCCTGAACGGCGTCCTGTACGGCGTCTTCGCGGCGGGCAACATGCTCTCCGGCTTCGTGTGCGGCGCGATCGCCTGGCGGGCCTCGCCCCGGCGGCGGCTCGCGGTGGGATACGCGGGGCTCGCGCTGACCGCGTCCGCGCTGTGGACGGCGCACTCGCTGCCGCTCCTTGCCGGACTCGGTCTGCTGGTCGGCGTCTGCATCGCGCCCGCGCTGATCACCGGCTACACGCTGGTCGAGTCGCTCGTACCGGCCGGGGCCCGCACCGAGGCGTTCACCTGGCTGACCGGCGCGGTCGCGCTCGGCCAGGCGGCCGCCGTCACCGTCGCAGGTCAACTGGAGGACCGGCTGTGGGGCGGGGCCGGTTTCCTGGTACCGATGGCCGGTACGGTGCCCGCGCTGGCGACGTTGTTGCTGCTGCGTTCCCGGCTCGTGCCCCGGCCGCTGAACCGTACGGTGGCACGTGGCGTGGGTCACCGCGCGCCGGTCGCGGTGGACTGATCCCCGGGAATGCGTCAAGATGGACCGTCGTTAGCACTCATTGAGTGAGAGTGCCAGGAGGAAGACAGTGCCGACCTACCAGTACCAGTGCAAGGACTGCGGCGAGGGCCTTGAAGCGGTGCAGAAGTTCACCGACGACGCCCTGACCGAGTGCCCCAGCTGCGGTGGCCCCCTGAAGAAGGTGTTCTCCGCGGTCGGCATTGTCTTCAAGGGCTCCGGTTTCTACCGCAACGACTCGCGTGGCGCGACGTCGAGCAGCAGCCCGGCCACGAAGACGTCGTCCTCTTCTTCGTCGTCGTCCGACTCGAAGGCGTCGTCGTCTTCGTCGTCCACGTCGACTTCTTCGTCGTCTTCGTCGTCCTCTTCCGGCTCCGCCGCCTGAGAACCACGCCTTTTCGACCCCGCCGTCCGGCTGTCCGTGACGGTGGGGTCTTCGGCGTTCCCGGAACCGGCCGGGCGTGGCCGTGACGTTCCCGAACCGTTCTCGGTCACCCCTGGGGCGGGTTTCCGGCTGCGGCTAGGGTGCTCGGCATGGCGAACGCAGAGATCGGCGTAATCGGCGGCTCGGGTTTCTACTCCTTCCTGGAGGACGTGACCGAGGTCCGCGTGGACACCCCCTACGGGGCGCCCAGCGACTCCCTCTTCCTCGGCGAGATCGCCGGCCGGCGGGTCGCCTTCCTGCCCCGGCACGGCCGGGACCACCGCATCCCCCCGCACCGCATCAACTACCGCGCCAATCTGTGGGCGCTGCGCTCCGTCGGGGTCCGCCAGGTCCTGGGCCCGTGCGCGGTGGGCGGGCTGCGCCCGGAGTACGGCCCCGGCACGCTGCTGGTGCCGGACCAGCTGGTGGACCGCACCAAGTCGCGGGAGCAGACCTACTTCGACGGGCTGCCGCTGCCCGACGGCACGGTGCCGAACGTGGTGCATGTGTCGCTGGCCGACCCCTACTGCCCCACCGGGCGGGCCGCCGCGCTGAAAGCGGCGCACGGCCGGGACTGGGAGGCGGTGGACGGCGGCACGCTGGTCGTGGTCGAGGGTCCGCGCTTCTCCACCCGCGCCGAGTCGCTGTGGCACCAGGCGCAGGGCTGGTCGGTGGTGGGCATGACCGGTCATCCCGAGGCGGCCCTCGCCCGTGAGCTGGAGCTCTGCTACTCCTCGCTCACCCTGGTCACCGACCTCGACGCGGGCGCCGAGACCGGCGAGGGTGTCTCCCACGAGGAGGTGCTGCGGGTGTTCGCGGCCAACGTGGACCGGCTGCGCGGGGTGCTGTTCGACGCGGTGGCGGCGCTGCCCGCGACGGAGGAGCGGGACTGTCTGTGCGTGGGGGCGCTGGGCGGGGTGGAGCCGGGGTTCGTGCTGCCGTAGGGGGTCGGCACGGGGGGTGTCGGTGCCTGTTCGGTGCCTGTTCGGTGCCTGTTCCGGGTGTGGGTCGCCTCGTTCGGGTGACGGAGTTTTCCACAGGCATCCGGCCGTTCACAGGTCCCGACGGGCCTCGGCGAAAGCCGTCATCGTGGGCATCGCAAGCAGCCGATTCCCTCGTAGCAGGCGGTGATCCCGATGTCCTCGGTCAACCTGACCTCCTCCCGCTCTCCTCGCCCGCGCTCCTCTCCCCCGGTGTTCCGTGTCCCGCGCCCGCCGGGCACCGACGTCCCCGCGACCCGTGAGGTCCCCGGCTTCGCGCCGGTGTGTGTACGCGGCGGCGGGTACGCGGCGCGGCAGCTGATGCGGAGCCGCAGGCGGGCGGTCGCGGCCGGGCTGGCCGT
>NZ_WWIR01000670.1 GCF_009863025.1 Streptomyces sp. SID4985 | reverse complement strand
CCCCCCGCACACCCACCCGCCGCACACACGGCCGCCTCACGGCGGACATCACCACCCGCACAAGCCGTCCCTTCCGGACACCGGTGGGCAGGAACGTCTCCTGCTCGGCGCCTCGGCCGCCGGTGCCGTGCTGATCGCGGCCGGTGCGGTGCTGTACCGGCGAGGCCGGGCAGCGTCCCGTCGGTAGTGCGCCGGATGCCGGACCCGAGCGCCCGGCAACCGGCGACACGCGGCGCCGTACCGCCACGGCGCCGTACCGAATCCTTCAGCGCCGGACCTTCTCCGGCGCCTCGCCACGCCGTCCGGCGGGTTCCGGCCAGCCTGGCGGCCCCTTTGTGTGACAGACGTCGTTCACCCGAGTGGCAGGGGGCGACCACCTGAAAGCCCCACCGCGCTGGCGAAGGCCCGCTCCCTGTGACTGGGTGTCGGGTACGGCAGGCGGAGAGACGAAAGGGGCGGTCATGGACGCACCGCGACGACGGGTCCGGCGCGGCCGGCTGACGGCGGCCGTGGCCGCGGTCGCCGCCTCGGCCGCGCTGCTGACCGGTTCCGGTTTCGCGGCGCGGGAGGAACCGGCCCCTCTCGAAACGAGCGCGCAGGCGCCCGCCTTCGGGGCCTTCCTCGACTCCGGGCCGCTCGGTGTCACCCGCATGGCCGGGCTGAGCCGCTGGCTCGGCGGGACCGAGCTGAAGGTCGCCCACACCTATCTGCCCGGCGGCCGCTGGAGCGACATCGAGGGCGACCCGGGGTTCCTCGGCCCCTGGGCGCACTGGCGCCGAGCCAAGGCCGACCGCACGCTCGTGCTCAACGTGCCGCTCCAGGAGCGCAACGAGGAGCACCTCTCCGACGCGCAGGTGCGGCAGTTGCTGCGGCAGGGCGCCGACGGGGAGTTCGACCAGCACTTCCGCACCCTGGCCCGGCACCTGGTGGACTTGAAGGTCCCGGACACCGTGCTCGTGCTCGGCTGGGAGATGAACGGCATCACCTACACCCATCGCTGCGGGCCCGATCCCGAGGCGTGGAAGGCGTACTGGAACCGGATCGTCGCCGCGATGCGGGCGGTGCCGGGCCAGCGGTTCCGCTTCGACTTCGCGCCGAGCCGGGGCCGGGACGCCGTCCCGTGGACCGAGTGCTACCCCGGTGACGACACCGTGGACATCATCGGCATGGACTCCTACGACCAGCCGAGCGGGCTCTCCTTCGACGAGCAGGTGTCCGAGCCGTACGGCCTCCAGGCGCACGTGGACTTCGCCCGCGCCCACGGCAAGCCGGTCTCGTACCCGGAGTGGGGACTCTTCCGCAACGGCGACAACGCCGCGTACATGCGGGGGATGCTCGCCTGGTTCGACGCGCACAGGCCGCTGTACAACACGCTCACCGACTACTGCCCGCACGGCGTCTGGCAGTGCCCGGCCAACCCGAGGGCGGCGGCGGTGTACCGGGCGGCGCTGTCGGGCGGGGCGGGGCAGGCGACACCGACGCCGACGCCGGGCGGCACGCCGACGCCGACGCCCGCGCCCACGGACTCGCCGAGCCCCTTGCCTGCTCCCACCGGTTCTCCTGAGCCGCCGTCTCCCACCCCCGAACTCCCGGACGGCTGCACGCCGTTGCTGGCGGACAGCTGGGTCCGGGAGTGGCTGGGGGAGGGGTTCTGCCTTCCGGCGACCCGGTGGCGGGGGATGCGCTAGCGGCGCCGGAGGTCCTGCCAGCGGTGCAGGGCCTCCTTGCCGTGTCGCCGGGCCGCCACGTCGTACAGCGCGGCCGTCAGCAGCGGGACGGTGCGGCGGCGGGCCAGGAGGAGGCGGACGCTGGGGACGGGGTCGGGGCGCCAGTGGTGCTTGTACGGCTCGTCGCCGCGCATGAGGCTCAGGGTGCGGTGGGCGCCCGTGGCGGTGTGGTCGGCGCAGGCGTCCAGCAGTATCACCGCGACGTCCGCGCGCAGGTCGCGCAGTTTCGGGTGGGCGCCGTAGAGGTAGCCGCCCGCGAGGCCGGGGGAGAGCAGGGTGACGTCGACGGCGACCACCTCCGTGCCGAGCAGGAACTCGGTCACCACGGCGTCCCCGGAGCGGGCCATGGTGCCGACCGCGCGCAGCAGGTGCTCACGGAAGCGCGGGCGCAGATGCTCGGTGGTCACCTTGCGGTCGGCCCACTGGAGCCGGTGCAGCTCCAGGAGGCGGCGCAGCGCGCGGTCGGTGTCGTGGGGTCCGGCGATCCGGCGGGTCACGCCCAGCGCGGTCAGCTTGCGCAGCTTGGCGCGGACCCGCTGGGCCTTCTTCGACGGGAGCCGGGCGATCAGGTCGGCCATGGGGGCGGCGGGCAGTTCCAGGCACAGGGAGTCGGGTACCCGGCGGCGCGGTCCGGGCCAGCGGTCGTAGATCCGCTCGGCGGCGCCGCCGGGCCGTACCTCGCGGAGGTCGATCAGCGCCGTGCGGGCGGCGAGGGAGAGTTCGCGGGTGAGGGCGTCGGCGGCGCGGCCGTCGTCGGAGTCGTCGAGGAGGACGTCGCCGTAGTCGCTGATCGCGCCGCCGAGCGGTACGAGCGCGGTGAGCGGGCTGCGGACCAGGGTCAGCGGGGCGGCGGCGACCAGGTCGGGGCCCGAGCGCACGAGGAGCAGCCGCAGTCGTCCAGGGCGGCCGTAGGAGCGCCACCAGGAGTGCAGCCAGGCGTGGCTCTGGAACGGGGTGGCGGTCGCGCAGCGGCGGTGGAGCCGGGTCCAGGCCGGGGCGAGCGCGGCGAAGGCGTCGGGGTCGGTGACCAGTTCGGTGGTGAGCGCGGGGCGGACGGTGCGGGCGGGACGCGCCGCGTAGGTGGCCGTCACAGCAGGCCGGCGGCGTCGGCGGTG
>NZ_WWIR01000669.1 GCF_009863025.1 Streptomyces sp. SID4985 | reverse complement strand
AGGTCGCCGAGGACGGCCCGGTCGCGCTCGCGGCGCAGATCCACGCCGACGGCTTCCGGGCCGCGCTGGTCGGCCTCGGCGGCCGGATCGTGGCCACCACGCCCGGCTGCGAGACCGTCGACGCCGACCCGGCCAAGGTGCTCGGCACCGTCGTCGAGGCGGGCGCCGAGCTGCTGCGTTCGACCGGCCGCCGCTGCGTCGGTGCCGGACTCGCCGTGCCCTCCGCCGTCGCCGAGCCCGACGGGCTGGCCCTCAACCCGCTGCACCTGGCCTGGCCCGTGGGCGAGCCGGTGCGCCGGATCTTCGTGGAGTGCGTGCGCGCCGCGGGCATCACCGGCCCCGCCTTCGCGGGCAACGACGTCAACCTCGCCGCCCTCGCCGAGCACCGGCACGGCGCCGGACGGGGCGCCCGCGACCTGCTCTGTGTCGCCACCGGACACCGGGGCGTCGGCGGCGCCCTGGTCCTCGACGGCCGTCTGCACACCGGCAGTTCGGGCCTCGCCCTGGAGGTCGGACATCTCACCGTCAACCCCGAGGGCCGCCCCTGCCACTGCGGCAGCCGGGGCTGCCTCGACGTCGAGGCCGACCCGCTGGCCCTGCTGGTCGAGGCGGGCCTCGACCCGGGCCCCGAGGTCTCGCTGCTCCAGCAAGCGACCGACCTGCTGCGGACCCGGTACGACGAACCGGCCGTACGCCGCGCCGCCGAGACCCTGATCGACCGCCTGGGCCTGGGACTCGCCGGTCTGGTCAACATCCTCAACCCGGACCGCATCATCCTCGGCGGACTGCACCGCACCCTCCTGGAGGCCGACCCCGACCGGCTCTGCGCGGTGGTCGCCGCGCGCAGCCTCTGGGGCGGTCAGAGCGGCGGCGTACCCATCCTGCCCTGCACCCTGGACCACGACAGCCTGGTCGGCGCGGCCGAACTCGCCTGGCAGCCGGTGCTGGACGACCCCCTGGGCACGCTTGGCTGACGCATCGTCACCTGAGCGGCTGACGCTCCGTCAATCGCGCGACTACCACTGCCTGCCGCGCGGGAGCCGGTCGAGTCCGGGCGCGGACAGGTGCCGTACCTGGAACAAGTCCCCCTCCGCCTTGGGGGATTCGTGGTCCCACAGCGAGAAGTGCACCAGCTCCCAGCGGTGCGCGTCCACGGCGGCGGCCGCCAGTACGGCACCGTCCTCGCCCGCGAGCCGTACCGCCTCCGCGACGGCCGCCTCCATGGAGGGCCCCAACTCCACGCCCTCCGGCACCGGTTGCCGGTGCCGGACCGCGAACGCGGCGGACGCGGGGGAGGTGGAGCCGCGCTCGTACGCGAGGCCCGTCCACTGCCGCACCGGCGGCCGCCCGAAGTCGTTCGCGAGCCCCTGGAAACCGCCGCCCCACAGGAAGCGGTTCATGCCGTCGAAGGAGTTCCAGAGGTAGAAGGGCGCGTACTGGTTGACCGGCGAGCCGTACCGGCCGCGTTCGCGTATCAGGTAGGCCTTGACGCCGAGGCCTTCCCAGCCGTCCAGCAGATGCCCGAGCCGGTCGACACGGTCGCGGATCACTGTCATGTCGTAGTCGGCGGGCAGGGTGACCTCGTACTGGAGGGCGTGCATGGGCGGGTCCTCTCGGTGAGCCGGTGACAAGTCAGTTTCGGTCGGAGGAAGTTGGCGGCGCGAGCAGCGCCAGCAGGCCGCGTACGCCCGCGTCGAACGCCTCGGGCGAGCCGGAGGCCCGCGCCAGGACGTAGCCGCCCTGCACGGTCGCGAGCACGGCGGCGCCGATCTCCTCGCCGTCCAGGGAGGGCGCGAACTGGCCCTGCCGCTTGCCCTCTTCGACGAGCGCGGCGATCCGCCCGCGAATCCGCGCGATCACCTCGTCCACCGGGGCGCGCAGTTCGTCGTCGGCGATCACCTCGGGGTCCATGGTCAGCCGCCCGACCGGACAGCCGCGCAGCACATCGCGCTCGCGCAGAAGATACGCCTCGATCCGCTCGTACGGCGTCCCCGGGCCGTCGAAGATCCGCTCGGCGGTGGCGCCCAGCTCGTCGGCGGTCCGGCGGATCGCGGCCAGGGCGAGATCCTGCTTGCCGCGGAAGTGGTGGTACATGCTGCCCTGCCCGGCTCCCGAACGCTCCAGGATCGCCTTGGGGCTCGTGCCGACGTAGCCGCGCTCCCACAGCAGCTCGCGGGTGGACTCGATCAGTCGCTCGGAGGTGCTCATACGGCCACTGTACCTACCGATAGGTACAGAAGGTCAGGCCGGGCGGGGTTTCAGGAGTCGTACTCCCGGCGTCGTACGCGCACTGCCGCCCGCCGCACGACGACCCGGACCCCCTCGCGGAGGGAGTCTCGGAGCATCACCCGATGGATGTGCTCGACCGAGGAGATGAGCCCGAGATGGAGACCCTGGCGAACTGGGACGGCGGCGGACCCGGCCCCTGGATTCTGTTCTTCCCGCTGATCTGGGCGGCCGTGGTGGTGGGGGCCGTCACGCTCCTGCGCCGTACGGCCTGGCGTGGGCGGGGTGCCCCCTGGCGCCCGATGGAGTCCGGGCGCCTCCTGGGCGACTCGCCGCTCGCGGTGCTCGGTCGCCGCTTCGCCTCCGGCGAGATCGACGAGGACGAGTACTGGCGCAGGCTGTCCGTGCTGGACGAGCGGTTCGGGTCCGTGGGCAAGGGCTGAGTGTCCGTGGGCAACGGCTGACTGTCCGTGGGCAACGGCTGGGTGCTCATGGGTAGTTGCTGCGCCGCGTCCCGGGCGTGGCCGCGCGGCTGAGCGGCGGGGCGGTGGGTCATCGACACCCGCCGCCCCGCCGCCGTACCGGGGAGGTCACCGCCCGGTCAGCCGGGAACGGCCGACCGGGCGGGAGCGGTGGCCACCGTGGTCTGGGCCAGGGCAGGTGCGGACGTCGGCGCGGACTCGGGTCCGACGGGCGCGGAGCCGATGGGCGCGGGGCTCATGGGCGTGACGACCAGGGCGGGCTCCGCCACAGGACCGGCGGACGCGGACGCCAACGCGGGCTCCGGTGCGGGACGTACCGGCGCGGGCGCCGGAGTCACCGGCGTGACCGGGAGGGGTGCCGGGACCGGGTCCGGCGTCACCGGAGTGACGGGGGTGACCGGAGTGACCGGGCCGGCCGGTGCCGGGCGCGGTTCGGCGGCGCGGGACGCGGCCCGCGGCTCCGCCGTGCGGAGCGGGGTGCGGGTCGGCCG
>NZ_WWIR01000668.1 GCF_009863025.1 Streptomyces sp. SID4985 | reverse complement strand
GCGCTGCCGCACGGGCGCGGGCGCGGGCGCCGGTTCGGCCTCCGGCCGGTGCGCCTGCACCGGGTGCGCACCGGATCTGTGTCCCTGTGCCGCCGGATGCGAGCCGGAGTGATGCGCCTGCGCCGGAGGGGACTTGGGGGTCGGCTCGGGGCGTCCGGGCTCCTCCGCCGGGACGTCCGCGCGCGCCTGACGGCGGGTCGGAGGCATGGCGAAGGCCCGGACGTCCACCGAATCGGTGGCGGCGTCCGGGTCACCGGCGTCCGGCTCCCCCTCGTCGGCGGAGCGCGCCCGCAGGTCCTTGGCGTACCGGCGCTCCATCCCCGCCCGTCCGGACAGCAGCCGGATGGCGGTGCTGAAGCGTTCCGTCGGACGGGCCTCGTTCAGCTCGTCCTGCCTACGGAGCCACATCGGCACCAAGTAGGCGGCCCAGGCCCCGACGATGACTGCGTAAATGAGGCCGCTGCTGCTCACGCCTCACACGGTAGAGGGGTTTGTAGGGGGCCATCCGCCAATTGAGCCGGTGTGTCGCACGATCTGGCTGATATTCCGAGCTTTTTTTGCGATCGATGCGATCAGCCGACCGCCGACGTCATGAATTGATATGCCTCGGAACGGTCGGTGACCGATTAAATTCGAACACTTATTCAATTTCCGGAGGTCGGCTGATTACCGGACGCGTTCTGCGCGCGCGTGCGCCGCCAGCGGGAGAGCAGCCCGTCGGGGACCTCCTCCGCCGTGAGGGCGTAGACGAGGTGGTCGCGCCAGGCGCCGTCGATGTGCAGATAGCGCGGCCGCAGCCCTTCCTCGCGGAATCCGAGTTTCTCCACGACCCGGCGGCTGGGCCGGTTCTCGGGGCGAATGCACACCTCGAGCCGGTGCAGCCCGACCGAGCGGAAACAGTGGTCCACCACCAGCGCCACGGCGGTCGGCATGACCCCGCGCCCGGCGACGGACTCGTCCACCCAGTAGCCGATGTGCCCGGAACACATGGAGCCCCAGGTGATTCCGGCGACCGTGAGCTGGCCGACCAGACGGCCCTGGTACTCGATGACGAACGGCAGCATCCGCCCCGCGTGTGCCTCCGAGCGCAGATGGCGGACCATCTGGCGGTAGGTCGGCCGGTGCGTGATCGGGCCCTGCGGAGTGGGCGGCGGGATGGTCGCCTCCCAGGGGCGCAGCCAGTCCCGGTTGCGCCGGTTCACCTCGCGCCAGGCCCGCTGGTCGCGCAGTCTTATCGGCCGGAGGACGACATCCGCGTCCGCCAGCGCGACGGGCCATGACCGGCCGGTCAGCTCGCACCCCCGGAACCGGCGGCGTGCTCCGCCCCGGCGGGGCGGGGGTGGTCGCCGCCGCGGATCTGGTCCACGGCATGGATCAGCAGCGGCTCCAGGACGGCCAGGCCGTCGCGTACTCCCCCGGTCGAGCCGGGCAGGTTCACGATCACCGTGCCGCCCGCGACTCCGGCGAGGCCGCGCGAGAGGACGGCGGTGGGGATCTTCTCCCGGCCGTACGCCCGGATCGCCTCCGCGATGCCCGGCACCTCGTAGTCGAGCACCTCGCGGGTCGCCTCGGGGGTGCGGTCGGTGGGCGAGATGCCGGTGCCGCCGGTGGTGACGACCACGTCGTACCCGGCCGCCACGGCCTCGCGCAGGGCCGCCTTCACCGGCTCGCCGTCGGGCACCACCCAGGGGCCGTCCACGGCGAAGCCGAAGCCGCGCAGGCCCTCGGCGACCGCAGGTCCGCCCTTGTCGGCGTAGACCCCGGCGGCGGCCCGGTTGGAGGCGGTGACGACCAGCGCGCTGTACGGCGCGGTCAGGGCGCCGCCCAGGGGGGATTCCGCGCTCACGCCCGGCTCCAGTCGCCCGACTTGCCGCCCGTCTTCGTCTCGACGCGGACGTCGGTGATGACGGCGCCCTTGTCCACGGCCTTGATCATGTCGATCACGGTGAGCGCGGCGACCGACACGGCGGTGAGGGCCTCCATCTCGACGCCCGTGCGGTCGGTGGTCTTCACCGTGGCGGCGATCTCCACGGCGTCGTCCGTGACCGCGAGGTCCAGCTTCACGCCGGAGACCGACAGCGGGTGGCAGAGCGGGATCAGGTCGGGGGTGCGCTTGGCTCCCATGATCCCGGCGATGCGCGCGGTGGCGAGGGCGTCGCCCTTGGGCACTCCCTCGCCGCGCAGCAGCTCGATCACGCGGGGTGAGACGAGCACCCGGCCGGTGGCGCGCGCGGTGCGCGCCGTCACGTCCTTGCCGGATACGTCGACCATGCGGGCCGCGCCCGCCTCGTCGATGTGCGTCAGTCGGTCCTGCGTACTCATGGTGTGCCGTGCTCCCGGTCCCGGCCCGTCGCCGATGCTGGTTGTACGGGCCTGTGTGCGCGACACGGTACCTCCAAGTCGGCCCGGACACCGGGTCGAGACCCCGCGCGGCCCCTGCCCGGACCGCACGGAGGGCGCCCGGTCAGCCGAGCAGGACGACCTCCACCTCGGTGCCCGGCTCGGCCGAATCCACGTCCTCGGGAAGGACGATGAGGCAGTCGGCGTGGGCCAGCGCGGCGACCAGATGGGAGCCCGCGCCGCCCACCGGGGACACCTCGCCGTCGGTGTGCGTGCCGCGCAGGAACTGACGGCGGCCCTTGGGCGAGCGCAGCGGCTTGTCGGTCTTGAGGACCGCCCGGGTGCGCGGCCGGTGCACGTCCTCCAGCCCCATCAGGGCGCGGATCGCGGGGCGGACGAACAGCTCGAAGGAGACGTACGACGACACCGGGTTGCCGGGCAGCGCCAGCAGCGGGGTGTGGTCGGGGCCGATGGAGCCGAAGCCCTGCGGCTTGCCGGGCTGCATGGCGAGCTTGCGGAAGTCGACGCCGCCGGTCTCGTCCTCGTCACCGGCGCCGGAGAGCGCCTCCTTGACCACGTCGTACGCGCCGACGCTCACCCCGCCCGTGGTGACCAGCAGGTCGGCGCGGACGAGCTGGTCCTCGATGGTGGAGCGCAGCACGTCGGCGTCGTCCTCGACGGCGCCGACCCGGTAGGCGATGGCGCCCGCGTCCCGGGCGGCGGCGGCCAGCGCGAAGCTGTTGGAGTCGTGGATCTGTCCAGGGCCCAACGCCTCGCCCGGCTGGACGAGTTCGCTGCCCGTGGACATCACGACCACGCGCGGGCGCGGGCGCACCCGGACGCTGCCCCGGCCGATCGCGGCGAGCAGCGCGATCTGCGGCGGCCCGAGGACCGTACCGGCGGACAGGGCGAGGTCGCCGGCCCGCACGTCGCTGCCGCTGGGGCGCACGTGGGCGCCGGACTCGACGGCCTCGTAGACGCGCACCTGGCCCTCGGCGCCCTCGGGGGCGAGCGCGCGGGCGCGCATCCCGGTCGCCGGACCCTC
>NZ_WWIR01000667.1 GCF_009863025.1 Streptomyces sp. SID4985 | reverse complement strand
GTCGGCGTGGCCGTTGTGGCGGGCGTACTCCTCGATCATGTGGGTGTAGATCCAGCGGAGGCTGTAGCGCTCCTCGCTGTGGGGGCGCCGCTTGCCGAGTCCGAGGTCGTCCAGCTCGAAGCGGGCCGCGTGGGTCCGGGCCGTCTCGATCTCGGCCTGCCAGACGGCGTACGCGTCCTTCCAGGTGTCCGCCTCGGTGAGGTGGAGGTCGCCGTCCGGGTCCTCGTCGCTCCAGTAGATCCACCCCTGGTCGTCACCGGCCAGCACCTTGCGGAACCAGGACCGCTCCACGTCGGACATGTGCCGCACCAGGCCCATCAGCGACAGGTCGGACGGTGGCACGGACGCGGTGCGCAGCTGCTCGTCGGTGAGGTCCTCGCACTTCCAGGCGAGGGTCCGGCGGTGGTACTCGAGCCAGCCCTCCAGCATGGCGCGTTCACCGGCGGTCAGGTCGGGGGAGGGGCGGTCGGCGGGGGCGTGGTCCTCGGCGGGGGCCCGGCTTTCGGCAGTCATGATCGGGATCCTCGCAGCCGGGCCGCCACGGCGACAGCGGATTTCCACGGTCCCCTCACCGGCCTCGGCCGCCCAGCATCCCCGCCAGCAACTCCCGCAGATCCGCCCGGACTTCCTCAAGTCCCGGCACCTCGCGGCTGAACGAGCCCGCCGTGCACGCGAACAGCAGACCGTCCGTCCACGCCAGCAGCGACAGCACGTGCCGGGCCGGATCCGGCGAGCCCGCGGCGATGAGCAGCGCGGCCAACTGGTCCTTGAAGACGGCACCCGTCGCGTCGTAGAAGGCGCGCAGCTCGGGGCGCCGGGTGGCCTCCAGGGCGAGTTCGTAGCGGGCGACCAGCAGGGCGCGGCCCTCGGTGAGCAGGCGATGGACCGCCAGTGCGAGACCGTCGGCCAGGGACTCCGCCCCGCCGGACGGATCCGGCAGCTCACCCTCCGCCAGGATTCCCGCCTCGCGCTCGGCGTGCCGCCGTACGACGAGTTCCAGCAGCGCCTGGCGGGTGCGCGCCACGTTCGACGTGGAGCCCTGCGGCAGTCCGGCCGCCTCGTCCACGGCCCGGTGGGTCAGCCCGCGCATCCCGCGCTCGGCGAGCAGGGTGATGGCGGTGTCGGCGACCAGGGCGGCGCGGGGGGCGTTCGGGGTGCTCACGGGCATGGAGGCGACCCTACCCGCGCCGTACGGTGGTACTACGGGTGTAGTAAGGTCGGCCGTTAACTACAGGTGTAGTCACGCGGAGGAGTCATGGCGGAACGCATGCGCGCACTCGTCGTCGGCGGCGGGATCGGCGGCCTCACCGCCGCGGCCGCCCTGCACCGGCGCGGCTGGGAGGTCACCGTCCTGGAGCGGGCCCCCTCGCTGGAGCCGGTCGGTGCCGCCCTCTCGCTCGCCCCCAACGGCCTGCGCGCCCTCGATGTCCTCGGCATCGGGGACGAGATCCGCGACCTGGCCGCCTGGCAGGGCGACGGCGGGCTGCGCGCGCCGAGCGGACGCTGGCTGTCCCGGTCCAACGCCGAGGCGATGGCGGCGCGGTTCGGCGGTCCGCTGGTCCTGTTGCCCCGCGCGACGCTGGTCGACCGACTGGCCGCGCTGCTGCCGTCCGGCGCCGTGCGAACGGGAGCCGCCGCGCACCTTGTTGACCCCGGTGCGACCGATCGCCCCGCCCGAGTGGCCGTCGGCGACGAGAAGTTGGAGGCCGAGCTGGTGGTCGGCGCCGACGGTGTCAACTCCCGTGTCCGGCAAGCTCTGTTCCCCGACCATCCCGGCGCCGAGTACACCGGCTTCACCACCTGGCGCCTGCTGATCCCGTTGACCGGTGCGGAGTTCGCCTCGCACGAGACCTGGGGCCGGGGCCGGCTCTGGGGCACCCATCCACTCAAGGGCGGCCGGGTCTACGCGTACGCGGCCACCGCCGCTCCACCCGGACAACACGCCCCGGACGACGAACTCGATGAACTCCGGCGGCAGTTCGGCACCTGGCACCATCCGGTCCCCGACGTACTCGCCGCCGCCCGTCCCGAGGACGTGCTCCGGCACGACGTGTACCACCTCGCGCGGCCTCTACCCGCGTACCACCTCGGCCGCACCGCGCTCCTCGGCGACGCCGCGCACGCCATGCCGCCCATGCTCGGGCAGGGGGCCAACCAGGCCATCGAGGACGCCGTGGTCCTCGCCCACAACGCCGCCCACCACGCCGCCCACCGCGTCCCCGACCTGGCCGCGTACACCGCCGCCCGGCTCCCGCGCACCACCGGCATCGCCCGCCGGTCCGTGCAGGCGGCCCGGCTGAACCTCGCCGACGGCCGCGTCGTCTGCGCCCTGCGCGACAATGCGATCGCCGCCGCCTCCAAGGCCGTCCCCACGCTGCTGCTGCGCGGCTTCGACACCGTCGCGAACTGGCGGCCGCCGTATCCTTCCGCAGAGGAACACACGGAGTACCGCCACTAGGAGAGCATGTGAAGGTCGGCTGCATCGGACTCGGGGACATCGCGCGGAAGGCATACCTTCCGGTGCTCGGCACACTGCCCGGCGTCGACCTCCACCTCCAGACCCGCACCCCCGCGACCCTGACGGCCGTGGCGGACTCGCTGCACCTGCCCGAGGAGCGGCGGCACGAGAGCCTGGACTCCCTCCTGGGCGCGGGTCTCGACGCCGCCTTCGTGCACGCGCCCACCGCCGTCCACCCCGAGATCGTCACCCGGCTCCTCGAAGCGGGCGTCCCCACCTACGTGGACAAGCCGCTCGCCTACGAACTCGCCGACGCCGAGCGGCTGGTGGCGCTCGCCGAGGAGCGGGGTGTCTCCCTGTTCGTCGGCTTCAACCGCCGGTACGCCCCCGCGTACGCGCAGTGCCTGGAGCACCCGCGCGAGCTGATCATCCTCCAGAAGAACCGGGTCGGGCTGCCCGAGGAGCCCCGCTCGATGGTCCTGGACGACTTCATCCACGTCGTGGACACCCTGCGCTTCCTGGTGCCGGGCCCGGTCGACGACGTCACCGTGCGTTCCCGCTCCGAGAACGGGCTGCTGCACCACGTCGTGCTCCAGCTCGCCGGTGACGGCTTCACCGCGCTCGGCGTCATGAACCGGCTCAGCGGCTCCGCCGAGGAGATCCTGGAGGTCTCCGGGCAGGACACCAAGCGCCAGGTCGTCAACCTCGCCGAGGTCATCGACCACAAGGGCCAGCCGACCCTGCGGCGGCGCGGCGACTGGGTGCCCGTCTCCCGGCAGCGCGGCATCGAGCAGGCCGTCCTCACCTTCCTCGACGCCGTCCGCGCGGGCAGGACGCTCAGCGCCGGGGACGCGCTGGCCACCCACGAACTGTGTGAGCGGATCGTACGAGCGGTTCAGGACCCGTCCGGCGCGGCCTGAGCGTCCGTACGCCCTCCACCGCGCCCAGCGAGGCCAGCACCAGGAGCGCTCCGCGCACCGCCCAGTCGCCGTGGCGGACGTACGGGGTGACACCGTGCGCGAGCGGTACGTCGTAGACGTGAGCGGTGTCGGCGTTCGTACCGAGCCAGGGGCCGAGCCGGTGGCCGTCCGGGCCGTAGACGGCGCTCACTCCGGTCAGGGTGGCGTGCACCATCGGGCGGCCGGTCTCGGCGGCGCGCAGCGCGGCCAGCGAGGCGTGCTGCTCCGGGGCCCAGCTGCCCTGGAAGGTCGAGGTGGAGGACTGGCCGAGCAGGACGCCCGCGCCGTCGTCCGCGAGGTGGCGGCTCATGTCCGGGAACGCGGTCTCGAAGCACACCAGCGGGCCGATCCGCAGCCCGTGCCCGGCGTCCATCACGACCTGCTCGGTACCCCGGTGCCGGTCCTCGCCCGCCGCCCTGCCCACCGACGTGGCCCAGCCGAGCAGGGAGCGGGCCGGTATGTACTCCCCGAAGGGGACCAGCCGCATCTTGTCGTACCGCTCGCCGGTCGGGCCGTCCGGGCCGATCAGGACGGAGCTCTTGTAGACGCCGGGGCGGTCGGAGCGACGGGCGTCCACGTTCACCAGCACATCGGCGCCGGTCAGCCGGGACAGCGCGGCGAGCCGGCGGGCGAGATCCGGGCGGGCGGCGAGATCGTGCCCCACGCTGCTCTCGCCCCACACCACGAGGTCCACGTCCTGCCCGGCCAGGCGCCGGGTCAGCCGCTCCTCGCGGTCGAAGCGGTCGTCCACGCTGCGCGGTCCCTCCACGACACCGGGTTGTACGACGGCGATCCGGGCGGTCCCCTCCGTCGCGGGGCGCGGCGCCCACGCCCAGGCCGCCGAGGTCGCGGCGGCGGTGGCGAGCAGCGAGGCCGCGGCGGG
>NZ_WWIR01000666.1 GCF_009863025.1 Streptomyces sp. SID4985 | reverse complement strand
CGTCGCCGGTGGGTACGGCGAGGCAGGTCTCGCCGTCGCGGCCCGCGACCTCGGGGATCGCGCCGCCGGTGGTGGCGACGAGCGGGGTGCCGGTGGCCATGGCCTCGGCGGCGGGCAGCGAGAAGCCCTCGTACAGCGAGGGGACGCAGGCGACCTCGGCCGAGCGGATCAGGTCGACCAGTTCGGCGTCGGAGATGCCCTTGACGAACTCGACGGCGCCTTCGAGGCCGTAGCGCTCGACGGCCTGGGCGACCGGGCCCTCCTCGGGGCGCTTGCCGACGACGACCAGGTGGGCGTCGGGGTGTTCGGTGCGGACCTTGGCGAGGGCCTCGACGAGGAACACCAGGCCCTTGAGCGGGACATCGGCGCTGGAGGTGGTGACGATCCGGCCCGGCACCTCGGCCACGGCCGGGTCGGGGGCGAACAGGCCGGTGTCGGCGCCGATGTGGACGACGTGCACGCGGTCGTCGCGGACGCCGAGGTGGTCCACGATCTCCTGGCGGGAGCTGCCGGAGACGGTGAGCACGGAGGGCAGCCGGCGGGCGACGCGCTTCTGCATCCGCGTGAAGGCGTACCAGCGGCGCACGGACAGACGGCGCTGACGGCTCTCGGCGGCGTCCAGCTCCAACTGCCGGTCCACGGTGATGGGGTGGTGGATCGTGGTGACGAGCGGCGCGCCGACATCGCCCAACAGCCCGTATCCCAGGGTCTGGTTGTCGTGCACGACGTCGAACTCGCCGCGTCTGGCGCGCAGATGACGGCGGGCGCGCAGCGAGAAGGTCAGCGGCTCGGGGAAGCCGCCGGTCCACATCGTGGCGACCTCCAGCGCGTCGACCCAGTCCCGGTACTCGTCCCGCTTCGGGGTGCGGAAGGGGTCGGGCTGGCGGTAGAGGTCGAGGCTGGGCAGCTCGGTCAGGCTCAACCGGCCGTCGTAGTCCTCGTGTTCGTCGAGCACGGGGTACGGCTGCGAGCCGATGACCTCCACGCGGTGCCCGAGCCGGGCCAGCTCGCGGGAGAGATGGCGCACGTAGACGCCCTGTCCGCCGCAGAAGGGGTTGCCCTTGTAGGTGAGGAGCGCGATGTCCAGCGGTGTCCCGCCGTCGGCAGCCGGGTCCTGTCGGGAACCCGTCTGACTGGCCTCAGCGGTCACTCCGGGCCCCCTTCTCCCTGCGCGGTCCCGCGAGACTACGACGGGACGTCAATGTGGAACAAGTTTCAGCTGATCATCCAGGAGGCTCCGAATCTACCGGCTGGTAGGGCGGCTGTGACCGGTCGACCAGGTGATTCGCGCCACCACCGGAGACCGGGCCGCGCTGTCCGGGCCAGGAGGGCCCACCCGCGGACACCACCCCGGACGGGACCGCCAAAGTGCCCGTCCTCACCCGGCCGGTGTGGTCCCGGCCACTCCTCGGGGGGTGGGGGCGCCGGGTAAAGTGGCCGGGTCGTCATACACCCGTACGGGGGGAAGCCGGTGCGATTCCGGCGCTGAGCCCGCAACCGTGAGCCGTCCCGCAGGGGGCGGCGAGCCGGAGCGCCCCGGCGGGATGTGACCGGCTCACGTGTGTGGCACCCCTGCCGCGCACGGCACCGTCGAGGTCTACGGAGCCGAGCCGCCCGGGGGTTCCCCGTGCGCTGCCCGGCTTCCTTGCAGGAGAGGCAGTCGCCGACCATGAACGTCCGCCGCAGTGCAGCGGCTCTCGCCGCGATAGGCGTGCTGGCCACCGCCGCGCCCGCCATGGCCGCCGACGCGACCCCGTCGCCGTCCCCGGTGCCGGTCCCGGCCGGGCTGTTCGGCAAGGCCGACCCCACCTACGACGGCGTCTGGCGCCAGTCGCTGGCCCTGCTCGCCCAGCACACCGTCGGTGAGCGCCCCGCCGCCTCCGCCGTGCGGTGGCTGACCGGCCAGCAGTGCGCCGACGGCGGTTTCGCCGCTTTCCGCGCCGACAACGCCAAGCCGTGCGGCGGCAAGGGCCCGCTGGCCGACACCAACAGCACCGCCGCCGCCGTCCAGGCGCTCGCCGCGCTCGGCGGCCACGACGACGCGGTCGGCAAGGCCACGAAGTGGCTGACGGGACAGCAGAACAAGGACGGCGGCTGGGGCTACTCCCCCGGCTCCCCGAGCGATGCCAACTCCACCTCCGTGGTCGTCGGCGCGCTGACCGCCGCCGGTCTGGACCCGGCGAAGCAGCACGCCAAGGGCAAGGCCCCGGCCGAGGCGCTGGCCGCCCTGGCGATCCCGTGCGGGAAGGACGGCGGGGGCGCCTTCGCCTACCAGCCGGACAAGAAGGGCAAGCTCGCCGCCAACGCCGACGCCACCGCGGCCGCCGTGCTCGGCGCCCTCGGCAAGGGCTTCGTGGTGGAGCCCGCCAAGGCCCGCGACAAGGCCCCCGCCTGCACGGACTCCGGCAAGGCCACCCCCGGCCGGCTGGCCGACAACGCCGCCGCCCACCTGGCCGGTGCCGTCGCCAAGAGCGGCCACCTGATGTCGGCGATGCCCGGCGCCGAGGACCAGCCGGACTTCGGCAACACCGCCGACACGGTGGTCGCGCTCGCCGCCGACGGCTGGAGCGCTCAGGCGAAGGCTCCGTACGCCTGGCTGGCGAAGAACGCCGGTCCGTGGGCGCAGCAGAGCGGCCCGGCCGCATACGCCCAGCTGATCCTGGCCGCGCACGCGCTCGGCGAGAACCCGAAGGAATTCGGCGGCACCAATCTGGTCCAGGCGCTGGACAAGCAGGGCCCGGCGCCCGAGCAGGCGAAGAAGGCCGCCGCCGCGCACAAGGCCGAGGAGAAGAAGTCGAACCACCAGGTCTGGTGGTTCGTGGGCTCCTGCCTCTTCGCGGGTATCGGCGCCGGTTTCCTGGCCAGCGGCCGGAAGAAGAACCGGACGTGACCGTCGTCCGCCGTGCCGCGACGCTCCTGGTCGCGGCCCTGCTCCTCCTCGCCGGGGCCGCCCAGGCCCACGCCACCGGCTACCGGTACTGGTCCTTCTGGGACCGCTCCGGCGGCCGGTGGACGTACGCGACCCAGGGGCCCTCGACGACCCGTCCCGAGGACGGCGACGTACAGGGCTTCCGGTTCGCGGTCAGCGAGGACTCCGCGGACGCGACCCGTCCGCGCGGCACGGCGGACTTCGCCACCCTCTGCGCCCGCACGCCCGCCAAGCAGGGCACCAAGCGGGTCGCGCTCGTCATCGACTTCGGCACCCCGGCCGACGCGCCCCCGGGCGAGAAGCCGCCGCCCGTCCGTACGGCCTGCGCCCGCGTCGACCCCGACGCGACCAGCGCCGAGGCCCTGGCCGCGACCGCCAAGCCGCTGCGCTACGACACCAACGCCCTGCTGTGCGCCATCTCCGGTTATCCGCACCAGGGGTGCGGGGAGCAGGTCGCGGCGGGCGGCAAGGCACCGGCGAAGCACGACAAGGCCGCGGAGAAGGACAAGGCCGCCGAGAAGGACTCCGGCGGCCCCTCCCTCGGGCTGCCCGTCGGCGCGGGTGTGATCGCCGTCCTCGCCGGGGCGGCGGTGTGGCAGGCCCGGCGGCGCCGGAATGCCTGAGCGGTCCCCTCAACTCCACCCTGGTGCCTGGTGGTTGTGGGCCCTCGGGCTCGGCACCGCCGCCACCCGCACCACCAACCCGCTGCTGCTGGCCCTGCTCGTCGCCGCGTCCGGCTATGTGGTGGCCACCCACCGCTCCGCCGCGCCCTGGGCCCGTTCCTACGCGGCCTTCGCCAAGCTGGCCGTCGCCGTGCTGTGCGTACGCCTCGCCTTCACGGTCCTCCTCGGCTCTCCGATCCCGGGTACGCATGTGCTGTTCACGCTGCCCGAACTCCCCCTGCCGCACTGGGCGCAGGGCATCCGGCTCGGCGGCCCGGTCACGGCCGAGGCGCTGCTCTTCTCCGGCTACAACGGCCTGAAGCTGGCCGCCCTGCTGATCTGCGTCGGCGCGGCCAACGCCCTGTCCAGTCCGGCCCGGCTGCTGAAGTCGCTGCCGGGCGCGCTGTACGAGGCGGGTGTCGCCGTGGTCGTCGCGCTCACCTTCGCACCCCATCTCATCGCGGACGTACGGCGGTTGCGCGCCGCCCGGCGGCTGCGCGGGCGCCCGGACCGGGGTGTACGGGGGCTGCTCCAGGTCGGACTGCCGGTGCTTGAGGGCGCGTTGGAGCGCTCGGTCGCGCTGGCCGCCGCGATGGACGCGCGCGGCTTCGGCCGCACGGCCGAGGTCCCCGCACGGGTACGGCGTACGACGGCCGCGCTCACCCTCGGCGGACTGCTGGGCGTGTGCGCGGGAACGTACGGCCTGCTCACCGCCGAGGGCGGCACCTACGGGCTGCCCGTACTGCTCGCCGGGGCCGCCGCC
>NZ_WWIR01000665.1 GCF_009863025.1 Streptomyces sp. SID4985 | reverse complement strand
GGCCGCGTCGCCTCCGCCGTCGGCATGGTCGTGCGCGACCTGCGCGTGGCGGTGCGCGGGCCGGGCGCGCCCGGGCTCGACGACCGCGAGGTGGCCCGGCTGCTCGATCTCCCCCTCGCCGGGACCGTCCCCTTCGAATCCGTGCTCGCGCGGCCGCGCGGTACCACCAAGCCGCCCGGCGCGACCGGACGCGGCCCGCTGGCCCGCTTCTGCACCGCCTTCTGGGAGCAGGCCCTGGCCGAGATGGGAGGCCCCCGATGACCCTCCCCGGACTCGACCGGGCCGACGGCGCGGCCCTGCTCGACGGCGTGCGGCGCCGCCTGGCCGAGAGCGGCGCCGAACCCACCCCGGCCCGGGTCGCCCAGGCGCTGCGCGAACAGGGCCGGGTCCTGGGCGACGCCGAGGTCCTCGGCGCGGCCGAGCATCTGCGCTCCGAACTCGTCGGCTCCGGCCCCCTGGAACCGCTGCTCGCGGACCCCGCCGTCACCGACGTCCTGGTGACCGCCCCGGACCGGGTGTGGGTGGACCGGGGCGGCGGCCTGGAGCTGACCCGGGTGACCTTCCCCGACCCCGCGGCGGTACGACGTCTCGCGCAGCGGCTCGCCGCCGTCGCCGGGCGGCGCCTGGACGACGCACGGCCCTGGGCGGACGCCCGGCTGCCCGACGGCACCCGGTTGCACGCCGTGCTGCCCCCGGTGGCCGTCGGCTGCACCTGCCTCTCCCTGCGCGTCGTACGGCCTCGCGCCTTCACCCTCGCCGAACTGGCCCGCGCGGGCACCCTGCCACCCGCCGGAGACCGGCTCCTGCGCGCCCTGCTGGACGCCCGGCTGAGCTTTCTGATCAGCGGGGGGACCGGCACCGGCAAGACGACTCTCCTGAGCGCGCTGCTCGGCCTGGTCGGACCCGGTGAGCGGATCGTGCTCGCGGAGGACTCGGCCGAGCTGAGACCCGACCATCCCCACGTCGTACGGCTGGAGACCCGGCCCGCCAACCAGGAGGGCGCCGGTCTGGTCACGCTGGAGGACCTGGTCCGGCAGGCACTGCGGATGCGGCCCGACCGGCTGGTCGTCGGGGAGGTGCGCGGCCCCGAGGTGGTGCATCTGCTGGCCGCGCTCAACACGGGCCACGAGGGCGGCTGCGGCACCTTCTCCGAACTTAGAAGTCGCGCATGCTCCGAGCTCTCCCAGAATGGAAAGAGTGCTGGTCACGGGGCCTCCTCTCATGGAAGCGGCTCCGCCAGCGTGCTGGCGGAGCCGGGGTCAGGCTCGTGCGGTGATCTCGCCGAACGAGGGCATTCCTAGGTAGATCGACTGTTTTGATCTTGCTGTTTGCGCGTCCATCTGAGCGAGCTTGTCCTTGGCGCCTTCGAGGTTGGTCCCCAGGCCCTTGATTTCGCCGCCCCAGCCTTCGCGCTCGGCCTCGGCGATGCGGTCGACGAGGTTGTCCCTGATCTCGACCAGGCGCCGACGCTCGCGAGGGTCGGGCCGGAGCATCGGGCAGCGAATGCAGGCGTGCTCATGGATGCAGGACGTTCCGTAGGCTCGTCCGCAGGTGCCGATCGAGAGCTTGCGGAGCTCGAAGTGGCCCAAGAAGTCGTCCCATTCGGCGTCGGTCGGCCTGCGGTACTCCTCGCTGGGACGGGTCAACCTGCGCCGTGCGATGAACGAGCGGTGGGCCTCGATGGCCTCCATGGGATAGATCGCCTTGTAGCGCATGGTGGTTGAGATGTCGTCGTGCCCGGCGATGACCTGCGCGATGTGCGGTGGCAGGCCGTTCATGATGGCGTCGGTGATGAAGATTCTTCGGAAGTCGTGCGGCTGGTAGTTCAGCTGCTCACCGGTGTTGTCGGTGAGGCCGGCGAAGTCGAGGGCCTCGTTGAGGGCCCGGCGGATCGTGGTCTCGGAGATGGGGCGGTTCTGGCCGCCTGTGCGCCACTGGAACAGCAGCGGCATGGGCGGGTTCCACACCTTCTCGCCGGTGTCGTAGGAGCGGACCAGCGGGACGGTCCCGGAGTCGTCGCGGACTCGGCAGACGATGGCGGAGAGCACGTCGGCGAGTTCGGGGCTGACCAGCAGGAGCCGTTCCTGGTCGGTCTTGGAGGGAGCGATCTGCAGGAGCGGAACGATCTCCCCGGTGGTGGGGAGGGTGTACTGGGTGATGCTGTGGTGGCTGACCTCGAGCATCTCCTCGATGCGGACGCCCGTGTGGCGGAGGAACTCGACCGTCGCCCAGGCCCAGAAGGCCCGGTTCTCGTCGTATCCGAGCGTGCATCGCCGTCCGTGCTCGTCCCAGGCGCTGTTGGCGGCGATCCCGTCGGCCCAGCGGGGGTGCCGGATGCGGGTGTAGGTCTTGCCCAGGACCGAGAAGGTGGTGCCGGGGGCGGCCGCGATGGCGGCCTCGTTTCGCGTGCGGGCTTCCTTGAGCTGACGGTCCGCGGCCTCGACGAGGGCGGGCAGGACGGGCAGTCGTTCCCGGGTGCGCTGGTCCGATTTCGCCTTCTGCCGTCGGGCTTGTTTCTTGTAGTTGAGTTCGGCTTCCTTGATGGGGCTGGGTGCCACCCAGGGTCCCCAGCGGCCCGGTTCCTCGACGGCCCACTGCGAGATGTCGAGGTAGAAGGCCCGGATGACGGCCAGCACCGCGATGGCGCTGTGCCGTTCGGTGGTGATCTCGGTGTAGCTGCCGTCCGGCTGCTTCTTGAGGCGGGTCTTGGTGCGGATGCGTTCCTTCCATGCGGTTGCGACGTTCTTCGGCAGCCGGAGGGAGTCGATGCCGGGGTGGTGGCGTTCGAGGTTGGCCCAGAACAGCTGGGCGAGGTTGCGGGACAGACCTTCCAGCGACGTGTAGTCCAGGGCGGGTTGGCGCTCGGTGAGGTAGTCGACGATCAGGTCGCGGACCGGGCGGTTCTGTAGCTGGTAGCGGTCCACCAGCTCTTCGACGCTGACCTGCCCGGCCCGCCGCTTGAAGTCGCGGAGGGTGGCCGGCGCGTCTGGCGGGAAGACCTCGTGGTCCTTGAGCCAGAGGTAGAACAGCGACCGGCCGGCGCCTCGGGCCATGATCTCCTGCTCGATGCCCCGTAGTTCGAGGCAGTCGCCGACGACGATGTCGGCGACCTTGCCGCCCTTGGCCAGGATCATCGTGGAGATGGCGTTCCGGGCCTGCAGGCCGAGCTTGGCGTCCCAGACGCCCGGGGCGGCCTTGGTCTCCAGGGCGGCGAAGCCATCCGGGTCGCGGTACTCAGCCACCATTTGGCGCATGTGTCGTGACCGGCGGGTCAGCAGCCAGCTGGGGGCGGGCCGGATCACGTCCGCGCAGGCCATCGCGAGGATGCCCGATCGGAGGACGCCGTCGGGGATGGGGTCCAGGTGTTCTCGGACCCAGGGGCCGAGGTCGGGAAGGTTGAGGTCGAGTTGTGTGTCCAACGGGCTGTTGGACCAACGCTGTTGCCAGGTCTCGCCCTCGAACCGCTCCAGCCACCGCATGACGTTGCGGGCCCCGCGGGAGCGTGTGTAGCGCGTGTTCTTCACGGCGTTTTTGGACATCTCGTTGAGGACGTCGAGAACGGTGTCGGTGTCGGCCGCGGTCTCCGGCCAGGTCGCCGGGACGGACCGCGGTGGGTATTCCTTCTGCAGGGCCTTGAAGTGCGAGCCGTGAAACGTAAGAACAGGTCCTTGAGCTGGCACTTTGGCCAGCAGTGTCGTGCTCGTCATGACCGGCCGAACAGGACGTCCAGGCTCGCCGCGTTGTAGCCGGGAGCTGGTGGCCGTGGCTTCGGGAGCTTTCCTGCTGCCTGGCGGGCGTGGTGGGCGAGCAACTGCTCGACGATCTCGTCTTGGCTGGCCGCGAGGTAGATCTCCGTGGTGGACAGGTGAGCGTGGTTGAGGACCCATTGGACGTCCGTGAGGGACAGCTCGGGGTCGCGGGCCATGCGGTAGGCGGCGGTGTGTCTCAGGTCGTGAAGGGTCCAGTTCGTTCCCAGGAGATCGTTGGCCCGGTTGAACATCATGCGGGCCGCGTCGTACTCCAGTGGGCGCCAGGGCCTCCTGAGCGTCCACCACAGCGTCTGGTTGCGGCCCTGGGGCACTCCGCCTCGCCGGGCCTGTTCCTGGGCCAGGCGGAGCCAGACGAATGCGTCCGTCGAGGCGGGGACCTGCTGGTATTCGCGGGTGCCCTTGCGGGTCACCCCGATCAGTTGCTGGCCTGGATCGGCGTCCTTGGCCTTGCTGCCGAGGAGTTCCTCGGCCCGGACTCCGGTGGAGACCCAGAAGGCCAGCAGGGCCCGGTCGCGGTGGTGGTTGAGCGCGGCGAACAGGGCGTTGAACATCTCGTCGGGGATCCGCTTCGGGATCCGCTTGGGCACGGTCGGGCGGTAGCGGCCCGTCCGTTCGTCGAGGAAGACCTCCATGGGGTTGTGGTGGGCGTTCGGCCGGGCTGCCGCCTGAGCTCTGCGAGAGCGGCGGGACCGGTCGAGCGGGAACGGGTTGAGCAGCGGCCCGGCGCCCTCTTCGCAGTGGAAGTCGTAGAACAGCCGGATGGCCGTCTCGCTGTGGGCCCGGGTCGTCGGTGCGTACTTCTCGCCCGGTCCGGCCTTGCCCGTCAGCGGGTTCGGGGTGCCGCGATCCGGTCGGCTCTGCTTCGGGAGCCCGCCGGGCGGCAGTCCGTACTTCTGGTAGCGCCAGTGCAACCGCACGGGTTTGTCCGCGAGTTGGAGCCATCGGGCGAAGTCCCGGGCCTCGGCTCGGGTCGCCTTGTTCCACAGGATCTCGAGCGTCCACAAGAACCTGTGCCAGCGGAGCAGGTCCATGCCGTACGACCGGATCGTGGCAGGCGGCTTGGCGCATGCTTGCAGTTCGGCGAACCACTCGGCCGCTGGCTCGACGACGGTGTCTGCAGGGTCGAGCAGCCGGTACGGCTCCTCGGCCTTGCCCGTCTCTTCCAGTCGGCCGATCTGGGGCACGGTCAGGTTCGTCAGGTCCCTGCGGAGCACTTCAGGTGAGTTCACGGACGGGCTAACGCGAGAACCCTCATCTAGTCACTGAGCTGGGAAAACGACCTACTTAGTTCGGTCAACAGGCAGTGCACGCCAACGCGGCGGCCGACGTACCGGCCCGCCTTGAGGCGCTGGGTACGGCGGCCGGGCTCGACCGGGCCGCGCTGCACAGCCAGTTGGCGGCCGCCCTGTCGGTCGTGCTCCACCTCGTGCGCGACCGGACCGGACGGCGCCGGATCGCCGAGGTGCACGTCCTGGAGCGGGATGCCTCCGGGCTGGTGCGGACGGTGCCCGCGCTGCGCTGGGGCGAGCGGGCGTTCGTCGCCGAGCGGGGGTGGGGGCGGCTGCGGGAGCTGCTGGGCGGCGCGCGTGCCCAGGGAATCGAGGACCGCGTCAGCGGTCGTGGCGAGAGGAGCGGTGGCGATGGCTGAGGTCGGCATGGGTGAACTGGGCACGGGCGCGGCGCTGGTGTGCCTCGGGGGCATCGGGTGGCTGTACGGCACGCGGCAACAGGGCGTGCGCCGGGCGCGGTTGCTGCTGGCGGGTGGTGGAGCGGTGGCGACCGGGCCGCCGTCCGGGGAGCGGGTGGTGGCCGAACTGCGGCGGCTGACCGGCAGGTTGGGTGCCGAGTGGTGGTCGCTCGCGGCCGGGCTGCTGCTGGCGCTCCTGGGCGCCTCGGTGATTCCGGTGGTCGCGGGGGCCGCCGGGGTGCCGCTGCTGCGTCGGCTGCGGATCGCCCGGCAGGCCCGGCGGACCGAGGAGCGCCGGGCGGAGGCGGTGATCGCTCTGTGCGGTGCGCTGGCCGGGGAGGTGCGCGCGGGACGGCAGCCCGGTGAGGCGCTGCTGCGGGCCGAACGGGACTGCGGTGGCCTGGGGGAGGCGCAGGCCACCGTGGTCGCCGCCGCCCGCTTCGGCGGGGACGTGCCGGGC
>NZ_WWIR01000664.1 GCF_009863025.1 Streptomyces sp. SID4985 | reverse complement strand
AAGGCGGAGGAGGGAGTCGATGCGGAGCATCGGCGAGTGACGACAACGCGGCGAGGTGCGGTGCCAGACGCCGCGAGCCCGGCGTGATCGGCGAGACACCCCCTAGAGCCGCCCGCGCCGCCGCCGAGCGTCCCGTACCGCCACCCCCGCCCCCGTGAGTCCCGCGACCAGCACCCCCGCGCCGATCGCCACGTACGTGGCCAGGCGGGCGTTTCGTTCCTGGGGGGTTTCGCCGAGGGTGAGTTTGGCGGGGGTGGGGGGTTCGGCGTGGGTGAGGACGGGGTCGGGGTGGGGGGTCTCGATCGGGTGGTCGTCGTCCGTCAGGGCTCGGACGGGGTCGACCACGCCCCAGCCGACGAGGCGGTCGTGGCCGGGGATGGAGCGTTCAGCGGTCTGTTCGATCTGGGCGATGACCTCGCGGGAGGTCCAGTCGGGGTGGCGGGACTTGATCAACGCCGCTACGCCCGCCACGTACGGCGCCGAGAAGCTCGTGCCGTTGTCGGAGCAGTGGCCGCCCTGGGGGACGGTGGAGATCATGTCGACGCCGGGGGCGGCGACGCCGACGAAGTCGCCCGACTGGGAGAAGGCGGCGCGTTCGTTGTTGCGGTCGGAGGCGGCGACGGCGAGGACGCCGGGGAAAGAGGCGGGGTAGGTCTTCTTGACGTTGCCGCCGAGGCCGTCGTTGCCCGCCGAGGCGACGACCACGATCTTGTGGGCGATGGCGTCGTTGACGGCCGCGAGCAGGTCGGCGTCCTGGGGCACCGGCTTCACGGTGTCCTGGGAGATGTTGATGACCTGGGCCTGCTTGGCCGTCGCGTGGCGGATCGCCCGCGCCAGTGTCGCGGCCGTACCGTTGCCCTCCGCGTCGTTCTGCTTGATCGGGATGATCGTGGCCTCGGGGGCAAGGCCGACGAAGCCGGTGCCCTTCATCGGGCGGGCGGCGATGATGCCCGCGACGCGCGTGCCGTGGCCGACGGTGTCGGTGGTGCCGTCCTTCCGGCCGCTGTCGATGGGCTGGCCCTTGTCGTCCTTGGGCGGCAGGAGGTTGGTCCCGAGGGAGGCGTTCACCGCCTGCTTGAGCTGCGGGTTCGCCGTGTCGACGCCGGTGTCGATGACGGCCACGCGGACGCCCCGGCCCTTGGAGCGGCTCCACAGGTCGTCCAGGATGACGCGCTGGAGGGCCCAGGGCGTCCCGGAGTACACGTGGTTGGTCTTGCTGAAGGTGCACTGGTCGGTGCCGGAGTCGGCGGCCGCTGGCGGGGCCGTCAGCAGCCCGCCGCCCACGGCGAGAGCGGCGGCCACGCCGGTGCGGGTAAACAGAGAAGCTCCAGAGCGTGTCATCGGGCCGTCCCTCAAGAACCCTGCGGCTGGCGCGCGCCGGCCGTCGAGAGCCGGGGGCCCGTCGGCAGGAACTCGGACCAGGCGACGGGCACCGGCGCGGGCTTCACGTCGGCATAGCCGAGGTGGGTCTGCGCCAGCTTGGCCTCCCGCTGGAGCTGCTGGCGCTGCTCGGCCGAGATGCCGATCCCGGCGTCGTCGCCCGCGCTGTCGTCGTTGGACTGGAGGGCGTAGCGCAGGCCGGTGTCGGTGACCAGGAAGACCGGTCCGACGGAGGTCTCCTTGCCCTGGTACTGGCGGTAGAGCTGGCCGGAGCCCGCGGTGACGTAGGCGCTGGAGGAGCCGGTGGCGAGGACGGCCGGGAAGTCGCCGCCCGCCCAGGTGCTCAGGGTGGTCTCGCCGCCGCCGGAGACGTGGCGCAGCACGTTGCAGACGGTGTTGCGGCTGCCGGGGGCGGTGGACGCCTCGTTGACCGCCTTCGGCTCGTGGACGGGCCACTTGTACTCGGTGGCGAAGGGGCTGCCCTCCTCCACCGCGCCGGGGCTGACCTCCAGCTCGTGGCCGGTCTGGCCGAGCTTCACGAGGTCCTCGCTGGCGAGCAGGAGCTTGGCGACGAAGTCGGAGACGGGGGCGATACGGCCGGGCAGCACCACGTAGTACCGCTCCTGGCCGTTGACGGGGGTCCTGAGCACCATGCCGACGCGGTCGGCGCCGGCGTCGAGCCGGCCGCCCGCGCGGGCCGGTGCCCCGGGGACGCCGTCGACCTTCGGGAAGCGGATCGGGGAACCCTGGTGCAAGGTCTCGATCCACTCCTTGGTGACGCGCTCGGGTACGCGGTCCGGGCCGACCAGGGTGCGCAGCAGCAGGGCGTCGGCGGCGTCCACGCGGTACGCCCAGCCCTGCGCGTCGACCACGTAGCGGGTCCCGTCGGAGGTGGCGACGTAGAGCAGCTGGCCGCCGTGGAGTTTCTCGGTGCCCTCGGTGCGGTGCTGGTCGCGGGCGGCGAGGACGAAGGCGGCCTTCTGGATGGAGTCGCCGTTGCCGCTGGGGCGTTCGCACACCACCCAGCGCTTGGCGCCGCTCGCCTCCTTGCCGGAGGGCAGCCGGTCGGGGGCGTAGGGGATGCCGATGGTGACGCCGTGCGGGATCTTGCCGTTGTCGAGGATCGACTCGTCCACGGTGACGACGTCCACGTCGCTCTGGGTGTTGAGCACGAGCTTGGCGGAGGCCATGTTGAGCACCGGGTGGAGCTGGACCTTGTCCTTGGTCTTCAGCACCACGTACCGGGTGGTGGACTTGCTGGCGATGATCACCTTCTGGCCGGGGGCGTCCCAGCCTTTCGGCGCGGTCGGTTTGAACATGCCCCAGGCGCCGAAGGCCGCGACCACGACCGCCGCGGCGATCGCGCCGGGCAGCACCGCGCGCAGCGGGCTCGGCGCCCCCTCGTCGGAGGCGTCCGGCGCCGACCGGACGAAGGACGCGAGCATGCGGCGCTTCGCGAAGGTGTAGGCGTTGAGTTGGTCCCGCCGAGATGCCATCTGTGCCCGTTTCTCCCCGTGTCTCACGTGGAGCGCGCCCGGGGACCGCTCTCCCCCGCCCTCCGTTGTCGGACCCGGCCCCTACTATGCCTGGTGCGGGGCGAGTCCTGCGGAGCGGGTAGGGTACCTGGGCCCTCAAGGGCCTTGTGCGGGCGCCTGGTTCCAGCGAGTTGTGAGCAAATCGGGGGGATGGAGTGATGGCTTCGGGAACGCGGACACGGCTGCGCGGCCGGTCGGCGGCGCGGCCCGGCGGGTCCGGGTCCGCACCGGCGCCCCGGCAGGCGTCCGGCCGGTCCGGTACGTCGTCGCAGGCCGTCACGCTCGGCCTGGGACACCGGCCGGGCCGCGCGGGTTCGTTTCGTTTGCAACGACTCGTGCTGGTGGAGATCGCGGCGGCGATCCTGCTGGTCGGCTGGGTGATAGGCCCGCTGGCCCTGGCGCCCGCGGGCGTGGTCGCGCTGGCGCTGATCGCCCTGGCGTTCGTCCGGCGGCGCGGCCGCTCGCTGCCCGAATGGCTGGCCACGGCACGGGAGTTGAAGGCGCGCAGACGGCACGCCGCGAACACGCCGATCCCGCCCGGCACGGAACCCGCGCTGGTGCCCGCGCTCGAGTGCGAGCCCGCGCTGCGGACTTACTCGTACGGGGGACGGGACCGCCGCCCGGTCGGCATGGCCGGGGACGGCACGTTCCTGACCGCCGTGCTCCAGGTGGAGGCCGACGCCACGGCGCTGCGGGCCGAGCGGAACCGGCAGCCGCTGCCGGTCTCCCTGGTGCGCGACGCCCTGGAGGTGGACGACATCCGTCTGGAGTCCGCCCAGGTGGTGCTGCACACCCAGCCAGCGCCCGCACTGCATCTGCCCCAGCAGTCGGTCGCCGTCGCCAACTACCTTCCGCTCCAGGAGCAGACGGGCGCCCCGGCGGTGCGCATCACCTGGGTCGCGCTGAAGCTCGACCCCGAGCTGTGCGCGGAGGCGGTGGCGGCGCGCGGGGGCGGCCTGACCGGCGCGCAGAAGTGCGTGGCGCGCGTGGCCGACCATCTCGCGAGCAGGCTGACCGGGGCGGGCTTCCGGGCCACGATCCTGGACGAGGAGGAGCTGATCACCGCCCTCGCCACCTCGGCCTGCGCCAACCCGCTGGTCACGGCGGAGGCAGGACGCGGCGAGCGGCGCGAGCGGCGTACGGAGGAGTCGGGGCGCAACTGGCGCTGCGACAACCGGCGGCACACCACGTACTGGATCAGGCGCTGGCCCCAACTGGGCGGCGCGCGGGGCGAGTCGCTGCCGCAGTTCCTCGCCCTGGTGACGGCGACCCCGGCCCTGGCGACGACGTTCAGCCTCACGCTGGCGCGCGGTGAGCGGCAGGAGGTGTCGCTGTCCGGGCATCTGCGGGTGACCGGCCGTAGCGACGACGAACTGGTGGCCGCGCGCCGCTCGTTGGAGGGCGCGGCCCGGCACGCCGGGGCCGGTCTGGCCCGGCTGGACCGCGAACAGCTGCCGGGAATGCTGGCCACGCTGCCCCTCGGAGGCGCTCGATGACGACCACACGGACGACCGCCGCCGCTCCGGACTCCGACGAGAGCGGGGCCCGGGGACTGCGCCGGGCCGGTGAACTGCTGCGCCAGGGCCTCGGTCTGATCGGCCCCCGGCACGCCTGGCACACCCTGCCCGGCGACCAACTGGACGCGCTGGCGCTGCCCATCGGGGACGACGGCGTGGTGGCCGGCGTGGACGCCGAGGGCCGCCCCGCGGTGCTGGGCATCAACCGGCCCACGCCGTACGACGTGGTGCTGATCGGCGGCCTGTGGACGGCGCAGGTGCTGGCGCTGCGCACGGCGGCGACGGGTGCGCGGGTGGCGGTGGAGACCGGCCGCCCGCAGTCCTGGATGCAGATGGTGCACGCCATGGGCGGCGGGCAGAACGGCCTCGCCGTGTACGAGGTCGGCCGGGTGCCCCCGCAGGGCGCCTCGGCGGGCACGCCGGTGCTGGTGGTGCGGGACTGCGGGATGCGGCCGCCGCGCGGGCGCGTGGTGGCGGGGCCCTGGCAGTCGGTGGTGACGCTGCTGCCGTATCTGAGCCCGGTGGCGCCCCGGTTGCTGCGCCAGGCGCGGCTCACCGGTATCCAGCGGGTCTCGCCGGACGAGGCGGCCGAGCTGGGCCGCGCGATGGGGCTGTCCCGGACCGAGGTGGAGTCGCTGCCGGGGCTGCCCGACGGTGTCACCCTCTGGTGTACGGATCGCGACCGGCAGTACGTGCTCACCCAGCCGACCGACGCCGAGATCGGATTGTTGGGCAACCCGCGCCGCATGGACTGAACGACCTTTCTTGTCCGCTTTGTTCGCCTTTCGTGCAACGAAGGACGTCCGGGGTTTTGTCGCGTGACCGGTTGTTTGCCCCTTTATTTCCCGGGTGGTTGGGCCCGGCGGCGTGGCGTTCGTGGCGCCCGCGCGGGACGTCGATGGCGTTTCGGGGGGTGGGCGGGCCTGCCTGCGCGGGGCCTGTGGTGATTAGGCTGGGAGCGGGCGCGATGCCGGACCCGCGGGCGGGGCGTCGTCCCCGGGGAGGACCGGCGGACGGCCCTGCCCGGCACGACTACGGACGACTTGAACGACACGACTTGGTCGGCCCCCGCACGCGTTTGAGGGTGCCCGACCACTTCAGGAGGAACTGTGAGCAGCGATCGGGACGGTATGCGCGGGGGCTGGGCCACA
Organism: Streptomyces sp. SID4985; assembly: GCF_009863025.1. Lineage (GTDB taxonomy): Bacteria > Actinomycetota > Actinomycetes > Streptomycetales > Streptomycetaceae > Streptomyces. The sequence continues at coordinate 840 of NZ_WWIR01000664.1, read as the reverse complement.
CCCGACGACGACCAGCCCGACGCGGAGTCGGCCGCCGAGAACACGGGCGAGTTCACCATCGACTACGCCCCTCCCGCCTGGTACACGCAGAACGCGTCCTCCGGCGGGGGCGGGGGTACGGGTGCCTCCTCCGGGGGGTCCGACGGGGCGGGTGTGCCGACGGGTCCGGGGCCTGTGCCGCCGCCGTTCGTCCCGGCCACTCCGGCTTCCCCGGTCTCCCCGGCTTCTCCGGTCTCCCCGGTGGCGGGTCCGACGCCACCGGTGCCCCCCGCGCCGGGTACTCCGGGTACTCCAGCTGCTCCGGGTGTGCCCTTCGCGCCGCACACTCCCGCCTCCGGACCCGGCGCCCCGTACGCGCCGCACACTCCCCCGGCGGGAACTCCCGCGCCGGTTCCGGGACTTCCCGCCGGATTCGAACCGCAGCAGGGTCAGCACCAGCCGGGCCAGGTTCCCTCGGAGCCCGAGCCGGACAACGGCGACCTGGAGAGCGGGGCGACGATGCGGTTCTCCGCCGCCGCCCTGAAGCGGGAGATCGAGGAGCGTACGGCGGCGGAGGAGCGGCCGGAGCAGGGCGCCGAGGGGGCCGACGAGGAGGCTCGGGCGGCCGACACCGCCGACACCCCCGAGGGCACTGGCGACGTGACCGGTGAAGCCACGTCCGAGGAGACCCCGGCCGCGACGACGGACGGGGAGTCGGACACCGCCCCGGAGGGCCAGGACACCCCGGCCACGGACACCCCGGAGAACGACGACGCCCCCGAGGCCCCCATCGCCGACGCGGACGCCGGAGACGCCGGGGAAGCCGGAGACACCGACGCCGCCCCGGCCGACCACTCCGCC
>NZ_WWIR01000663.1 GCF_009863025.1 Streptomyces sp. SID4985 | reverse complement strand
GCGGTGACCGCCTCCACCCTCGTCAGCTCCGGTGCCGCGGCCAGCACCGCCGCGCGGACCACCTCGGCGACATCCGGCGTGTCCGAGCCGCACCCGGCGCCGCAGCCACCGCCGCCCGGGTCCACCCGGACCCGCGCCACTCCGCCCTCGACGCCCTCCCACTCCAGGTCGCCGCCGCGCTTGCGCACGGCGGGGCGGAGCCGCTCGACCGCGCGGGCGGCCCGCCGCTCCGGCGGCTCGGGGTGGATGCCGTGCAGCACCAGCAGATGCGCCAGCAGCTCGTCCTCGGCCAGTTGGGCACGCAGCGCGTCGTCCGCGTGGTCCAGGACGCGGGCCAGCGCCTCGCCGTAGACCTCGGTGAGCAGCCCGACCGCACCCAGCGCCTCGCGGGCGGTGGAGCCGGAGTCCGCCTCCAACTCGCCCAGCACGTCGTCGAGATGGGCCAGGCGCGCCTCCACCGCCGGGTCGTCGAGACGGCGGGCACCCTCAGCCATGGTTCGCCCCGTACGTGGGCGAGTGCACGACGTCCAGTGTCTTGCCCTTGCCCATGTACATGTGCACGCCGCACGGCAGACAGGGGTCGAAGCTGCGCACGGTGCGCATGATGTCGACGCCCTTGAAGTCGTCCGGGCCGTTCTCCTCGAAGATCGGCTGGCCCTGCACCGCGTCCTCGTACGGGCCCGGCGTGCCGTAGATGTCGCGGGGGCTCGCGTTCCACGGGGTCGGCGGGTACGGGTGGTAGTTGGCGATCTTCTTGTCCTTGATCACCAGGTGGTGCGAGAGCACCCCGCGCACGGCCTCGTGGAAGCCGCAGCCGATCGCCTCGTCCGGGACCTCGAAGTCCTGGAACACCTTGGTCTCGCCCGCCCGCATCAGCTCCATTGACTCCTCCAGGAACTGGAGGGCCATCGCGGCCGCGTACGCGACGAAGTACGGCCGCGCGCGGTCGCGTTCGATGGTGTTGCTCCACTTCGGGATGGACCACTCCAGCGTGGTCTCCGGGAGCGACTCGCCCTTGGGGAGCTGGATGCGCACCTTGCCGTTGCCCGCCTTGACGTACTTGGTGTCGACCAGGCCGCTCAGCGCCGTCGACCACAGGCGCGCGAGCGGGCCGCCGCCGGTGTCGAGCGCGAGGTGCTTGTCGGTCTCCTTGTGGTACCAGCGCGGGCTCATCACCCAGCTGTAGTTGCCGTCGAACTCCCGCTTCTGCGGCACCGGGACGGTCGTCTGGTTCCACGGGTGCCGCATGTCGACCGGGTTGCCCAGCGGGTCGTGGGTGACGAACGGCTGCTCGTTGACCCAGTCGTCGTAGTACGAACTGCCCAGCATGATGCGGATGTTGAGGTTGATGTCGATCAGGTCGTTGGTGACCAGCTTGCCGTCGACGATGACGCCGGGGGTGACGTACATCGCCTTGCCCCACTCGTTCATCGAGGCGTAGCGGTAGTCGACGACCGCCGGGTCCTGCCAGGCGCCCCAGCAGCCGAGGAGGATGCGACGCCTGCCGACCTCCTCGTAGCCCGGCAGGGCCTCGTAGAAGAAGTCGAAGACGTCGTCGTTCATGGCGACGGCCTTCTTGATGAAGTCGATGATGTGCATCAGCCGGCTGAGGTAGTCGGTGAAGATGCTCGGCTGCGGCATCGTGCCGACACCGCCCGGGTAGAGCGTCGAGGGGTGGACGTGCCGTCCCTCCATGAGGCAGAACATCTCCCGGGTGACCCGGCTGATGCGCAGCGCCTCCTTGTAGACCTCGCCCTCGAAGGGGTTGAAGGCCTTCATGATGTCGGCGATGGTCCGGAAGCCGTGGATCTCCCCGCGCGGGGCGTCCGTGCGCTCGGCGCGGGCCAGCAGCCCGGGGTTGGTGGCCTTGACCATGGCCTCGCAGAAGTCCACGAAGACCAGGTTGTCCTGGAAGATCGTGTGGTCGAACATGTACTCGGCGGCCTCGCCGAGGTTGGTGATGTGCTCCGCCATGGGCGGCGGCTTGATGCCGTACGCCATCTGCTGGGCGTAGTTGGAGCACGTCGTGTGGTTGTCGCCGCAGATACCGCAGATGCGCGAGGTGATGAACCCGGCGTCGCGCGGGTCCTTGCCCTTCATGAACACCGAGTAGCCGCGGAACAGCGACGAGGTGCTGTGGCACTCGGCGACCTCGCGGTTGGCGAAGTCGATCTTCGTGTAGATGCCCAGGTTGCCGATGATCCGGGTGATCGGGTCCCAGGACATGTCCACGAGCTGGGCCGGTTTGCGTCCCGTCGGCCGGGATTCGGTGGTCGTCATCTGCGGTGCTGCCCTCGCTGTCGGAGTTCGGCGGGTGGTGGGGGTGGTGGTCGGGTCACGGCCCCGGCGGCCTCAGGCACGCCAGTACGGGTCGTAACCGCTGGTCAGCTTGCGCTTCTTGCCGCGCCACTTGGGCTCGTGGTTGACCATCTCGTTGGTCAGGCCGCGCAGTCGGCGCACCACGGCGCCGTACGGCTTGATGACCAGGGAGGACAGGGTGCCGCCGGGCGGCTCGTCCATGAACGGCATGAACGCGTCCGGGAAGCCGGGCATCGTGCAGCCGATGCAGATGCCGCCGACGTTGGGACAGCCGCCGATGCCGGCCATCCAGCCCCGCTTGGGCACGTTGCAGTTGACCACGGGGCCCCAGCAGCCGGTCTTCACCAGGCACTTGGGGGAGTTGTAGTCCAGCCCGAAGTCGCCCTGCTCGTAGTACGAACCGCGGTCGCAGCCCTCGTGGACGGTCTTGCCGAACAGCCACTGCGGCCGCAGCATGTGGTCCAGCGGGGGCGGCGGGGCCGTACCGGCCGCGGTCTGGAGCACCCAGACCAGGACCTCCATGAAGTTCTCGGGCTGGATCGGACAGCCCGGCACGTTGACGATCGGCAGCCCCGCCTGCGACTTGTAGTCCCAGCCGAGATAGTCGGCCAGGCCCATCGAGCCGGTCGGGTTGCCCGCCATGCCGTGGATGCCGCCGTAGGTGGCACACGTACCGGCGGCGACCACCGCCCACGCCTTCGGCGCGAGCTGGTCGATCCACCAGTTGATCGTCTGCGGCTGGCCGGTCTTCGGGTCGTTGCCGAACGACGTCCAGAAGCCGTCACCCTCGATGATCTCCTGGTTCGGCACCGAGCCCTCGATGACGAGGATGAAGGGGGTGTCCAGCTCGCCGCGTGCCGCCGCCCGGTAGGGCGCGAGGAAGTCCTCGCCGCCCAGGCTCGGCGACAGCACCTTGTTGACCAGGTTGACCTTGGGCAGCCCGGGGATCACGCCGAGGACGACGTCCTCGATGGAGGGCTGCATGGCCGCCGTCAGCGAGACGGTGTCGCCGTCGCAGCTCATGCCCTCCGAGATCCACAGGATGGTGATCTCGTCTATGCCCTTGGCTTCGGTGGTGGGGCTCTGGGTGGTCATGTCGCCTGCCTTCGCTACGGTCGGGGGTCGCCCAGGGGCTCGACCTCGTCGGGTCGGAAGTAGTGGAAACGGCCGTACCAGCCGTGCAGTTCGGCCGCCGGATCGTCGTCTACGGTCACCGCGAGATGCGTGCTGCCGTCCACGTCGTGGAAGACCGCGGACACGCGTGCCGTCCGCCCCTCCAGGAACATGTCCTGCGCGTCGGAGCCCCGCTTGCGCGGGCGCAGCCGCACCGGAGTGCCGCCGCCGACCTCCACGCCGTCCACGAGCACCGTGTCGGTCGTGGGGGACAGGCCCTCGTCACCGCCCTCCTGCCACCAGGCGGGGCGGCTTTCGGAGGACACCGGGGACGGCGCGGCCGGGGACGCCGGGGACAGCGAGCGGATGGCGCCGTGCAGGCGGGAGAACACCTCCTGGGGCATGGTGTCCACGCGGTCGAGGATGCGCGCGGCGCGCGGGTCGGTGGCCCGGGCCTCGGCCTTCTCCTCGTCGGTCAGCAGCATCGTGCGCAGCGTCAGGATCTCGTCGATCTCCGCCGCGTCGTGCAGATCGCCTGGACTCTCCGGGGCCACCTGTGGGTGGTCGGGAAGGATGATGGGGGAGGAGAGCAGCACGGGGCCCGTGCAGCCGTCCGTGCCGCCGGAGCCGGGTGTGGGCGCCAGTCCGCCGAGCACCGGGAACGTGAAGGCGTTGCGGCAGCCGCGCGTCTGCGCGCGAAGTGCCTCCGGCGGGTCGATCAGGGACACGAACTCCAGGCCCGTACCGCCGAGCAGGGTGTGTGCGGCGAGCAGCGCGTGCCGGAGCACCTCGCCGCGCGCGCCGCCGGTTTCGGGGGCGCGCCCGGTGTTCTCGGTGCGTACGCACACCCGGTAGAGGCCGTCCGCGAGCCGTTCGGCCCCGGCCGTGGTACGGGCCCGTACCACCTCGCGGGTGCGCACGATCCGCCCGGCGCCCTTGGACAGCTCCTCCGTCTCGCGGGCGGCGGGCGCGCCCGACGGCGCCGTGCACACGCCGCGCAGCAGGTCGGCCAGCGGCCACACCAGCTCCACCTCGTGCGGTACGGCCTCGTCGAAGCTGAGCTGGACGCCGCCGTCGGCCGTCAGCAGGGACTCGACCGGCCGGTGTCCGCAGTCGCCGTCGGCCGCCTCGACCTGTTTGCGCTGCAGCTGGAGGTAGCGCACCCGCACCCTGAGCGCCGCGTCCGGGCCCTCGGCGCGCACCAGGCACTCGGTCCGCTGGTACCACGAGTCCGCCGAGCCGGAGATGCCCTCGGTGACCGGGCCGTCCGTCTCCACCCAGTCCCGGGGCGGCAGCACCCCGAACTGCCAGCGGACACGGTTCTTCGCGGAGGAGCGGCGGTACGGGTAGAGCAGATAGCCCTCGTAGAGGACGGCGTCGGCGACCGCGCCCATCCCCGCGAAGGCATCCTCCGGGGCGGGGCCGTCACCGGGCGCGTCACCGGGCGCGAAGGCACACACCGTGCCGCCCTCGCCGCTCGTGTCCACCATGCCGCCTCCTCGCCGTGCCGGTGCAGTGGTCCATGCCTTCCACTCACCGTCACATCAGTCACGCCCCCTCGCCCCTCAGGCCCACGCGGCTTGGGCCGGGCGGGTGAGTGGGCATATGCGGGCGGCGGTTTCCCGGCCCGGCCGACCTACTCGCCCTCCGCGCCCGGGTGGTCGTCCGTCGTGTGCTCCCCGCGCGCCGCGTCCTCGTGCCGCGCGCGCCGTGACCGCACCGCCTCCACCAGCAGCGGCATCAGGGAGAGGACGACGATGACGCCGACCAGCGGCAGCAGATAGTCGTCCACGTGGGACACCGAGGAGCCGAGGGCGTACCCCACGAGCACCAGGCTCTGCGACCAGAGCACCCCGCCCACCGTCTGCCACAGCGTGAACGTGCCGAGCGGCACGCCGAGGGCGCCCGCCGCCGGGTGCAGCACCGAGCGGAGCATGGGGATGAAGCGGCCGATGACCAGCGCCTTGCCGTAGCCGTAGCGGGCCAGGAGCCGTTCGGCGCGCTCCGCGCCCTCCTTCACCCGTTTGCTGGAGGTACGGGTCAGCAGTGGGCGGCCGCCGTGTCGTCCGATGAGGTAGCCGACCTGAGCGCCCGCCACCGCTCCGGCCGCGGCGCACAGCATCACCTGCCAGAGGACCAGCCGGGGCGGCCGCCCGTCGGCCCCGGCGCACAGCACCCCGGCCGGGAAGAGGAGCGTGTCGCCGGGCAGGAAGAAGCCGACGACCAGCAGGCCCGACTCCGCGAACGTCACCACCAGGACGCCGAGCGCGCCGAAGGCGGCCAGCAGCGAGGCGCTGTCCGTGGGGTTGACGGCTTCCACCCCATCGCCTCCCCGGTCCGTCGCTCGGTAGCCTCCCGCCCAGTGTCGCCCGGACCCGGCTCCCCCGCCCGCAGACGACGCGTACCCGGTGCCCACGTCCGCCCGGGAGGCATCCCGCGAGAGTCGGCGCGAAAACCCTCTGTCCCTGCCCCGCCACTGCTCGTACACTGCCGATTCACAGGGGCACGGGGGCAGTTGACGGGGGGAGCCGCCATGCCGGACACACCGTACGGACCTGCCGGGACACCGGGGTTTCCCATGCCCCCGGTACCGCCGATGCCGGCGAGCCCGCCGCCCGCACCACCGGACCCGCTGCGCGCGGCCGCCGTCGGCCTGCTCAATCTGAGCGGTCTCGGCCTCGGCTACGTCCTGCTGCGAAGATGGTTCCTCGCCGCCGCCTGCTGGGTGGCCACCGCCGTCCTGCTGCTGGTCGCCCTGCCCGCCGACCCGGACGGCGTCCCGGCCGGGGCGCTCGCCGGATACGTGATCGTCCTGCTCCTCGCCGCCGCGCACGGAGCGTTCGCCGCCCTGCGCACCCGGCTCACCTGGCCGTCCAGGGCACCCCTCGCGCTCGCCCTCGGCCTCCTGTTGCTCGCGGTGCCGACGGGCGGCACCCTCTGGTATCGCGACGCCCGCGAGGAAGCCGTGCAGCAAGCCCTGCTCGGCCGGCTGCACCGCGCCGACGCGAAGGTGACGGCGGCGGGCCGCCACTCCTTCGCCGCCTCCCGCGCCGACTACCGCGACGCCCTGGACGTCTACCGGGATCTCGCCGTCCACCACGCGGGCTCCCGCGCCGCGGACCAGGTGCCCGACCGCCTGCGCACCTACTACCGCACCGTCGGCGCCCCCTACGCGGGCGGGGACTACTGCGGCGCGATCGAGCCGCTGAAGTATCTGCGCACCGTGCCGGACACCCTCTCCGAGGAACGGCTGGGCACGCTCGCCCGCTGGCCCGACGACCGGCTCGCCACGTCGCTGTACGAGTGCGGTGCCGCTGCCCTCTCCGGGGACGGCGAGGAGTGGGTGGAGCACTTCGGCGACCTGCTCGGCACCTTCCCCGACTCCGGCCCGGCCGCCAAGGTCGCCCCGGCCGTCGAGTCGGCCGTGGCCCAGGCGCAGAAGGCCGTCGGTGGCGCGGCGCCCTGCACCGCCGTGGAGCGGCTGCGCGAGCTGAACACGCGCGCCGTCGCACTCTCCAACTCCGGCGGCCGGTCCGCCGCCCAGCTGACGGCCTCGGCGGGCCGCGCGAAGCGCAGCGGGGACGAGGGGGCGTACGACTGCGGGATCGACCAGTACAAGGACGGCCAGTTCACCGCCGCGCAGAAGACCATGGAGGACTACGCCGCCCGGGCCACGGGCGCCAAGCGGGACCGGGCCCGGAAGATAGCCATCGGCGCCGAGGTCGCCCAGATCGTCCCCGCCGCCGGGAAGAAGCTGCCCACCACCGCCTCCGGCGGCGGCATCTCCGTCACGGTGAAGAACGACAGCCCGGACGACATCACCGTCCTCTACACCGGCCCGGTCACCGGCAGCTTCACCCTCAAGGGCTGCGGCAGCTGCCGGGCGTACACCTTCACCGACACCCTCTCGATCGGCTTCAAGCCGTGCAGCGACAGCGGGAAGAACTACCCCAAGCGCACGATCGGCCTGCCCGTCGGCACCACGTACTTCGTCCACAAGCCGAACGGCACCAGCAGCGCCAAGCCCGCCTCCGACACGGCCAAGATCCGCTCGGGCTACATCTACACCGAATGCGCCTACACCACGCGGACGTTCGGCTACTGACGTACCGTCACACCGATGCCGGGGAGCGCTCCAGCCACGCCCGGTAGACCGGTGACTGCGCGGCCACCTCCCAGTAGGCGTCGGCCAGTTCGGCGTAACCGTCCTCCAACTCGGCCTCGGTGCGCGCCGCGAGCAGCAGCCGTACCCCTATCGGGTCGCCGCGCAGCGGCCGGATGGCGAGGTCGGAGCGGGGCCGCGCGGTCGGCTGGCTCACCGTGACCACCTCGCCGGTGGCGGCCAGGGTGTACGCGGTCAGGTAGTCGCCGTGCAGCAGGCGCGGTTCGATCCCCGCGTCGCGCAGTACCCGGCACAGTGCGTCCCACTCGCCGTCCACCGTGGAGTCCACCATCCAGCGCTCCTTCGCCAGGTCCGCGAGCCGCACCTCGTGCCGGGCGGCGGCCGGATGGTCGGCGGCGAGCGAGACGAACTGCGGCTCCCGCTGGACCAGGACCCGCAGGCTGAGCCCGGCCGGGACGCGCAGTGGACTGCCCTCCACCTCGTGCACGAAGGCCAGGTCGAGCCCGCCCTCGGCGACCATCCGCAGCAGCGCGTTCGCCGACGCGTCCACGTGCAGCGTGGGGTCGGCCGGGGGCACCCGGGCGCGCAGCCGCCGCAGCCAG
>NZ_WWIR01000662.1 GCF_009863025.1 Streptomyces sp. SID4985 | reverse complement strand
CGGGCGCGCCGGGCAGCGGGGCGCCGTCGGGGCCGAGGTGGTGGCGGGCGAGGATGCCGGGGAGGTAGCCGGGGGCGGTCTCGGCCGTGTAGTACGGGTCGAGCGGCGGCAGGCTTCCGGGCCTGGTCAGCAGGGCGGCGATGCGCTCGCGGGCGGTGTCGAAGGCGGCCTCGTAGGAGCCTCCCCCAGAGGGGGTGCCCCCAGACACGACTCCCTGCCGGGCGACCCATGCCGGATCGGGCTTCGGCAGCTCCCCCGCGTCGATCCGGTCCCAGGAGGTCAGGCACCCGGAGCCGGTGAAGTGGTGGTTGCCGAGCGCCTCGCGCACCCCGAGGTCGGTGAGTACGGCCGTCGGGACACGCCGGTGCAGCGACTCCAGGGCGGCGGTGGAGCTGACCGTGACCAGCAGGTCGGTGCGGTCGAGCACCTCGCCCATGTGCCCGTACACCAGGCGGAAGTTGGCGGGCGGGTCCATTCCCCGGACCAGCTTCTGGTACGGCAGCTCCTCGATGTGCGTGGTGTGCTCGCCGGGCTTGGAGCGCAGCTTGAGCAGCACCTCGCGGCCGGGGTGGCGGCGGGCGTGCCCGATCAGCCGGGAGAGCAGATAGGCGCGGTCCGCGCGGCTGGCGGGCACCGACGGCTGGGCGGCGAACACGACGGTGAACGGCTCGTGTTGACCGGTGTACGGCGCCCCGTCGAGGAACGGCAGCGCGACCTCGGTCACCGCCGAGGCGTCCGCGCCGACCCCCTCGTACACGTCCCGGAACCGCTCCGCGTCGTGCGCCGAGTTGGCCAGCACCAGATCGGCGCCGTGCCGCAGCAGCAGCCCGTCGGCGAGCTTCTCGTAGACGACACCGACGTACCCGGTGACGACCACGGGACGCGGTCCGCTCCCCCAGGCGTGCCGCAGCCCGTGCAGCATCGCCTGCACACCCCCGCCGACCAGCGCGAGCACGAGCACGTCGTAGCGCTCCTCGGCCATGCCGCGCACGAACTCCACGGCCGTCACCTCGCGCAGGCTGTCCGCGTGGGCGCCGGTCTCCTGGAGCTGGCGTGCGGTCGGCGTGGCCCGGCCGCGCAGGAGGAAGCCGTCGAGCCGGATCTCGACGCCGGCGGGAGCGAGGCGTCGCGCGGTGAGCGCGCCCCATTTCCATCGGGTGTCGGAATCCGCGAGGACGGCGATCCTCAGGGGTTCGGTGGTGATTGCTGGCACGCCGCAGACGCTAGGAAGCCATTTCGAGGTGCGGCCCAACCGGAATGCAACAAACGGTTAACAGCACATCGACGGACGGTCATTCGGTGCGCGTTCGGGGTGGAATCCAGTTCGGTTCACGGCATCGCCAGGCTTCGTTCACCTGATATCCCACCGCTCTTCAGGGCGAATGCCGGGCCGCCGCCTAACGTCTCGCGGGTGGTCAAGCTCTCGGTCATCGTGCCGTTCTACAACGTGCGGCAATACGCGCCCGACACTCTGAGGAGTCTGCGTGCCAACGCACGCGACGACTTCGAGTTCCTTCTCGTCGACGACTGTTCCCGTGACGGGACGGCGGACATACTCGCGCGCGCGGAGCGCGAACTGCCGGGCGCGGTGCTGCTCACGCACGAGCGGAACCAGGGTCTGGCGACCGCGCGCAACACCGGCATCGACGCCGCGCGCGGCGAGTACGTCACCTTCCTGGACGGCGACGACTGGCTGGCGCCCGGCTACTACGAGCGGCTGGTGGCCGACGTGGAGCGCCTCGGCTGCGACTTCGTGCGCACGGACCACGTCCAGTGCACGGGCCGTGTCCGTACGGTGCACCGGGTGCCGCACGGGCGGCGCGGTGTCGTGTTGCGGCCGCGCGACGCGATCCTGCCCGCCGACCGGACCACGTCCGTCGACTACGCCTACGCCTGGGCGGGCGTCTATCACCGCCGTCTCGTCGACCGCGGCCTGCTGCACTTCACCGACAGCCTGCGCACGGCCGAGGACCGCCCCTGGATCTGGAAGCTGCACCGCGAGGCGGAGTCCTTCGCGGTGGTCTCCCGCCTCGGCGTCTTCTACCGGCGCGGGGTGGCCTCGTCCCTGACCCAGATCGGGGACGTGCGGCAGCTGGACTTCGTCCGGGCCTTCGACCAGGTGGTGGAGGAGACCGCGCGGGACGCGGACGCGGCCCTGCTGCTGCCGAAGGCCGTGCGCACCTACTGCGCGATCATCGCCCACCATCTGGGCTCCGTCGAAAGGTTCGAGCCCGCCGTGGCGAAGAAGCTGAAATCCATGAGTGCCGCCGCGCTGCGCCGGATGCCGCAGGACGTGCTGGGCGACGCCCTGGACTCCATGGACCTCGACCGCGCCACGCTGCTGCGCCGGCTGCGCCGCCGCCCCGCCGCCCTGGGAGCCGCCGCGTGAGCACCCAGATCTTCCAGGCGTCCACCCTCTACGGCGCGGCCACGCTCGCCGCCGCCCTGGACGCGGGCTGCTTCGCGGACGCCGACCGGCGCATCCTGCTGGTCTGCAACAACGCCGCGACGCCCGAGACGATGCCGGGTCTGGACCAGATGCCGGGCTTCGAGCGGCTGCGCGACCGGTTCGACGAGGTGGTCTCGTACAACGCGGCGATCTTCCCCTTCCACCCCGGCGTCTGGGCCCCGCGCCCCGAGGACCTGCCGCTGTGGGAGCGGTATCTGCGCCACGAGTGGCAACTGGGCCATGAAGACGTGGAGTTGGCGGTCGAGTCGATCCAGGTCAACCCGTCACTCGCGCTCGCCCAGATCCTGCACGGCGCGCCCGTCACCGTCTACGCCGACGGCCTGATGAGCTACGGCCCCACCCGCAACAAGATCGACCCGCTGGTCGGCACCCGTATCGACCGGCTGCTCCACCTGGACCTGGTGCCGGGCCTGAAGCCCCTGCTGCTCACCGAGTTCGGGGTGCCCCCGGAGACCGTTCCGACGGCGGCCTTCCTCAAGGTGCTCAGCGAACTCGCCACGGACGACACGGACTTGCCCGAGATCCCCGGCGAACCCGCCCTGCTGCTCGGCCAGTACCTCTCCGCACTCGGCATCCTCACCGCCGAGCAGGAGGAGGAGCTGCATGTGCGGATGCTGCGCGGCGCCGTCGAACTCGGACACACCGCAGTGGTGTTCAAGCCCCACCCCACCGCGCCCGCCCGCCATGTGCGCACTCTGGAGGAGGAGGCGGAGCGGCTCGGGGTGCGCCTCACCGTGCTGGACACCCCCGTCCTCGCCGAGGTGCTGTACCAGCGGCTGCGGCCCGCGCTGGTCGTCGGCTGCTTCTCCACCGCGCTGCTCACCGCCGCCGAGCTGTACGGCCTCCCGGTCGCCCGGGTCGGCACCGGCACCCTGCTGGAGCGGCTGAACCCGTACGAGAACAGCAACCGCGTCCCGGTGGCCGTCGTGGACGCGCTGCTGCCGGACCTCGCGGACCGGGACGCGGTCCTCGCCGGGCGGCGGGGCAGGTCCGCGGCGGCGCTGGGCGAGCTGGTGCGCGCGGTGGGGTTCACCATGCAGCCGAAGATCCTGCACCGGCTGCGCGGGGAGACCGAGCGCTATCTGGCCGGTCACCTGGACGCGGGCACCCTGCGCTATTTCCGGCGCAAGCGGCTGACCTCCCTGGCGCTGCCCGGCGGTGTGCCCGGCCGGCTCGCGTTCCTGCCGCGCAACGCCACGGTCCGCCGTATGGCCCGTAAAGCGCGACACCTGCGCAAAGCCGTACGCCGCTGACGGGTGCCGTACGCCGCTGACGCGGGGCCTACGCCGCCGACCGTTCACCGGGAATTTCCCCGGGATTCCCCCTCCGGGGAAAAGAGGTCGTATTTCATTCAAGAAGAGGGCACCTCTGTTTCTTTCGCGCTCACGTCCTGACCGGAGCGCCGTCATTTCCCGGATTCCTTCGCTTCTCCCCAGTATTCGGAGTGGACTGATACATCCATGCGTATCGCTGTGTTTGCCGAGAACCGCAACGGCGTGGGACTCGCCGCCGAGATCATGCGGGCCCCGGGTGCCGAAGCCCACTCCTTCCACCTGGTCACGGCCGACCGTGACGGGGACGTCGCCGGATGGATCGAGGAGGAGGCGGCCGCCCGCCTCGACGGCCTCGCGGTGCGCAACCTCTTCGTGGTGGACGAGCCGCTGAGCGACGCCGAGTTCCTGGAGGAACTGGGCCACCGCATACGGGCGTTCGTGGCGGAGGAGGGCATCGACCGGCTGGTGTTCTTCAACGACCAGTCGCAGCGCGGCCGCCGGGTCGCGGGCGCCCTCGGGCGCACCCTGCCGCTGGTCCTGGTGCAGGACGGGCACCTGGACTTCCGGTTCAAGCGGACCGACGCCGGGCTCCACGACCAGAACTGGTACTACGGCTCGTCCCGCCCCGCCGCCGTCTGCGTCTGGGGTCCGGCCACCGCCCAGCACCTGCTGTTCCGCTCGGCGGACGCCGATGTGCCGGTGCATCTGACCGGCGCCCTCGGGCACAGCGACGACCCGGTGCTGCTGCGCGCGGCCCGCTCCACCACCCACCGGCACGCCAAGGACCCCGGCGAGCCGCTGCGCATGGTGGTCCTGGACCAGCCGCTGGGCGACCAGAAGAAGCTCTCCCGCGCCGACCACCGCGCCCAGCTCACCGAACTCTGCGCGGAACTGGCCAGGTTCGGCTCCGTGGAGATCAAGCCCCACCCCTCGACCCTGCGCGGACACCTCGACTGGCTGCACACGCTGCCCGACGTGACGGTCCTGGACGAGAAGGCCCTGCTCGACGCCGAGGCGCTGGACGGCTACGACCTCGCGGTGACGTTCTTCTCCACGACCTACCTCCAGACCCTGCGCGCGGGCACGCCGCTGATCCTCTTCAGCCCGCCCCCGCTCAACATCGTCTTCCCGACGGTCAACCACCCGCTGCTGCGCAACGTCGGCACGGTCGGGGAGCTGACGGACGTCGTCGCCGACCTCCAGCGCTCGGGCAAGTTCGCGGCCAATGTGCACGGCGAGCCCGTCGAGCACTTCATCGGCTTCCACGAGGACGTGCCCGAGCGCGTCCTCACCATCGTCGAGGAAGCCGCCGTCCCGGCCGAGCGGCCCGCCCCTCGCTGGACCTCCGCCGAGACGGACGAGGACACGCTGCCGCGCGCCGAGCGGGCGCTGCGCGACGTACGGCGGCGCATGGAGCGGCCGCGCTCCCTCGCGGTGCTGGGCCTCGGCTTCTCCTACGTCACCGGTGTGGCGATCCCCGTCCTCACCTACACCCAGGCGCTGCTCGCGCAGAGCCCGGTCGACGTGCGCTACTTCGACCTCGGCGCCTACACCCGTGCCGAGGACGTCATGGGCGACCTCGCGGACGTGGAGGTCGTGCTCGTCAACAGCCTGGCGCCGTTCTGGCGTTCGCCGCTGGCGTGCGAGCTGGTGCGGGCGCTGAAGGACGCGGGCAAGTCGGTGGCGCTGTACGCCCACGAGACCGAGTACGTCATGAACTTCGAGGGCGGCGAGCACACCCTGCGCCACCAGGAGCTGCTCGCACTGCTGCCCGGCCTGAAGGTGCTGTGCGTGTCCACCGCGCAGGCCGACATGTTCCGCCAGCTCGGGGTGATCGACCCGGTGGTGGTCTACAACACCGTCCCGCGCGACACCCACCGCGAGCGGGCCCGCCGTACGCCCGGCGAGCGGCCGCGCATCGTCATGGTCGGCTCGATGCAGGACCGCAAGGGCCTCGACCTGTTCTCCCGGGTCGCGGAACTGGCGTACGCCCAGGGTCTGCCGTGGCGGTTCACCTGGATCGGGCACAGGACGTGGCGGATCGGCACGTCCACGCTGCTGTCGGACCGGGTGGAGTGGATGGGCGCGCTCTCCCGCGACCGGGTGCGCGAGGAACTCGCCGCCTCCGACGTGTTCTTCCTGTCCAGCGTGGACGACCCGATGCCGCTGTCGGTGGTGGAGGCGGTGCAGCAACGGCTGCGCACGGTCACCTATCACCGGGTCGGCTCCCGTGAGGTGCTGGAGGGCGTGCCGGGCTACCGCTCGTTCGCCGAGTACACCCCGGAGGCCGCGCTGGAGGCGCTGCGCCGGGTGCTGGACGAGGAGATCTCGGAGAGCCAGTACCAGGACGTGGAGGAGCTGTTCGACATCCCGGGCTTCACCGCCCGGATGACGACGGCGCTGGGGCTTCCGGGCCCGGGCGACGAGGCGCACCGGGACGGGGAGCCGGAGGAGGGCGAGGAGAGCCCGTTCGCCGCGCTGCTCGCCCGGCGCGGCAGCTTCCTCGCCGAGGACTTCACCCGCCACTTCCAGGCGGGGCGGCACGACGACGCGCTGCGCGTGGGCACCGAGATACTGCGCCGCAGACAGCCGGTGGACGTCCTGGTCGGCATGGCCGAGATACGGGCGCGGCGCAACCAGCCGGCCGAGGCGTGCCGTCTGCTGGCGGCGGCGGCCATGGCGGGCGGCGACCGCGGCCGGGTGTGGGCGGAGGTCGCGCGCGTCGCGAACCTGCTCGGCGCCCGGGGCAGGGCCATACGGCAGCTCGCCCGCAAGGAGTCGGTGCGCATCCAGCTCGGCAACCGCTCGTCCCGGCTGCTGAAGTCGGAGTAGATCGTTCCGCTGTGGTGGGGAGGTGGCCGGGGGGGGGCTCACCCCGGCCGCCTCCACGGCGTATACCGGGGCCGGGCCCTCACTTACCGGGCCCTCACTTCAGGCCGTACCGCGCCCCGATCCCCGCCACGATCAGCTGCAGGCCCTCCTCGAACTGGGCGTCGTAGTCGTCGAAGAGCAGGCTGCCCGCCTCGGCGGCGAGGGGGAACTCGGCGAGTCTGCGGGCGCGTTCCTCGATGTCGTAGCCCTCGCGGAGCTCGCCGGGCAGTGGGCGTACGCCCTGTTCCTCCGTAACGAAGCCGATCGTGTACATGTTCGCGGTGCGGGCCGCGTTGACCGCCTGGGCCAGGGTGAAACCGGCGGCGGTGAAGACGCGGAGGTGGGACTCCATCGCGCTTCCGTGCTCGGTGCCGGTGAAGCGGGAGCCGCTGAAGACCTTGGCGCCGTCGCGGTAGGCGAGGAGGGCGGCGCGCAGGCCGCGGTTGGTGCGGAGGAGCCGTTCCTGCCAGGTGTCGGCGGGGTCGAGGGCGACACCGGTCGCCATGCGCCGGTACATCTCGGTCGCCATCTCGTCGAGCAGGGCCTGCTTGTCCTTGAAGTGCCAGTAGAGCGCGGGGGCCTTGACGTCCAGTTCCCGGGCGATGGCGCGCAGGGTCAGACCGTCCAGGCCGGTCTCGTTCAGCAGCCTGAGTGCCGTGTCCGCGACCCGTCGGCGGTCGAGGGGGGCGCGTCGTTCCGTGCTCACGGGGAACAGCTTGACACCTTAACGCCGTTAAGGGCACTCTGGTGAGCGGCCGCACTTAACGACGTTAAGGAGATATGCCGTGAATGCCCTGGTGGATGTGCTGATCGTGGGGGCCGGGCCGACCGGGCTCACCCTCGGGGTCGACCTGGCCCGGCGCGGGGTGGACGCGCTGGTCGTGGAGCGGGCGGCGACGCTCTTCCCCGGCTCGCGCGGCAAGGGGCTCCAGCCGCGCACCATGGAGGTCTTCGACGACCTCGGCGTGCTCGACGCGATCCGCGCGAGCGGCGGCCCGTATCCGCCGCGCGTGATCTGGAAGGACGGCGAACAGATCGGCGCGGCGCCCATGTTCGATCCCGTGGAGCCGGACGAGGGCGCGCCGTACACCGAGCCCTGGATGGTCCCCCAGTGGCGCACGCAGGAGATCCTCGCCGCGCGCCTGGCCGAACTGGGCGGCACGGTCGTCTTCGGGCGCGAGCTGACGGACCTCGCGCAGGACACGGAGGGCGTCACGGCGTACTTCGCGGACGGTACGGAGATCCGCGCGCGGTATCTGGTCGCGGCCGACGGCGGCCGCTCGGCGGTACGGCGCGCGGTGGGCATCGGCATGACCGGCGAGAGGGTGGACCCGAGCCCGTTCGTGGTGGCCGACGTGCGGGTGCGCGGGCTCGGCCGGGAGCACTGGCACACCTTCCCGGGCGAGGACGGCACCGGCATGATGCTCTGCCCGCTCGCCGGGACGGACGACTTCCAGCTCGCGGCGAAGCTCCCCGAGGACACCGCGCCCGACCCGACCCTGGACGGCATCCGCAAGCTGGTCGGCGCGTACACCCACCTCGCCCCCGAGGACGTCACCGAACTGCACTGGGCCTCCGAGTTCCGGCCGAGGGCCGCCCTCGCGGACCGCTTCCGCGCGGGCCGGGTCTTCCTCGCCGGAGACGCCGCCCACGTCCACTCCCCGGCGGGCGGACAGGGCCTGAACACCAGCGTCCAGGACGCCTACAACCTGGGCTGGAAGCTGGGCGCGGTCCTCCGCGACGGCGCCCCCGAGTCCCTGCTCGACACCTACGAGACCGAGCGCCGCGCCAACGCCGCCGCCATGCTCGACCTCTCCACCGGCGTCCACCGCGGCGAGGTCCGGCGCGGCAGGGCCACGGTCCAACTCGGCCTCGGCTACCCGGACTCCACCCTCACCGAGGACGCCCGCCGGAACCCCTCCGGCATCCTCGCGGGCGACCGCGCACCCGACGGCCGCGTGGACGGCGTACGCCTCTTCGACACCTTCCGGGGCCCGCACTGGACCCTGCTCGGCGCCCCCGCCCCGCACGACGGCATCCGCTCACTCCCGACGGCCCCCGCCTCCTACGGCCCCGGCGTCTTCCTCGTCCGGCCCGACGGCTACCTGGGCTGGGCGGGCGACTCGGCCGAGGGGATCGGGGACTACCTCACCCGCGTCGGCCGGGCCGGGTCCTAGAGGTCCTGGAGGGAGACACCCCCTAGACGGTGGACGCCAGCGACAGCTTCACCGCGAAGCCGAGGAACAGCACCCCCGCCGCCGAAGTGGCCGTCGCCGACAGCCGCTTGCGGCGGCGGAAGGCGGCGGCGAGGCGGGTGCCGCCGAATATAAGCGCCGTGAGGTAGAGGAAGCTGAACGCCTGGGCGAAGGCGCCGAGGACGACGAAGGACAGTGCCGGGTAGGCGTAACCGGGGTCGACGAACTGAACGAAGAAGGCGACGAAGAACAGGATCGCCTTCGGGTTGAACAGGCTCACCACGAGCGCCCGCCGGAACGGCCGTTCATCCGTCGCACCCTGCTCGCCCGCCTCCGCCACGGCGGCCTCACGCCGCGTCCGCCACAGCTGCCACGCGGCCCGCATCATCCCGATCGCGAGCCAGGTCAGATATCCGGCACCGGCGTACTTCACGATCCCGAACAGCACCGCGTTCGCCTGGAGCAGCGAGGCCACACCGGCCGCCGAGAGCGTCATCAACACGGTGTCGCCACACCACACACCGGCGGCGGCCGTATAGCCCGCACGCACACCCCGGCGGGCGGCCACGGAGAGCACGTACAGGGAGTTGGGACCGGGCAGCAGCACGATCAGGACGAGCCCTGCCAGATAGGTGGGGAGATCGATGACGCCGAACATGCAGGGAGTGTCGCACGGGCCACTGACAGCGCCTATGGCGCGGGTCCCAGCAGGCCAGGACGGCACACCGCACCACGGCGCTCAGAAGCTTTCCCCCGGCTGATACGTCCCCCACACCCCCCGCAGCACGTCGCACACCTCCCCCACCGTCGCCCGCTCCCGCAGCGCCCGCTTCATCGGCGGGAGGACGTTGTCCGTGCCCCGCGCCGCCTCCCGCAGCGCGCTCAGCGCCGACTCCACCGCACCCGTGTCACGCGACGCGCGCAGCCGCGCCAGCCGTTCCCGTTGCCGGGTCTCGATGCCCGGGTCCAGGCGGAGCGGGACGTACGGTTCCTCCTCGTCCAGGCGGAAGCGGTTGACGCCGACGACCACGCGCTCGCCCTCCTCCGTCTCGCGGGCGATCCGGTAGGCGTTGCGCTCGATCTCGCCCTTCTGGAAGCCCTGTTCGACGGCGGCGACCGCGCCGCCCAACTCGGCGATACGGTCCATCAGTTCCAGCGCGGCCGCCTCCAGGTCGTCGGTCAGGGACTCGACGGCGTAGGAACCCGCGAAGGGGTCCACCGTCGCGGGCACGTCCGTCTCGTACGCCAGGACCTGCTGGGTGCGCAGGGCGAGGCGGGCGCTCTTGTCGGTGGGCAGGGCGATGGCCTCGTCGAAGGCGTTGGTGTGGAGGGACTGGGTGCCGCCGAGGACGGCCGCGAGCGCCTGGACGGCGACCCGGACGAGGTTCACCTCCGGCTGCTGGGCGGTGAGTTGGACCCCGGCGGTCTGGGTGTGGAAGCGCAGCATCCACGACTTCGGATCGCGCGCGCCGAACTCCTCGCGCATCACCCGCGCCCAAATCCGGCGCGCGGCGCGGAACTTGGCGACCTCCTCCAGGAGCGTGGAGCGCGCCACGAAGAAGAAGGAGAGGCGGGGCGCGAACGCGTCCACGTCCATGCCCGCCGCGAGCGCGGTGCGGACGTACGCGATGCCGTCCGCCAGCGTGAACGCGACCTCCTGCGCGGGCGAGGCACCCGCCTCCGCCATGTGGTAGCCGGAGATGGAGATCGTGTTCCAGCGCGGGAGTTCGTCCGCGCAGTACGCGAAGAGGTCGGCGGTCAGCCGGAGCGAGGGGCGGGGCGGGAAGATGTACGTACCGCGCGCGATGTACTCCTTCAGCACGTCGTTCTGGACCGTGCCGGTCAGCCGCTCGCCGGGGATGCCCCGCTCCTCGGCCACCAGTTGGTAGAGGAGGAGCAGCGCGGCCGCCGGGGCGTTGATCGTCATGGAGGTGGAGACGCGGTCGAGTGGGATGCCGTCGAACAGCTCCCGCATGTCCTCGACGGAGTCCACCGCCACGCCCACCCGGCCGACCTCGCCGTGCGCGAGGGGCGCGTCGGAGTCGTAACCCATCTGGGTCGGCAGGTCGAAGGCGACGGACAGGCCGGTGGTGCCGTGGGCGATCAGCTCGCGGTAGCGGGCGTTGGACTCGGCGGCGGTGCCGAAACCGGCGTACTGGCGCATCGTCCAGGGGCGGCCGGTGTACATGGTCGGATAGACACCCCGGGTGTACGGGTACGCGCCGGGCTCGCCCAGCCGCTCGGCCGGGTCCCAGTCCGCGAGGTCGCCGGGGCCGTACACCGGCTCGATGGGCCGTCCCGACTCCGTGTGCCGCGCCATGGCCGCCTCCGGGGGTGTCCGCGTTTCCCCCCGTCGTGTAGTTCAACGCGGGGCGCGCGGGGAAGCATCCCGGGCATGAGGATTCGGGGCAGTGCCGGTGAGGGGGCTCCGCGCACGAGGATTCCGGGGAGAACCGCCGTCGTACTCGCCTCGGCCGCCGCCCTCGCCGCGCTCTGCGGCTGCACGGTGACGCCTCCGGACGGCGCCGACGGCAAGCACCGCTCGCCGCTGCACATCGAGGTGCCGTCGGGCACTCCGGCGGCCACGCCTCGCACCCGAACGCCCCGCGCCCCGACGCCCGCCACCCCCGCCGCCC
>NZ_WWIR01000661.1 GCF_009863025.1 Streptomyces sp. SID4985 | reverse complement strand
GTCGGCGGCCGCGTCGGCGCCGGTGAGCAGCACCGTCGGCACCAGGGGCGAGGTGAACAGCGGCAGCGAGAAGTCGAGGTCGAGCGCGGCGGTGACGATCGCGATCGCCGGTGCCGGACCCTGCCCCGCCGCCTCCCGCGCGGCGGCGAACTCGGCCCGCGCCCGGGCGGGCCGGTACCCCTCCTGCCGTACCGTCTCCGCGCCCACCAGCACCACGTCCGCGAGCGCCCGCAGCGTGCCGAAGATCCGCATGTCGGCCGCACAGGAGATGGGGTGGGAGTGCCCGTCGTGCTGGGCGGCGCCGTCGAGCGTGGAGACCATGTTCGCCCGCAGGTACGGGCGGGGCGCGGCGGGGTCCGGCGCCGGATAGGCGTACGCCGCGGCCAGCTCCGCGAGCGGCCACTCACCACCGGAGCCGGACGGCGCCGTGCCACGGGAGCCATAGGGGACCGCGCCACCGGAGCCGACAAGGGCCGCGTCACCGGTGCCGCCAGAGACCGCACCACCAGCCCCGCCAGGAACCGCCCCACCAGAGCCCGCAGGCCCCGCGCCACCCCCGTCAGGGGCCTGGGCTGCTGTTTCGTGGGTCACAGGGAACAGGCGTCGCATTCGTGCAGTCTGACATGACGCTTAGCATGGGTAATCGTGTCGTCCTCCACCACCGCCTCCGGTTCCGGCAAGCTGACCGGCGCGGCCCCGCTGTCCCTGTGCGCGCGCGAGCCGCACGTCCCCGCCGACCGTCTGGTCGCGGAGATGGTGCCGCCGCCCCGCTTCGACTCGGTGCGCTTCGCCACGTACATCCCGGACCCGAACCAGCCCAGCCAGACGGACGCCGTCCATGTGCTGGAGACCTTCGCGACCGGACTCGGCGGTGTGCACGCCTCCACCGCCAAGCGCGGCTTCCTCGGCTTCGGCCGGGCGAAGGCCCCCAAGACCCCGGCGGGACCGCGCGGGGTGTACCTCGACGGCGGCTACGGCGTCGGCAAGACCCACCTCCTCGCCTCCCTCTGGCACGCCACCCCCGCCGAGCCCTCCCGCAAGGCGTTCGGCACCTTCGTGGAGCTGACCAACCTGGTCGGCGCCCTCGGCTTCCAGCAGACGGTGCGGACGCTGTCCGGCCACGCCCTGCTGTGCATCGACGAGTTCGAGCTGGACGACCCGGGCGACACCGTGCTGGTCTCCAGCCTGCTCGGCAAGCTGGTCGAGTCGGGCGTGGCGCTCGCCGCCACCTCCAACACGCTGCCCGGCAAGCTCGGCGAGGGCCGCTTCGCGGCGGCCGACTTCCTGCGCGAGATCCAGGGCCTGTCCGCCCACTTCCGCGCCCTGCGCATCGACGGCGAGGACTACCGCCACCGGGGTCTGCCCGAGGCCCCCGCGCCGTTCACCGACGAGCAGGTCACCCGGACGGCGCAGCGTACCGAGGGCGCTTCGCTGGACGCCTTCCCGCGGCTCCTCGACCACCTGGCCAAGGTGCACCCGAGCCGCTACGGCGCGCTGACCGACGACCTGCGTGCGGTGTGCCTGACCGATGTGCAGCCCATCCCCGACCAGTCGACCGCGCTGCGCCTCGTCGTCCTGGCCGACCGGCTCTACGACCGCGAGGTCCCGGTCCTGGCGTCGGGTCTGCCCTTCGACCGGCTGTTCAGCGAGGAGATGCTGAAGGGCGGCTACCGCAAGAAGTACTTCCGCGCGATCTCCCGCCTCACCGCGCTGGCCCGCGACGCGAAGAGTCTGGTCGACGACCGGACAAGCTGAGCACCTCATCAAGACGAACATCTCATCGGACTGACGTGTCGTCCGACTGACATCCGATCACCAAAAGAGCGGGTCAGGGGCCGGTTCCGGCCACCCGACCCGCTCTTTTCACGCTCTTTTGCGCGTGTAACCCGACGTTAACCTTGCAAAGCCCCTCGCCGGGTTAACGTATTTCTTGACCAGCCATTGACCAACGCTTGGCGCGTGCGAGAGACGCGGGTTTCCGCAGGGGGGTGCGCATGTCCCGGTGTACGACGGCCCGTTCCGTCCTCGCTCTGCTCGCCGCCGCACTGCTCGCCCTCCAGCTCTTCGCACCCACGGGAACCTTCGCATCCGCGCATACGCTCGGTGAGACCCAGGCCAACGACGCCCCCGGCATCGCGCTCGCCCTGCAACCGGCGACCGCGTCCGACGGGGAGACGATCCGTGAGCCAGGCCGCTCCCGGGCACCCCACAGCACCCCGCACACCCGCGACAACCGGCGCGGCGCCGCATCCGGGGACGGTCCCGAGCGCCCCCTCATAATCCGGCGAGCGGCCGTCCCGGCACCGCCCGTGGCCGGTTCCCCGCACCCCCGTGTCCCGAGATCCTCCGGAGTCCGTTCACCGGCAGTGCTTCAGGTCTTCCGCTGCTGAGAGCGGGCTCACCTCCCCCCACGTACGTCGTGCAAGACCGACGCGCCATGAGGCGCGCCAGGAGGAGTCCACACACATGCAGCCCCTCATCGACAACGCCCGCACCTTCGGTCAGCGCCCTGAGGAGTTCGCCAGGCTCGCCGAGGGCCAGTCGCCCCAGGTCCTGTTCATCACCTGCTCCGACTCCCGGGTCGTCCCGGCCCTGATCACGGGCGCCCGCCCCGGCGAGCTCTTCGAGCTGCGCACCGCGGGCAACATCGTCCCGCCGTACGCCTCCGAACGGCCGACCGGCGAGGCCGCCACCGTCGAGTACGCCGTGGAGGTGCTGGGCGTCCGCGACATCGTCGTCTGCGGGCACTCGCACTGCGGCGCCGTCGGCGCGCTGGTGCGCGGCGACGACCTGGACGCCGTACCCGCCGTGCGCGACTGGCTGGCGCACGCGACCCCGCGCCCGGCCGGCGCGGCCGAGGACCCCGAGGTCGCCGAGGGCGTCCAGAGCCATGTGCTCACCCAGCTGCTGCGGCTGCGCTCGTACCCGTGCGTGGAGCGGCGCGTCGCGCAGGGCGTGCTCGGCCTGCACGGCTGGTACTACGAGGTGCACACCGGCGCCGTCCGCTCGCACCGTCCGCGGACCGACACCTTCGAGGCCCTGTGAGCGCGCCCGCGGACCGGCGCGGCCGGGCCGGTCTCATAGCCCGTCATCCGCATCTGCGGCAGGACCTCACCGCGTCCCTCGTCGTCTTCCTGGTCGCGCTCCCGCTGTGCGTGGGCGTGGCCGTCGCCTCCGGTGTCCCGGCCGAGCTGGGGCTTGTCACCGGCATCGTGGGCGGTCTGGTCACCGGCATGATGCGCGGCAGCAGCCTTCAGGTGTCCGGGCCCGCCGCAGGACTGACCGTGCTCGTCTTCGAGGCGGTCCAGGAGCACGGGCTGCCCATGCTGGGCGTGCTCGTGCTGGTCACCGGTCTGCTCCAGGTGCTCATGGGCACGCTGCGGCTCGGCCGGTACTTCCGGGCGATCTCGCTCTCGGTCGTCGAGGGGATGCTGGCCGGAATCGGTCTGGTGCTCGTGGCCGGACAGCTGTACCCGGCCATGGCGGCCAAGGCGCCCGACTCCGGCATCGCCAAGATGGCCGGGCTGCCGTCGGGGCTCGGCTCCGCGCTGGGCGACGGCGAGGCGCTGGCCTCGCTCGGGCTGTGCGCGGGCACGATCGCGGTCCTGGTGCTCTGGAAGCACCTGCCCGCCCGGGTGCGGGCGCTGCCCGGTCCGCTCGCGGCCGTCGGGCTCGCCATGCTCGCGGTGTCGGTGCTGGGCCTGCCGGTGGCGACCGTGCGGGTGAGCGGGCTCATGGACGCGCTCCAGCCGCCGCCCCTGAGCGCCTTCGGCGAGCTGTGGCATCCGGCGGTGATCGGCACGATCGTCGCGTTCACGCTGATCGCGTCCGCCGAGTCGCTGTTCAGCGCGGCGGCCGTGGACCGGCTGCACGACGGGCCGCGCACCTCCTACGACAAGGAGCTGATCGCCCAGGGCACGGGCAACGCGGTGTGCGGGGTGCTCGGCGCCCTGCCGATGACCGCGGTGATCGTGCGCAGCGCGGCCAACGTCCAGGCCGGAGCCCGTACGAAACTGTCCCGGGTGGCGCACGGCGTCTGGCTGCTGCTGTTCGCCGCGCTGCTGCCGGGCGTCCTGGAGTACATCCCGATACCGGCACTCGCGGGCGTCCTGATCTACTCCGGCGCCAAGCTGGTGCCGCTGCGGCAGCTGGCCAGGCTGTGGCGCGAGCACCGGGGCGAGGCGCTGGTGCTCGCCGTCACGGCGGTGTCGATCGTGGCGGTGGGCATGTTCGAGGGCGTGCTCGTCGGTCTCGCGCTGGCGGTCGTCAAGGCGGCCTGGGAGGCCTCGCACATCCGGCTGACGGTCGTGGACAAGGGCGCGGGCCCGGTGGACGCGTATCTGTCGGGCAACGCGACCTTCCTGCGGCTGCCGAAAATACTGGACAGCCTGGAGTCACTCCCCCAGGACCGGCCGATCCGGCTGGACCTGTCGGGCCTGCTCCACCTGGACCACGCCTGCCGCAGCGCCCTGGAGAACTGGGCGGAGCGGCACAGCGCGGACGGCACGGAGCCGGTGCGGATGACGTCACCGGTACGGCCGGGCGAGCGGGCCGGTACTCCGACGGCGGGCTGAGCCGGAGCCGGGACGACGACCCGGCCTCTCCTGGTTCTCACCCTGGTCGCCGAGATCGTGGCCTCCGGCACCCACCCGGGCATATCGTGATAAAAGCGAACGGATCCGACTATCGGGTAACCCTCGGGGAAGGGGGACACCATGATTGCCGAGCTGGTGGCGGCCGTCGCGGTGGCCGGTGGCGCCTCTCTGGTGTATCTGGCCGCGGCGGCACGCGTGGTCAAGCAGTACGAGCGGGGTGTCCTGTTCCGGCTGGGACGGCTCACGGGCGAACCCCGGCCGCCGGGCCTGACACTGGTGGTCCCGGTCGTCGACCGGCTGCACAAGATCAACATGCAGATCGTGACGATGCCGATCCCCGCCCAGGAGGGCATCACGCGCGACAACGTGACCGTACGGGTGGACGCGGTCGTCTACTTCCGGGTGGTGGACCCGGCGAGCGCGCTGGTCAAGGTGGAGGACTACCGGTTCGCGGTCTCGCAGATGGCGCAGACCTCGCTGCGGTCGATCATCGGAAAGAGCGACCTGGACGACCTGCTCTCCAACCGGGAGAAGCTCAACGAGGGCCTGGAGCTGATGATCGACAGCCCGGCCGTGGGCTGGGGCGTCCAGATCGACCGGGTGGAGATCAAGGACGTGTCGCTGCCCGACACCATGAAGCGGTCCATGGCCCGCCAGGCCGAGGCGGACCGGGAGCGCCGGGCCCGCATCATCAACGCCGACGCCGAGTTCCAGGCGTCCAAGAAGCTCGCCCAGGCGGCCCAGCAGATGGCGGACACC
The DNA here is from genome assembly GCF_009863025.1 of Streptomyces sp. SID4985. Taxonomy (GTDB): domain Bacteria; phylum Actinomycetota; class Actinomycetes; order Streptomycetales; family Streptomycetaceae; genus Streptomyces. The sequence goes on along the minus strand of NZ_WWIR01000661.1, from coordinate 4,970 downwards.
CCGGCGGCGCTCCAGCTCCGCCTCCTCCAGACGGTCATGGCCGTCTCCGCCGAGAAGAACTCCACCCTGGTCCTGCCCATCCCGGTGGAACTGCTCCACTTCCTGGAACGCGGCAACCGCGAGCCGGGCCCCCCGTCGGAAAACGGCGACAAGCCCGCGACGAAGCGGCAGCCGGACGAGCCCCCGGAGTCCGTCGAGGCCATCGAAGCGGTTCCCCTGACCGACCCCGTCCTCGGTCTCGGCCCGGTGGTGGACCCGGCGACTCCGCCCGAGCGGGCCTGAGCGCCCGCACCGGCCCGCTCCACGCCAAGAGGGCCCCACACCCGCCGGGCGGGTGACCGTGCCGTCGCGTCGGCGGGTGGTTGGCCAAGCCCGCCTCCGTGCGGTCCTATTTTCATACGGTGATTGCACACGCACGCCGTATCACCGCCGTCTGCGTCCTCGGCGCGACCCTCGCCGCCTGTGGTGGCGCGGGTACGTCCGGCACCGCACGACCGGCCCCCGCCCAGCCCCATTCGTCCTCCCCGTCCCCGTCTCCCTCCAGTACGCGTCCCCCGGTCATGGCCCCGGGTCCGGGCGGTCTGACACCGGTGTTCGCGCACGGGCCGCGTGACCGGGGCAAGACCGTCGCGCTGACCTTCGACGCCGACATGACCGCCGACGAGGGGCCGCGCGCGGCCGCCGGGGAGCACTTCGACAACCCCGGGCTCATCTCCGCCCTGCGCTCGCTGAAGGTCCCGGCGACCGTGTTCATGACCGGAAAGTGGGCCGAGACGTACCCCGACGAGGCCCGCTCCCTCGGTCACGACCCGGGCTTCGAGGTGGCCAACCACTCCTACAGCCACTACGCGTTCACCTCCAGCTGCTACGGCCTGCCGACCATCGCGCCGGACCAGATCCGCACGGAGGTCGACCGCACGTACACGTCACTGCGCAAGGCGGGCGTGCCGAACCCGATGCCGTACTTCCGCTTCCCGGGCGGGTGTTACGACAACCGGGTGCTGCGCACGCTCAACGCCACCGGGGTCACCGCCGTCCAGTGGGACGTGGTGAGCGGGGACGCGTTCGCCACCGACGCCGACGCGGTCGTACGGCAGGTGCTCGACGGGGTGAAGCCCGGTTCGGTGGTCGTCATGCACTGCACCCGCAGCGCGGCGCCGACGACCGAGCGGGTCGTGCGCGCGGTGGTGCCGGAGCTGCGCAAGCAGGGGTACACCTTCGTGAAGGTCTCCCAGCTGATCGGCGCGACGGCGGGCCACCGCTGACCGTCGGGCCATCGACAAGACCCCGAGCCGCCGTCCGGCACCGGGCCGTGGCGGACCGTCCCGCCCGGCGCCGGACGGCGGCTCGTAGGGTTGGCTCCCGTGAGTGAAGATCCCGCAGTCCCCGCGACCAGCCAGACCAGCCAGACCAGCCAGACCAGCCCCTTCCAGGACGAGCGCAACGCCCGCGACGAGGCGCCCCAGTTCGTGCTGCCCCTCGTCGTACGCATCGAGCGCGACGCCCCACCCGCCCGCACCGACGCCCTGGAGACCGCCGCGCGCGCCGTGCTCCTGCTGCTCGCCGACGAGCGGTCGGCCGGTGACGGGGAGTGGGCCGACGCCGTACGGAACTGGGAGGACGCCCGCATCCGCAAGGTCGTCCGGCGGGCACGCGGTGCCGAGTGGCGGCGCGCCGGGACCCTGGACGGGATCACGGTGACCGGTACGTCGGCCGAGGTGCGGGTCTTCCCACCCGTCCCGCTGGACGGCTGGCCCAAGGACCTGGTCAAGCTCCAGGTCTCCGGCACCGAACTGGACGACCCGGAACCCCCCGCCACCCCCGACCCCGCGCTGCCCGTCCTCTGGCTGAACCCGGACCTGAAGATGTCCGCGGGCAAGGCGATGGCCCAGACCGGCCACGCCGCCCAACTCGCCTGGTGGGCCCTCCCGGACGCGGCCCGCACCACCTGGCACACGGCCGGTTTCCCCCTGGCGGTACGCACCGCCGACCCCGCCCGCTGGCACCAACTGTCCAGCAGCGACCTGCCGTTGGTCCGCGACGCGGGCTTCACGGAGATCGCCCCGGGCTCGGCGACGGTGATCGCCGACCACCCCGCGCTGCGGTAGCCCCCGGCCGGAAGGCATGCACCGGCCCGGTAGGTCCGTCTAGCGTGCGCTCATGGACGATCACGGTGCTGCTCATGGCTTCACGTCGGTGGACACGCAGGACCGGCCCTCCGAGTGGGCCGGCGTCCTGGACCGGCTGAGCGCGGAACCGTTCCACGCCGCGTACAAGCAGCGGTTGCGCGAGCTTCTGCGGGCCGCACCCGGCGGCCTGTTCCTCGAAGTGGGAGCGGGTACCGGCGAGGCCGCCGCAGCCCTGCGCTCGCGCGACGGGGCGGAGGTCGTCGCGGTCGACAACTCCCTGACGATGATCGCGCGAGCGCGGCAGCGCGGGCTCCCGTTCGCGGCCGTCGCGGACGGGCACCGGCTGCCGTTCCCGGCGGGGCGGTTCGACGGGGCTTGGGCGGACCGGGTGCTCCAGCACGTCGCCGAACCGGACCGGGGGGTGGAGGAGTTGCTGCGGGTGGTCCGTCCCGGCGGGCGGGTGGCGCTGGCGGACCCCGACTACGACACGCAGGTGCTCGACATCGGGGACCAAGAGCTGGCGCGCCAAGTGCTGCGCTTCCGGGCCGACGTGGCGCTCCGCAACGGCTCGCTGGCCCACCGGCACGCCGGAATGCTCGCGGCCCGCGGCCTCCACGACATCACCGTGGAGGCGAGGACTCTCGTCGTGCGCGACCCGTCGGCCGTCGACCAGGTCATGGGCCTGCGCACCTGGGCGCACACCGCCGCGGACCGGGGATGTCTCGACCCGCTGGACGCGGACCGGTTCGTGGAGCGGTTCGACGACGCCGTGCGCACGGGACGCTTCACCTACGCCGTCACGTTCTTCCTGACTGCGGGCACCCTGCCCCTGCCGGGCTGACGAGCCGCCACAGCCGGGCGCACGCGCCTCCGCGCAACCTCAAATGTTCCTCTGAAGCCGTCCCGTCCGGGATTCGGCGTCCCCCGCCGGGGTCATACCCCCGTCATCCGGAGATGACTGCCGGAGCGGGACGGGGGGACAGGGCCATGCGACGACTGGGTACGGGGATCGGCTGGCGGCCGGAGATCGCGGAGGCCGTGGCCGCGATGCCGGGCGTCGACTGGGTGGAGGTCGTGGCGGAGAACGTCTGCCCGGGGCATCTGCCGGAGGCGCTGGTGCGGCTGCGCGAGCGCGGGGTGACCGTGATCCCGCACGGGGTCTCGCTCGGCCTCGGCGGCGCGGAGCGGCCCGACGCGGGTCGGCTCGCCGCGCTCGCGGAGCGGGTGGAGGCGCTGGGGGCGCCGCTGGTCACCGAGCACATCGCGTTCGTCCGCGCGGGCGGCCCGCTCACCGCGTCCCCGTCGCTGGAGGCGGGACATCTGCTGCCGGTGCCGCGTACCCGCGACGCCCTCGACGTGCTCTGCGAGAACGTCCGCATCGCCCAGGACGCGCTCCCGGTCCCGCTGGCCGTGGAGAACATCGCCGCGCTGTTCTCCTGGCCCGGCGAGGAGCTGACCGAGGGACAGTTCCTGTACGAGCTGGCCGAGCGGACCGGCGTACGGCTGCTCATCGACGTGGCCAACCTGCACACCAACCACGTCAACCGGGGCGAGGACCCGGCGCGGGCGCTCACGGAACTCCCCGTGGAGGCCATCGCGTACGTCCATGTCGCGGGCGGCTACGAGCGCGACGGCGTCTGGCACGACAGCCACGCGCACCCCGTGCCGGAGCCGGTGCTCGACATCCTCACCGACCTCGCCTCCCGGGTCGCACCGCCCGGCGTACTCCTGGAGCGGGACGACAACTTCCCCGAACCCGCCGAGCTGGAGCGGGAGTTGACACGGATCAGGGCCACCGTGGACGCGGCGCAACGGACCTCCCGGAGCCATGGCACCCCCGCGCCCGCCACAAGAGGCAGCGTGGCCGTGCTCGCCCGCCCCGAGGCCCGTCAGCGTCTCGGCGTCGCCCAGGCCGCCGTACTCTCCGCGCTGGTGGCGGGGACACCGGCGCCGGAGGGGTTCGACCGGGTGCGGATGGGGGTGCAGGCGCGGGCGCTCGCCGCGAAGCGGGCGTCGGTCGTGGCGAAGGTGGCGCCGGAGCTGCCGGAGATCCTCGGGGAGGGATACCGGGAGGCGTTCCTCGGCTACGCGCGCTCCCGGCCGATGCGCGGCGGCTACCGCCAGGACGCGCTGGACTTCGCCGGTCAGCTGCTGAAGACCGGGCAGCCGCTCAAGACCGGGCACCCGGCGGACGCCCGCGCTCGGCGTCGGCTGCGCGCCTGGTGGCTGGACCGCGTCGGTCCGGCACCCCGGGGCGGCGCGGCCCGGCTGCTGCGGCGCACTCTCGGGGCACTCCCGGGGCGCTGACACCCGCTGGCACCCACTGCCACCTCGCCGCTGACCTGCGGGAAAAACGGAACGTCACATACCGCTAACACTCTGTCCCAGATACTGAACAAGCCATGGCGTTTACCCTGCGTACTGACATAGAAACACTCCATGTTCTGGGTCCTTCTCCTGCTCCTGGCCTGGGGTTTCGCCGGTTTCGCGTGTACCAGGCTGTGCCTGGCCGCCGGACGCGCGGGGACCGCCGAGCGCGCCGCCGCGACGGCGGACGACCGCCACGATCTGACGCTGTACGAGGCCGCGTTCCTCTCCGGCGGCCCCGCGCGCGTCGCGGACCTGACCATGGTCCGCATGGCCCGGCAGCGCAGGCTGCTGCTCGCGCACACCGGCTGGGCCACGGTGGTGAACCCGCGCGGCCACGACGAGATGGAACGATTCGTCATAGCCGCGATCGGCCCCGAGGGGCAGTCCCGGATCGCCCCCGTACGAACCGCCGCCGCCCGCAGCGAGGCCATACAGCACCTGGGCGACCGGCTGGAGCGCGCGGGGCTCGCC
>NZ_WWIR01000660.1 GCF_009863025.1 Streptomyces sp. SID4985 | reverse complement strand
GGCCTCGGCCGCCGCCTCCACCGGCGCCTGCGCCGGGCGCGCGCGTCGCCACCGGGTCAGCCGCATCGCGACCGTGTCGGTGTAGCGGGCGGTCAGCGGGCCGACGACGACCAGGATCAGCACATACGCCGTGGCCAGCGGGCCGAGCCGGGAATCGATCCCCGAGGTGACGGCGAGTCCGGCGATGACGATGGAGAACTCCCCGCGCGCCACCAGCGTGCCGCCCGCCCGCCACCGGCCGCGTTCGGACACCCCCGCTCTCCGCGCCGCCCAGTAACCCGTGGCGATCTTGGTGAGGGCGGTGACGACGGCCAGCGCGAGCGCGGGCAGCAGCACCGGCGGGATGCTGGCCGGGTCGGTGTGCAGGCCGAAGAACACGAAGAACACGGCCGCGAACAGGTCCCGCAGCGGCGCCAGCAGATTGTGGGCGCCCTCGGCGACCTCGCCGGAGAGCGCGATGCCCACCAGGAAGGCGCCCACCGCCGCCGACACCTGGAGCTTCTGTGCCACGCCCGCGACCAGCAGGGTCAGGCCCAGCACGACAAGGAGCAGCTTCTCCGGGTCGTCGCTGGAGACGAACCGCGAGATGACCCGGCCGTAGCGCACCGCGACCAGCAGGACGATCCCGGCGACGCCGAGCGCCACGGCGAGCGTGACGCTGCCCGCCGCGAGCCCGGTCCCGGCCAGCAGTGCGGTGATCACCGGCAGATAGACCGCCATCGACAGATCCTCGAGGACGAGGATGCTGAGGATCACCGGTGTCTCGCGGTTGCCGAGACGCCCCAGGTCGCCGAGGACCTTGGCGATGACGCCGGAGGACGAGATCCAGGTGATGCCCGCGAGGACCACGGCGGCGATGGGGCCCCAGCCGAGTATCAGGGCCATCGCGGCGCCGGGCAGCGCGTTGAGCGCGGCGTCCACGAGTCCCGCCGGGTACTGCGTCCGCAGGTTGGAGACGAGATCGCCCGCCGTGTACTCCAGGCCCAGCATGAGCAGCAGCAGGATCACGCCGATCTCGGCGCCGATCGCCACGAACTCCTCGCTCGCGCCGAGGGGCAGCAGACCGCCTTCCCCGAAGGCGAGGCCCGCCAGCAGATAGAGGGGGATGGGCGAGAAGCGCAGCCGGGCGGCGAGGCGGCCGAGCAGCCCGAGGGCCAGGATGATGGCGCCGAATTCGATCAGGAAGACCGCGGAGGAGTGCATCCCGATCACTCCCTGCCGAGGATGGCCGCGGCCGCGTCGACGCCCTCGCGGGTGCCGATCACGATGAGCGTGTCCCCGCCGGCCAGCCGGAAGCCGGGGCCGGGAGAGGGGATGGCGTCCGCGCGGCGCAGCACCGCCACGATCGACACGCCGGTCTCGGTGCGCATCCGCGTGTCGCCGAGCAGCCGTCCGTTCCAGTGCGAGACCGAGGACAGCGAGATCCGCTCCGCCACCAGGCCCAGCTCGGTCGTGGACAGCAGGCTCGGGCTGTGGTGCGTCGGCTTCAGCGCCCCGGCGAGGGCGTCCGCCTCCGCGCCGGTCAGCTGGACCGAGAGCGCGCAGGCGTCGGGGTCGTCCTCGCGGTAGGCGCTGAGTGTGCGTGACCCGTCCCGGTGGGCCACCACCGAGAGGCGGCGCCGTTCCTTGCTGGTGAGGTCGTACCGGACGCCGATTCCCGGCAGTGGTGTCCTACTCGTGCGCGCGGCGCCCATGGCGACCCCCCTGACTGACTTGACTGTTTCTTGAAGTGGCCATTACCGGCACCTTATCTTGACGGTGCGCGGCCATGGGGGGAAACGGCCTGGTCAGGTGGTATATATGCCTTTTGCCCCCTGTTTCGGAGGTCGGTCGACTGCCGAAAACAGGGGGAGGGTAAAACGTCCGGACGCCGGGAGCCAGGGGTCAGGGGGGGGGCTCAGCCGCCCATGGTGCCCAGCCGGGCCTCCCGCCACAGGTCGACGCCGCCGTCGGTGGCGTACTTGTCGATTTCGGCCAGCTCCTCGGCGGTGAACTCCAGGTTCTCCAGCGCCGCCACGTTCTGCTCCAGCTGCTCCACCCGTGAGGCGCCGATGACCAGCGAGGTCACCCGCTCGTCCCGCAGCGCCCAGGCCAGCGCCATCTGGGCGAGGGTCTGGCCGCGCCGGGCGGCGATGTCGTTCAGGGCGCGCAGCCGGCCCCGCATCTCCTCGGTCAGCCAGGCCGGGTCGAAGGACTTGCCCTGCGCGGCCCGCGAGTCCTGCGGCACCCCGTCGAGGTAGCGGCCGGTCAGCAGGCCCTGCGCCAGCGCCGTGAAGCCGATGACGCCGAAGCCCTCCTCCTCGGCCGCCTCCAGCAGGCCGTCCGTCTCGATCCAGCGGTTGAGCATGCTGTACGACGGCTGGTGGATCAGCATCGGCGTGCCCAGCTCGCGGAGGATGGCCGCGGCCTGCCGGGTGCGCTCGGCGTCGTAGGAGGAGATGCCCACATAGAGCGCCTTGCCCTGGCGGACGGCCGTGTCGAGCGCCCCCATGGTCTCCTCGAGCGGGGTGCTGGCGTCCAGTCGGTGGGAGTAGAAGATGTCCACATAGTCCAGGCCCATACGCTTCAGCGACTGGTCCAGGGAGGCCAGCACATACTTCCGCGAGCCACCGCCCTGACCGTAGGGTCCGGGCCACATGTCCCAGCCCGCCTTGGTGGAGATCACCATCTCGTCGCGGTACGGCGCGAGGTCCTGCTTCATCAGCCGGCCGAAGTTGATCTCCGCCGAGCCGTAGGGCGGACCGTAGTTGTTCGCCAGGTCGTGGTGGGTGATCCCGAGGTCGAAGGCGCGCAGCGCGATCTCGCGCTGGGACTCGAAGGGGCGGTCGTCGCCGAAGTTGTGCCAGTAGCCCAGGGACAGCAGGGGGAGGTCCAGCCCCGAGCGGCCGGTGCGCCGGTAGCGCATGGTGCCGTCGTAGCGAGCGGGGTCCGCGACGTGGTTCATCGGGTGTTCTCCGGGTGGTGCCGTAGGGGGTGCCCCGAGACAAATAGGGGCTGGTCCACCCTGCGCCTTCAAGATTCGGAAGTCCAACCGCCGTCTGTCATGGAATTGAGCGCCCCGACTTCTTAATCGCCTGTGGGGCTGCATGACCGGTGCGCGGTGAGGCGGGGGCTGAATCACCTATGTGCGTCAGGCCCGGCATTTCCCACCCGCGAGTGTGCGGTTCCCCCATGTGCCTGTTGTCGGTGTGACGTGTGCGGCCGAGGGCACCAGGATGAGGCACAGGGCAATGACCCGGTGCCGCCGGGGTGCCCGCACAACGGCAGTACCGGCGGTGAAGGGAGCGGCACGTGAGCGGTGCGATGTCCGACGGTCAACGACCGCACAGGACGGGAACGAAGGCATCGCAGGCCGTCATGGCGCTGCCGCACCAGGTCCGTGAGGAGCTGACCCGCAGACTGCGCCGCAACCGGGGCGCCTTCGGCAAGGAGGACGTCCAGGTCGTCGAGCGCCCCCTGCTGAAGCGGGCCGTCGGTGCCTCGGCGCTCGGCAACTGCATGGAGTGGTTCGACTTCGGCGTCTACAGCTATCTCGCCGCCACCATCGGCAAGGTCTTCTTCCCCGGCGCCTCCCCGGGCGCGCAGGTCATCTCCTCGTTCGCGACCTTCGCCGCCGCGTTCGTCGTACGGCCCCTCGGCGGCCTCTTCTTCGGCCCGCTCGGCGACCGGCTCGGGCGGCAGAAGGTGCTGGCCACCACCATGATCATGATGGCCCTCGGCACCTTCGCCATCGGCGTCATCCCCGGTTACGCCTCGATCGGCATCGCCGCGCCGATCCTGCTCCTGGTGGCCCGCATGGTGCAGGGCTTCTCCACCGGAGGGGAGTACGGCGGCGCGACCACGTTCGTCGCCGAGTACTCACCCGACCGCAGGCGCGGCTTCCTCTCCAGCTGGCTCGACTTCGGCACCTTCGTCGGCTACGCCCTCGGCTCGGCCCTGGTGACGGCGCTCAACCTGTGGCTCACCGACGCCCAGATGCTCTCCTGGGGCTGGCGCATCCCGTTCCTGGTCGCCGGGCCGCTCGGTGTGATCGGCCTCTATATGCGGCTCAAGCTGGAGGAGTCCCCGGCCTTCCAGCAACAGCTGGACGAGCACGAGAAGAGCCTGGCGCAGGAGTCGGCGGGCAGCGAGTTCAAGGACATCATCCAGCGGCACTGGCGCGGACTGCTCATCTGTATGGGCCTGGTCCTGCTCTACAACGTCACCAACTACATGGTCACCGGTTATCTGCCGACCTACCAGACCGAGACGCTGAAACGTTCCAGTAGTTCCGCCGACGTCCTCGTGCTCATCGGCATGGTGTGGATCGTCATCCTGATCACCTTCCTCGGCCGCCTCAGCGACCGGGTGGGCCGACGCCCGCTGTACGGCTGGGCCGCGGCCGCGATGATCATCCTCGCCATCCCGGCGTTCCTGCTGATCAAGGCCCACGGGACCTGGCTGCCGATCCTCGGCGTGCTGATCCTCGCCACCCTGCTCGCCTGCTTCGCCGCCCCCAGCGCGGCCACCCTGCCCGCCCTGTTCCCCACCGCCGTCCGCTACGCGGCCATGGGCATCGGCTTCAACTTCGCCGTCGCGGCCTTCGGCGGCACGACCCCGCTTGTCACCGCCGCGCTGGTCGACATCACGGGCGACGATCTGATGCCCGCGTACTACCTGATGCTGGCGGGCCTCATCGGCCTCGTGACCGTCAGGTTCCTCCCCGAGACCGCACAGGTACCGCTCAACGGCTCCCGGCCGATGGTGGGGTCGCGGGAGGAGCGGCGCGAGCTGATCACGACGTCGAAGGAGCTGTACGCGCTGGCGCAGGAGCGGGCGGGGACGGGGCGGGGGTGAGGCGGTCGAGGGGCGGCTGGGTGCGGGGCTGAGGGCCGGGACGGGTTTCCCGCCCCGGGCGGTCGCGGGACGCGGTCGGGTCGCGGGCTTCGGCGTGAGCCTCAGGCACCCGAGGGGGTGGCCGATTTGAGCCGCCACCCCTGTCCACCGCAGTCGTGCCGCAGCGGCGGGAAGCGGTGGCCCTTCACGTCGGTGCTGTACTCGTGCGCCCGGGCGCAGTCGCACTCGTAGATCCCGGAGGCGGGAACGACGTCCCCCGGGTGGTACAGCTGGGCAGCGGTCTCGTCACTCATGATTTCTGTGTACAGCGAGCCCTGGGACGGCGCGAGCGGAGCGGAGTGCCGTGCGGCCGGTCCCAGGCCCGCCAGCAGTTGCCCGAGCACGCGCGCCGCGTCCCGCCGACGGTCCGGCCGGGCGGACCACACGGCGGGCAGCACCACTCCGACGAAGGCGCTCAGGAGGGTCAAGGTCAGCAACAGCGCGGGCAGTTCGGCGCAAAGCCGGGACATGGGCTTGTCTCCTTCTTGATGCGGCGGCACGTGGCGTGTCCCAATGACCTTGGCAACAAGGGGACGTTCGGTTCGGGAACGCGGAAGTACGCGAAACCGTGCAGGCGTTGACGCAGGCCGGGACCGCACCGGTCCGTCGTCCGCGCGGAAGCAGCCCGAAGAGCGGGGGTGTGCGGTGGGGGAGACATCCGGCGCGGTGGCGGACTTCTGCGGACTGCTCCGGCGGCTGGTCCGTGGCTGCGGAGTCCCGCAGAGCGACCTGGCGCGGGCCCTGCACCGCAGCGAGCCGGCGGTCTCGGCTCTCCTCAACGCCCGACGGGCCACACCGCCCACCTGGGACGACGTGCTCGGCGTGGTGGATTACTGCCGCACGCGCAGTGGTCCTCGCCCGCCCGCCGGACTGACCTTCGACCGGGGCTGGTGGCGGCTGCGGCTGGAGGAGGTCGAGGCGAACGTCGCCGCTGTTCCCGTACCGCGGACCGGGAGGCAGCGCCCCGGGAAACCCCCTTCCGCCGCGCCGCCACCCCCCGTCGAGGTCGCCCCCGACTTCGCCGGGGCGGTCGAGATCCTGGCCGGCGGACGCCCGGCCTTCCACGGTCTGGCCGAAGAGATCCTGGAGCCGCTGCGGCTGACCGGCGGCACCGGAGCCGACCTGCGCCCGGTGCTGGAGGGGTTCGCGGAGCGGGTCCGGGCGAGCCGCGGCACCGCCCGCACCGCCCTGCTCTGCGCGGCCGACCTGGTCGTCCTCGTGAGCGCGTTCTGCCAGGCCGTCGCGCAGTACGGCATCGTGTACGAGCCCGAGCTGGACCCGACGCGCGACGGCGCGCCCACCGCCGACATCGTGACCGAGCTGGAGCACGTCACCCTCGGCTCCATGAGGGTGGGCACCCCGGCCGATCGCCGCCACGAGATCGAGACGGCCTACTCGTACGCGGCCGACCTCGTCCGTGGAACCGGCGCCCGTGACATCGACCCCGGAGACCTGGCCCGGACCGCCTGGCGCCGCTACGAGACCCTGCTCGACCATGTCCTCTGGGACTGCCCCGAGTTGCGCCTCACCTCCCACCCCGAGGACCCGCCCGAGGCCGTCGAGCCGCCAGCCTCCACCGGCCATACTCTCCCCACCGCGCTCACCGGTCTCGCGGACCTGCTCGAACGGTTCGCCGGAGGCGCCAAGGCACCCGACCACCACCGTCATCTCCTACGCGCGCCCCTCGCGGCAGGCGAAGCGGTGGGGCCGCGCATCCCCACCCTCGGGGCCGGTTACGTCGACCCCGCCTTCCGTGTCGCCTCGTACACCGGCTCCCACGGCTTGTCCCGCGAAGACTGGTGGCTCCGTATGCCGCTGCGGGACGACCTCGCGGAGTTCCTGGCGGCATACCTGCTGACCGATGACGCCACGCATGGCCCCCTGGTGGTCCTAGGCCACCCCGGTAGCGGCAAGTCCCTCCTCACGAAGCTGATCGCCGCCCGCCTCCCTGCCTCGGAGTTCTTCTGTCAGCGCGTGGAACTCCGCCATCTGCCTGCCGACTTGGACATCCGGGACCAGATCGAGGAAGCGCTGTGGCGCTCGACGGGCCGCCGCACTCCCTGGGCCGAGGCCACGGGCCCCGACTCCGGCGTCGTCCGGCTCGTCCTCCTGGACGGTTTCGACGAACTGCTCCAGGCCGCCGCCGACCAGGCCGACCGACAGCGCCACTACGACTACCTGCTGGGAGTGGAACACTTTCAGCGCAACGAGACCGACCAGGGCCGCCCCACCGCCGTGATCGTCACCAGCCGCACGGTCGTGGCCGACCAGGCCCGAACTCCCCCTACCAGCACGGTGATCCGCCTGGAACCGTTCGACGATGCCCGTGTCGCGCACTGGCTGCGGACGTGGAACGCCACGAACCGCCGGTACTTCCTCGACACCGGCCTGCGCCCGCTCACGCCGGAGGCGGTCCGACCGTACCGCGAACTCGCTTCCCAGCCACTCCTGTTGATGATGTTGGCCCTGTACGACGCCTCGGACAACGCGCTCTCGCGGCAGGAGGACGCCGGGATCGACCGACTCGGCCTGTACGAAAGGCTGTTGGCGGAGTTCGTCCGCCGCCAGGTCAGCAAGCATCAAGGTGCACAACCGGCCCGGACGGAAGCCGTCGAGCGCGAGCTGCAACGCCTGTCCGTCATCGCGGCCGGCATGTTCAACCGCCGCAAGCAGAGCATCACCGCGCACGAGGCGGAAGACGACATGGCCGTCCTCCTCGGCGGTGACGTTCCCGAGCCCTCCCCGCTGCTGTTCGGCCGCTTCTTCTTCATCCACGAGTCCCAGGCGGTGGTCACGCACACGGAGCTGCGGTCCTACGAATTCCTGCACGCCACCTTCGGGGAGTACCTCCTCGCCCGCCTGATCACCGACGAACTGCACTGCCTGCTGATCGACGGCAAGGACACCGACGACGGCCGTCTCCACGCGCTGCTCTCCCACGTACCGCTGAGCGACCGCGCGGAAGCCCTGGCCAACGTGGGGGAGTTGCTCGCGCCGCTGCCTCCCCAACACCGTTCCGAACTGGTCGAGTTACTGGGCCTTCTCTTCCGGCGGACCGTCGAGGACGACTCCCGCCGTACCCGAGTCCTCTACCGTCCGGGCCCGCCTCACCGCACCCGACAGGACGCGGTGTACACCGCGAACCTGCTGCTCCTGGCCGCCCGGGCCGCAAACCCCCTGCCGCTCTCCCGGATCGTCGGCGGCGACGCCACCATGGACCGCTGGCAACGTCAGACCCACCTGTGGCGTTCACAGTTCGGGGAGGCGTCCTGGACCTCCTTCATCACCTCGCTCCGCGTCCAGCCCGCCGCCCGCGCCGCCCGCGACCGCGACCTCGCCGTCCTGCCCGGCACCGAGCCCGCCGCCCTCGACCCGGCCTGGGCGCTCGACCTGATCCACCGTGAAAAACCCACGGGCACCGCACGCATCGTCGAGCAACAGCCGCTCTCCGCACGCCTGCACGCCCTCGCGGCCTTCACCTGGGACACCGACCTCCAGTGTCTGCTCCAGGCCGTGGCACCCCTGCTCGACCGTGTACCGGACGCGTTCACCACGTACCGCTTCGACGGCGACAGCGGCATGTCCGCGGCCCACGACCTGATCGCCCTCATCTGCCGCCCGGACCCTCGGACACCGCACGGACTCCACCCGAATGTCCTCGTCGGCCTGCGCGCGCTCCACGGCGACGACCGCGCCCTCGCCGCTGACCTCGTGGCCCGTCATCTACGCGACGCGGCAGACGAGTTGCCGGTCGAAACCGCCGTCGCCCTGCTGGACGCCCTGACGTCGCCCCAGCACACCGGGTCCGGAGAGGTCGCCGCCCGGACCTGGCTGGTGCTGGCCGACTGTCTTGCCCGGCTGGCCGCCCGCCGGGACGTCTCCCACGCCGAACTCCACCACATCACCAGCCGGTTCCGCCGCGAGGCGCCCGCGCTGGACAACGGCGGAACGGCCGAACTGCGACTGGAGAGCCTGCTGAAGGAAGCCTCGACCACCCACCTGTGGCGGGGAGCCCGCCGACACGACACCGAGACGACTCTCGCCGCCGCCCTCACCCTCCTCGGCCACATCCCGGAGGACCGCCGCCCGCCCACGCTCATGATCGGCCTGCTCCGCCTCGCCCGTGACCTCGGGGCCGACGACTGGCTGGCCGTGCACGCCGAGCGCCTGCTTCTGACCCTGGACCGGGACGGGCTGTGGCAGCTGAGGCCCACGGACGTCGACTGGATGCGTCCCGTCGTACGGGACCGGGGGCTGCGTGCGGAGCTGGACCGTGTCGTGGCGGCCTGGCGGTGACGGGAGTGTCAAGCCCGCACCACTCGACCGGGGTGCGGGGCAGAACGACTTCGGGGGGCGGGTCGTTGGGTCTTAGGCAGGTGGATGTTGTGTCTCCGATGGGATGTGCCGGTGGTGTCGAGTTCGCTGCGGGAGCTGATCAGGAGTAGGTTGGATCGGTTTGGCTGGTCCTATGGCGATGTGGCCCGGCGCGGAGGCATCTCACGCTCCACGGTGCATCACCTGGCGACGGCGCCCCGGCTCGCGCGGATGCCCCAGGAGGCGACGCTGGAGGGTCTGGCCCGGGGCCTCGGCGTCCCGGTGGAGCCGCTGCGGCGCGCGGCGGCCGAGGCGGCGGGCGTCAGCCTCTACTACGAGTCGGTGCCCGAACAGGCCGACCCCGAGGTGGAGATCCTCATCGCGAGCGTGTGCCGGCTCAGCGCGGCGGACCGACGGCATGTGGCGGTCCTGGTGGAATCCCTGCTGACGGCGGGAGCGGAAGAGGGGGAAGAGGCGGGAGGGGAGGGAGGGGCGGAGGAAACGGGGTAGCCGACGGTCCCGTGGTGCGCGGGCCGGTGATCCAGCCGATGACCGTCTGGACGGTGGCCGCGTCCAGTTCCGCGATGTCGAAGACGGCCTGGATGTCGGTGGCGCCGAGCGGGGCGCGCAGGGTGTCGAGCGCGCTGTAGAGGCGGATGCGATGGGCCTGCGGTCCGGCGGTGTCCGCCACAGGGTGAACAGGGAGGTACGGGTGCGCTGTACCGAGCGGGGCTGCTGCTGTGTTCATACCTGTCCGTCAGGGGTTGGGGGCGGCGGTGCGGCCGGTCCTGCCGTGGATGCGGGCCTGACGCATGAGATGTTCGACGGTGCCGTGGCTGACCGTGACGCCGTAGCGGTCGTGGAGTTCCTGGTGGATGCGGCGGTAGCCGTAGGACGCGCCCGACTCGTGATGGATCGTCAGAATCAGCTGTGTGAGCCAGGCGTGGCGCAGGGCGCGGGGTGACGGCGGTCGCTTCCGGTAGGCGTAGTAGCCGGACTCGGAGACACCGAGCAGAGCGACGAGTCTGCTGATCGGGTGTCCGTGCGCGGCTACTTGAGAAACGACCGCGTAGCGCCTTTTGGGGGCATCGCGTCTTTCAGGGCCTCGATCGTCCTGCGGTGCATGAGGATCTCCCGCTCCAACTCCGCGATGCGGCTGCGGGTCTGCGCCGCCTCGGGCCGTGGGATGCGGGTCCTGCGCCAGCGGTAGACGGTCTGCGGCGAGATCCGCAGACGTTGCGCGATCTCCCTGGCGGGACGCCCTTGCGAGAGGAGGTCCATGGCGAGGTCGCGCAGCTCGGGGTGGTGTGGGCTCACTGGGTCACGTCTCCGGTGTCGGGTTTCATGCCGGTCGCCCGGTAACTCGTACGGGCGGAGCCTGACTTCTCTTCCGGGTCGGGTGGTGCGGGCGCCGACTTCCGCCCGGCGGTCCGGCGGTACGGCGGTTTCCGCCGGGGGCCGCGGGGCCCGGCACCGCGTGCGCGGCCGCCGGGCCCCGCTCGGGCCGGCCGGGGTCAGCGCATGTGGCGGTGCATGGTCACGGTGGGCGCGAAGTTGGTGCGCGGATCACGCGCGTCGCCCCGCGGGGCACGCGCCGTCTCGCGGTCGAGGATGACCTTGACCTGCTGCGCGAGCGCGTCCGCCCGCTCCCTGATCCGGGCGATGGGCAGACGCGAGGTGCGCAGCGCCTCCACCTGCCGCTCGATACCGGCGAGTTCGGACCGCGACGCGTTGCTGAGATGGAACTCGCGCGGAGTGGCCACCACGAACTGGTAGGCCGCCGACAGGGTTTCGCAGCCCGCGCAGTGCTCGTTCAACGCCCGGCTGAGGTTGGTGGCGTTGATGAGCCGGGCGTTGCTGCCCGCCGTCGTCACGATCTGGAAGGACAGCGCGACCGAACGGCACGGGGCGTCGGCCGAGCAGCCCGCCGAGACGGCGGTGGCACGGTTGTTGGCGGTGACGGCGACCGTCGGGCCGTACTCGTGGATACGGAAACTCTCGTCGAAGTCGTACATGTGGGTCCTGTCGGCACGGGAGTTGGCGATGTCCACCGCGACCGCCGCCCGGCCGGCCGCGCCGCTCGGGGCGGTGGGCGCGGTCGGGAGGGTGACGGCGGTGGCGGGAACGGTGGCGGTGGCGGCCAGCGCGGCGGTGGCCGCCACGCCGATTCCGGCCATCCGGCTCCTGAGAAGGCCGGTGTGTGGCTTGCGATGTTTCATGACTGGCTCCTGTGGTGGGGGCGGTGTCCGTCCGTGGGCTCGGTCGGGCTCGCCGGGGCGGACGTGGGCGGGACGGTGGTCGGAAGGGGCGGCGCCGACGCGGACTCGGACTCGGAGGGGTCCGGCTCGTCCGAGGAGGACGGCGAGGGTTGCTCCGGCGGCGCGGTCGTGGGACGGGCCGAGGCGGAGCGCGGCGGCTCGTCCGGCGTCGCGGTCGCGGTGACCGGCGGTACGGCGCGCCGCGCGGGGCGGCTGGGGGCGACGGACGTACGGCGGGGCAGCGGACGTACGGCGGAAGGGGTGGCCGTCGGCCGCGACACGGAGGGTGAAGGGGAGCTGGAGGGCTCGGGCGTCGGCTGCGGGGGCCGGGTTGTGGGCGGGGCCGGTTGCAGGACGGGCGTGACCGGTGCCGCCGCCGGGAGCGGCCGGGGGGTGAGCCCCTGCCACCACGCGAACGTCAGACCGAGGATGCCCACGCCGACCGCGGCCGCCAGGACCAGGCGCTTCGTGGGCCGGTCCCGGGTCGAACGGAGCGCGGCTCGCGCCAGACGGACGCCGATCCGGCAGGCCAGATAGATGCCGCCGGCCAACGGGCACAGCAGCATCAGCGTGCCGATGACACCCACGACCCCGGCGCCCGGACGACCGTCGGCGAAGGCCGCGTACGTGCCGTCGCACTGGTGGGCGAGACTGCGTACCGCGGTGGTCAGCAGCCGGGGCAGGTTCCACAGGACGTACGCGGTCTCGGCGGCCAGCACCGGGATCACCGCCAGAACCCAGGCGGTGACCGTGATCCGCGCGGGGCGGTTGAGATCGTGGGCCCCGGCGGCCGTACGACGACGGCGGCCCGGCACCATGTCCAGCAGGACCGGCTTGATCCTGCCGAACAGGTCGGGCACGCCCGCGAGGTCCCCCAGGATGTAGTAGCCGTCCAGCCGGACGATCGGCATCAGCTGTTCGAGGACCTCGAAGTGGGTGAGGTAGAGGGCCGCGAGGAAGACGGGCTGTCCGGTCAGGGCGTACCCGGCCGCCAGCACCAGCATGAAGACGGCGTTGAAGTACACCCCGCCCAGGCCGGTGCGCAGCCGGCCGGCCCGGCCCGCCCGGTACACGTCGGTCACGTCCGTGTACATCGACGGCCAGATCAGGAAGATGCCGCAGCCGATCTTCCCCGGTGCCGCGCCGCTGTAGCGGCAGGCCGAGGCGTGCCCGAACTCGTGGAAGAGCAGCGATGCCACGGTCAGCACGAACAGCGTGATCATCCACACCGGCTGCTCCAGGACCCGCAGCAGCGGGGTGATCGCGCCGTGGACGGCGAACAGCCAGACGTCGACCGCGGCCACCCCGGCCAGCATCAGCGCCACCATCGGCGGCCAGTGCAGCCACGCCAACGCGGAGGCGATCCGCGCCACTTGTTCCTCGCGGAAGATCACCCGGTGGCCGCGCAGCGCCAGCATCAGATCGGAGCGCGGAAGCTTCGTCTCCTGCTCCTGGCCGGGGGCGGGAAGGGTGACCCCGAGCGGGGTGAGCCGCCGCTCCACCAGATACATGACGTTCTGCGCGGTGACCTCGGCGCCGTAGCGGCCACTGACCCGGTGGGACACGGCCTCGGCGGTGCGCACACCGTCGACGGACCCGACGACCAGGTACAGCAGCCTGGACAGCATCAGCATCTGGCCGTCCGCCCGCCGCACCATGTACTTGCGCTCGGTGAACCCCGATCCCCGGTATTCACCGAGCAGTTCGAGACCCGGACTGGGGTGGGGGACATGGAGGGCGGCGGTGTCGGGGTCGGGCGCCGGGTCCGCCGTCGGCGCCGTCGGCGTCGTCACGGTCGGGTCCGACGGCTCCGCCGCGAACCCCTGGCCGTGGTTCAGGCTCTGGTCCTGCTCGTCGTCCCGGTCCTCGCTGTGGCCCTCGTTCCGGTCCTGGATATGGTCCGGGCCGGGACGGGGAGCGGGTACCCGCACCCTGCCCATGAGCGGGTCGTCTCCGGACGGCGTCATGGTGATCTCCACTGCGGGGGAAGTCGATGGGGCGCGTGAGCCGGTACTCCGCGCCCGGGGGGTGATGCCCGAACGGTTCTCCTCCGCGGCCGTACCCGTGGGCAGGCGCGAAGGAGAACCGTTTACGCAGGGGCAGAGCCCGCTGCTGTCGAGCAGCACTCGGGAGGGCGGTGCGAGGACGGGCCGGGCAGATCCGTTTCCTCGCACCGCCCGGCTTGTTACTGGTGGACGCTGATGCCCTGAGCGGCCGAGGACTGGGCCACGGCGAGCGGCGAGTACTGGTTCACCGCGGCGGACTCGTTGTGGGCGTCGATGGTCGCGACCTTCTTGGTCACGCTCGTCAGCTTGGTGAGGTTGAACGAGAACCGGCCCAGCGCCTCGCGGGACGGAAGCAGTTCGGCGGTCTCGGCCTCGAGCTGGTCGATGTTCATCTGGATGCACCTTTCATCGTTGAACGGATCTGTATGTGAAAGGAGTTGGCGCGTTGGGGACGTATGGGCGACCCCGCCTGTCCTGTCACTCCGCTCCCTGGTGTCCGCCGCCGCGCCGGCTCGCCCAGGGGGTAGCGGGCGAGCCGGCGGACAGCGGCGGACGAACCGGTTCGCGGCCCTGCTTCCCCTGTGACCGGGCCATAAGGAGCCCGGTCACAGGGGTCTGAACGGCGAGCCTGCGAGAAGGGAACGCGCAGTGATACAGCCAACTCGCTGTCCAGAGTCTCTGGACGTTTCGTCCGGAGGCGTCGGACAGTAGCCGAAAGGGATCTGACAGTGCAAATCCTCTATATCGGACATAGTTTCAAAATAGACACTCTGTTCCCTTGGGTGGTGGGAGGCGGTGTGGGTGGGGGCGGGAGGTCGTGGGGGTGCCTCCGCCACGCCGACACGTCGGTCGCTGGGGCTGGCGCGGTTCGCCTGGGAGGCAACGGAAGTGACGGGCCGTCGGGCGACCGTGGGCGTACCTCGAAATGCATAGGGCGATATCGGCGCGCCCTCCTGTCGGCGACCATTTGTTTTCTCGATGCGATACTCCGCGATAGGCGGGGCGATGAAGTGGCCGTATTCACGTCGGCGATCACCGTTGGTCAGCTGCGGTGAAGCAGGCGGGGCTTCCGTAAATTCACCTGCTCGGACGCTCGGTGTCGAATCGTCAGGGGTGTGGAGGCAATTCCCTCGAACCCGGCGCTGAGCTGCTGATTCCGTACTCACGTCAAAGCACCGCGCGAAAAGCGGGCGCTCGTGAGACTTGCCTGAGGCGCGAGAAAGGTGATGTAGCGTCAGCCGCATCAACAGGGCCGAACCCGAAACCCTGATGTCCGAAAGGAATTTAGGTGAAGACCTTCGCTAAGGCGGTGGCCGGAGCAGTCTTGACGGCCGGCGTTGTCGTGGTGCCGCTCTCGACGCAGGCGGCCGCCGCTCCGATCTCCGCCGCCTCGACCCCGGTGGCATCGGCGTACCGCACGCTGCCCGCGCAGAACCACGACCACTGGCGGAACGACGACTACCGCCACGGTCGTTACCACTACAACGGCCGCGACTGCCGCCGCTACGACGACTGGCGCCGTCACTGCGACCACCGCAACGGCTGGGACCGCTACGACAACTACCGGGACTGCTTCCCGCGCTGGCGCCGGTAGTCCGGAGAAGGCCCGCGCCGCCCGCCACCGGAAGGACCGGTGGCGGGCGGCGCCGTCATGCGGGGAACGTTTTCGCTTGTGAGTGCGTGGCAGGCCGAATCGTCAGTCGACCCGCACCTCGAACACGGACAGGACATCCCCGTCCATAGTCACGAACCTGTCGGGAACTCCCGTCCCCCACCCCGCCGTCACTCTCTCGAACACGCGGAATTCCGCCGCGTCCAGAACGGCGCGGGCCGCATTGGCCAAATCAGTATTGATCAAATCCGTCCGGTGTGACCCGGTAGCCCCCGGAAACGGCTGTTCCGAGATCAACACCACCGGCTCACCAGTACTGCCGCGGACCACCGCCGTCACCGAAGCTCCGTGCACGAACAGCACGAGCAACCCCTCTCGCCGGAACGGAAATTCCCGAACCATCGATCCCGGCAACGCAAGAGAATAGCCAACAGGTGACCGGAAACAGAGCAAACGGCGCAACAGCCCCCCGATAAAACACATAAGCGATTCCGCTTGTGGTCATGAGTGGCTCACGCGTTCGTCTCTCCGTCAGGGCGTCGGGGCGGCGTCACGCGGTCCTCGCCACGACGTAGTCGGCCGTCGACCGGTTCCATGACCGAGACGAGCAGGTTGTTGGCCGCTGTTGCCTGAATGCGGTTGTGTAAGCGGGTGTTGACGTCCGTGTCGTCCCAAGCCCCTTGCCAGGCAGTGGACATGGGGCCGCCCCGCACCGTGTGGGCGGCGCGGGGCGGCTCGGACCGGGGTCCGGGTGTCAGTCCGTCGGGGCGGTGGCGCGGCGGCGCAGTTCCTTCTTGTCGGGCTTGTCCACGTCGGTCAGGGGCAGCTCGGACGGGAAGGTGATGCGGGCGGGCTCGTACATCGCGCCGCGCGCCGCCCGGACCATCGCGCGCAGCTCGTCCGCGCCGGTGGTGGCGCCGGGGGCGAGCAGCACGGCGGCGTGGACCTGCTCCATGCGGTCCTCGTCGCGGACGCCGAACACCGCGCTCTGCCGGACGTCCGGGTGGCTGTTGAGCAGGTCTTCGAGCTCGGTGGTGTACACATGGCCGCCGACCACGACGATCATGTCCTTGATGCGGTCCACGACGGTGAGGTAGCCGTCGTCGTCGCGGAAGCCGATGTCACCGGTGTGCAGCCAGCCGTCCTTCAGGACCTCGGCGGTCAGCTCGGGCTGCTTCCAGTAGCCCTCCATCGCCATGGCGGAGCGGACGCAGATCTCGCCGTGCTCCCCGTTGGGCAGTGCGTTGCCGTCCTCGTCGCGGATCTCCACGTCCACGCCGGGCACGATCCGACCCGCGGTGCGCAGCCGCTCGGGGCGGTCCGGGTCGTGATCGGCGGGGGAGAGGATGCTGATGATCCCGGCCTCGTTCTGGCCGTAGCCCTGCATCAGTACCGGACCCAGGCGCCGTACCGCCTCGGCGATCCGGGTGGGGGACGCCTGGCAGCCGCCGTACACCACCTGGCGCAGCGAAGAGGTGTCGGTGCGCTCCATGTGTGCGTGGTCCAGGAGCTGGTACAGCAGGGGCGGCAGCAGCCACATGTGGGAGATGCGCTCGCGCTCGATGGTGTCGAGCACCTCGCCGGGCTCGAAGTCGTCGAGCAGGACGACGGTGCCGCCGGTCTCCAGCACACCGTCGGCGAGCATGGCGGCCGCGTGCGCGATGGTGGTGACGATGAGCTGCCGGGGCGGTGTGCTGCCGTCGTCGTCCGGACGCGCGGTACGCAGCTCCTGCACCTGCCGGTAGGTGGTGCATATCCCCTTGGGGTGTCCGGTGGTGCCGCCGGTGTGCCGGATGGCGCAGACGGCGTCGGGCTCGGCCTGGCTGGGGAAGGGCTCGGGGGACTGGAGGGCGGCCAGGGCGAGGAGGTCCTGGTCGCCGGGCGCGTCCTGAGCGGTACCGGCCGGTCCGAGGGTGAGCACCGACTTCACGTCGACGGCCTCGACGATCTCCTCCGCTCGGCCGCTCATCCGGGGATCGACCACGAGCGCCCGGGTCTCCACGTCACGCACGATGGCGGCCTGCACGTCCGCCGAGAGCTTGCCGTAGAGGTGATTGACCTGCGCGCCGATCAGATTCGCGGCGTACCGCAGCGCGATCGCCTCGGGCAGGTTGCCGCTGAGCAGGGTGACCGTCTGGCCCCGCTCGATTCCCTGCGCCTGAAGCGCCCACGCCATCCGGTGCACGAGGTCGTGGAACTCCCCGGCGGTGATACGGCGACCACCGTGCACGAGCGCTTCCCTGCAGGGTTCGTCCCGCAGGCCCTCGAGGATGTCCTCCACATGGCTGCGGAAGCGGGGGGCGACATCGGACATGTGCTGGACCTCCTGAACCGACCCGTCGTCGTGACGTGCCGGTCTTTGTGACTGTTCTCTGTGGGGGGACGGGAGCGGGACCCGCACGACTGCCGTCGCGCCGCCCTGCTCCACGTGTGGTGATGGCCCCTGACCTGCAAAAAGGTTGCCCGGGCCGACCAAGATCGACTTTATGTCGCGGGGGCGGGACGGGGCCAACCGAGTGGAGGGCCGACGTCGGTATTCGGCCCGGTGCGGGGAGACAGGAACGAGTCACGAGGCGTCGAGGAAACGGCTGTTCGTGCCCTCTGCCGGGGACGGGGTGCGGTTCGAGTGGCCGGAATCATGCGATGGGGCGGGGCTGGTTTCCGCGATCGGATGCCTGTCATGGTGAGCGTGTGGTTGCCCGGTTGCCCGGTTGCCCGGTTGCCTCGTTGATCGGTCGTCCGGCTGTTCGGAATCGAGGGAGTGTTCATGAGCGGAGCCGACGATGTCGCCGAGAGCTGTCTGGCCTGCGCGCTCACGGCTGGGACGGCCCCACTGCCCGGCGGCCAAGTACTGCGTGACGACAGGTGGGTTGTCGAACACTGCGTCGGACCGCTGGGGTTGGGGACGTTCGTGGTCAAGCCGCTTCGGCATGTGCTGCACGTCGCCGAGTTGACCTCGCGGGAAGCCGCTGAACTGGGGACTCTGCTGCGACGAGTGAGCGCCGCCGTCACCGAGGCGACCGCTCCGGAGCAGGTCTATGTGTGCCTGTGGTCGCACAGCGGCGGCGTGCCAGGGCACATCCATTTCGTCGTCCAGCCTGTGGACCGCGAAACGATGACCCGGTTCAACGCCTCAGGTCCAGAACTCCAGTTGGCGATGGGCAAGGCGGGCTGCTTCCCGGACCCGGCGCAGGTGGAACGGATCTGCGACCGCGTGCGGGAACTCCTCGGCTGAACCGCCTGCGGCGGACCGCTCGATACCCTCGCGGGCATGTTCTTCGACTGGTACGACGCCGCGGCCCAGGACGCACCGACAACGGCGCGGTTGCTGGAAGTGCTGAACCGCGCGGAGCACGTCGTGATCGTCGAGGCATCCCCCGACGAGGTGGACGTCGCCGACCGGGCGCGGACCGTGGTGACCGGTGCGGAGATCGCCGACCTGGCCCGGCGGCTGGCCATCGTGGACGGCGGGACCGGGGACCGGTGCCGGTGTGCGGGCCGACCGACGATCATGGTGTACGACTCGGATGGCGAGCAGATCGCCTGCTGGACGCTTCACCACCAAACCGGCCTTCGGAGCGTCGGCGCGTTCGACGCCGACCTGCGGGACGGTCCGGCGCTCACTGAATGGCTCGCCGAGCGCGGCCTGACCGGATCGCGGGATGCCCAGGCGGAGTTGGCTGCTCAGCGGGCCGAGAGCGAACGGCGCCGGATGCGTTGGGTACATGCGGCGCCGCCCGGCCTCTCCGATGCGGCCGAGGACGTGGCCCGACTGCCAGGTCGCGAAGCCTCGCCGGACAGAGCGCCAGACGCTGAGGACCGACTCGCCGCTCTGACCCGCCACCACTACCCCGAGGGGATCGAGCGGGCTCGCGCCCTGCTGGCCTGGGCGGGGACAGCCGCCAGGGAGTCGACCGGCGGCCTGATGTGGTACGACCTGACGGTGCAGCGGCAGTTGCTCGCCGAACACCCCGACCACGTCATCGCCGCACTGGTGGCCCAGACCCCGAGCCCGGCTCAACTCGACGGCGCCGCCCAGCTCTTCGGCTCCGTCGAGTGGACCAAGGAACACGGCAGGGGATTGCCCGAGCCGCTGAGATCGACGATCGTCGAGCACATCCGGGCGAGCGGCACCGATCCCATGCGGTTCCGGTTGCGTCATGGCTATTACGGCGCGGAAGGAGAAGCCCCTTGAGCAGCGCTTTCCGGCCCGGCCGGACGGTCGTACGACGGGACGTACACCACAGCGGCCAGGTCCGCCACGTATGGAGCGAGCACGCGTTACGGGTCCTCACCGATACCGGCGACGCCCTGGAAACGGCCTGCGCGCCGGGAGCGGAGACCCGGTGGCCCGCGCTGTACGCCAAGTCCCTTGCGGAGGATGATCGTTCGAAGCGCACCGCAGCCTTCGACGCTCTGGCGACCGGGACTTGGGAGCAGAGCCCCGGCCGCTGGCGGGAGACCGAGCTGCGGGCCTGGAAGCCGTCCACATCCTGGTTCAGCGTCAACGCCTTCTACACAGGTGCCGGGCTGCGGAACTGGTACGTGAACTTCGAACGCCCCATGCTCCGCACCCCCGACGGATTCGACACCTTCGACCTCGCCGTGGACCTCCTCGTCACCGCCGACCTCGCCCACTGGGAATGGAAGGACGAGGACGAGTACGCCCACGCCCGCAGGCTCGGCCTCGTCACTGACGCCGACCACCGCGCCGTCGACGCGGCACGCGGTGAGGTCCTGGCGATGCTCGGGGAACGGGCGGGGCCGTTCGCGGACGCGGTGACCTGGTCGACGTGGCGATGGAACCGGACCTGGCCGACTCCGTGCCTGCCACGGCGGTTGGAGGCGTGAAGGCGCATGCTGATCGGGCGGTGCGGGGAGGCAGTGGCATGGCGGATGAGATCGATGCGGGATTCGACCCCGCGGCGACCCTCGAACAGATCAGCGCCGCGACCGAGCGGGTTCTCCTGACGGCGAGCCGGTTCACCGACGCCGACGTACGGGCGCCGTCGCTGTTGCCGGAGTGGTCGCGTGGCCATGTCCTGACCCACCTCGCCCGCAACGCCGATGGTGGCCGTCGGCTCTTGCGCTGGGCCAGGACCGGGGTCGAGACGCCGGAGTACGCGAGCCTTGCGGTCCGGGCCGAGGAGATCGAAGCGGGGGCGGGGCGAGGCGCCGGTGAGCTGGTGGCGGACGTGCGTGAGAGTGCTGCCCGGTTCGCGGAAGAGTACCGCAGGATGCCGTTGACGGCGTGGGACCGGGAAGTGCGCTGGACCGCCGGACAGGTCCATCGCGCCGCCCGGGCAGCCGATTCGCGGCTGTGCGAGGTGCTGGTGCACCACGTCGATCTGAACGCCGGTTACCCGCCCGAGCAGTGGCCGGCCGATTTCGTCGACGACATGCTCGGCCGGGTGGTCGCCTCCTTCGATCGCCGTGAGAACGCCCCTTCCCTGCGTCTGCACGCGACCGACACCGGCGTCTGGCACAGCGTGCGTGCGACAGGTCCGGCGCTTGAGATCCACGGGAGGCGCGGTTCGCTTCTGGCGTGGCTGATGGGACGTTCTCAAGGGGCGGACTTGATCCTGACTGACCGTCAGAAACTCCCCGTCCCGCCCTTCCTCTACTGATCGCGACCGGTGTCGGGTTCCGAGCGTCCGAAGGCGAAGCCTTGACAGTCTGCATATCGCTTATCGATAGTATCGATAAGCGATATGCAGACCTTGAGCTACGGGGGGAACCGTGGGTGCGAAGTCCTGGTGGAACCGGACCGACAACCGACTGCTGGAGGCCGTTCTGGGCCTGGCCGTTTTACTCGTCGGTGTCTTCGGAGTGCTGCTCCCGGTCCTCGGGGTGGTCGGCCTGATCGACCCCATCGAGACCCGTGACGTCGAGCTGGAGGCCACGACCCGGGTGCCCGGCACGCCGAAGGCCGCCGCAGCTGACTGGGGCATGACCTTGACCGGCACCCACCGGGCCGAACTCGGCTTCACGCACCCCGACTTCGGGCAGCGCCTGCTGCTCGCCCTGCCGGAGATCGTCGGCAGTCTGCTCCTGCTGATCGTCCTGGTTCTCCTCTTCCGGATGGCCAGGACCCTGAGGGGTGGCGATGTCTTCGTGCCGAAGAACGCCCGTCGGCTGAGCACCATAGGGCTCACGGTTCTGGTGCAGGCCGTCCTCTCTCCCGTACTGCCGGCGCTGACCACGGCGCTCCTGCTGCGCGCCGGCGGCGTGTCCGACGAGGTTCCCTTCGCCCTCACCTTCTCCGGCAAGTACGTCCTGCTCGCCCTCCTCGTCCTCGCCCTGGGCGAGGTCTTCCGGCAGGGCACGAAACTCCGCGCCGATACCGAGGGACTTGTCTGATGCCACCGGAGGACGAACACCGGGTCAAGGTCCACCTGGACCGGCTGCTGGCCGAGCGCGGCATGACCCTGTCCCAACTGGCGGCCAGGGTCGACGTGACGGTCGTCAACCTCTCCGTCCTCAAGAACGACCGCGCGAAGGCGATCCGCTTCTCCACCCTCACCGCGATCTGCCGCGAACTGAACTGCCAGCCCGGCGACCTGCTCAGCATCCGCGAGGACTGACCCGCCCACCGGGTAACCACGCTTCCTGGACAAGGGATTACTCATGAAGACGACCTCTGGCCGACGCCTGGCACAGGCCGGTGCGATCGCAGCGTGCGCCGCCACCCTCGCGGCGTGCGGGTTGACCTCGCGCTCCTACAACGTGTCGGCGGTTCCGGGAGGTGAAAGCACCGCCTGCACCACCCTGGTGAACAAGTCCCCGCAGAAACTGGGCGGCCGCGAGCGCACCGACTCCGACGTGAAGGGAACGGCCGTCTGGGGAGAGGGAGATGTGATCCTCCGCTGCGGAAAAATCTCGAACGTCCCGGATTCGGCCCCCTGTTCGTCGGTAAACGGGGTCGACTGGGTCGTGAACGCGGCGAACACCCACGACGGCACGAAGACGGTGCTGACCTACGGACGTACTCCGGCGGTCGAGATCGCGCTGTCGGAGCGCATCAAGAACAAGGACGCCGTGATCGGCGAGATGTCCGGGATCGTGGCGGACCTGCCCGAACAGAAGACGTGCGCGCGGCGGGGCTGAGGTGCGGCGCAGGAACCGCCCCCGTTCCCGGGCGTGACGGGAACGGGGGCGGTCGGCGAGGCACGAGGGGTGCGCCGCAGGCTGATTCCGATGGCTAGCTGATGGACGTGATGCTGCCCCAGCCGCCGCTGCCGACCTGGATGCTCGGACCGTCGATCGGGCCGTGGATGTCGGAACCGCCCTTGTAGAACTTCAGGGTGCCGTCGCCCGCGGTGGCCCACATGTCGGCGACTCCGTTGCGGTCGGCGTCGGCGGCACCGGCGATCAGCGGCCGGTTGGTGACGGTGTAGCCGTGGCCGAACTCGGTGCGGTCGCTGAAGGTGCCGTTGGGCTGGCCGAGGTAGTTGTAGAGGATGCCGTCGCGGGTGTCCCGGGCGAGGAGGTCGACGCGGCCGTCCTTGTCGGCGTCGCCGTGAGCAGTCAGGGTCATGACATTCCAGCCGCTGCTGCCGATGGCGACGGGTGCGCCCACGGACGGGGTCGTGCCGGACGTGCCCGGGTACCGGTACAGCTTGTCGTCGTAGGTGGCGAGCAGATCGGGCTTGCCGTCGAGCGTGGTGTCGCCGATGCCGACGATGCGGGCGGTGGTGGGCAGAGTGCCGATCTTGATCGCCGCCCCGAGCGTGCCGTCGCCGCGGTTGGGGTAGACGCGCAGTTCGCCGCCGACGACGGCGACGATGTCTTCCATCCCGTCACCGTTCCAGTCGCCGCGGTGCGTCACCGAGGCGCCGGACCAGCCTCCGGAGCCGATCTGCAGCCGTGCTCCCAGAGCGCCGGTGCCGGTGCCGGGGTAGAGGAAGAGCTTCCCGGTGTTGTCGATGGCGACGAGGTCGGGCTTGTTGTCGCCGTTCATGTCGCCCGGCACCGGAGTGACGATGCCGGTGATCCAGGCGCGTACGTCGTCGACGCGGGTGGCGACGGCGCTCGTGCGCGTTTCGGTGGCGGGGGTGCCCAGGCAGCCGCCCTGCCAGGACCTGCTGGCCACACCGACCAGTTCCTGCGTCTGGCCGTTGGTGCGCAGGACCGGACCACCGGCGTCGCCCTGGCAGATCAACGCGTCGCCCGCCGGGGTCAGCGCGATGTCCGTGGAACTGTCCCCGGCGGCGGTGAACGCGCCGCTGTGCAGGGTGTCGGGGACCCAGGTGGTCTTCGTCCGGCCGAAACCGGCGGCCGTGACGGCCTCGTCGGCCGAAACCGGCGTGGTGGCCAGGGAGACCGGCTTCACGCCTGCGACACCGGTGTTGAGCTTTACCAGGACGAGATCGCGGTCGGGCGCGGGCACGAGCTCGATCGCGGTGCGTACGGCGCCGGTCGAGGTCTGGTTCAGGTCGGTGCGGCCGACGGTGACTGTGGTGGTGGCAGCGGGCGCGCCGGCCGCGGGGTGGCCGGTGGGGTCGAAACAGGAACCCGAGGTGAGGACCCAGCGCTGGGAGACGAGAACCCCGGAGCAGGAGTGCTCGGAGTCACCGACGACGATGCGGGCGGTGAAGTTCTGACTCGCGTCGGCGGCCGGGCCTTCCAGGGCCTGGGCGGGGGAGCCGAACAGGCTCAGACCCACGGCCCCGATGAGGGCCGAGACCTGGGTGCTTCTTCGGAACTGAGACATACACGGTTCTCCAGATAGGTGAACAGAAATATGAACAGAAAGGTGAAGGCGAGGAGGAGTCGGTGCGCTGGAAGATGCCTCCCCGGCGAGAATTTCCGGGTGGCCCGATGCCACGCAATGGCGTTACGAGTAATCACGCATGCAGGCTTTTCTGGTCTACCTGCACGGGGGGTGAACCCCGTTTCGCTACGCCCATGGCAAAGATCCCCCCGGCCCTGATTACAGCTTCAACCCAGGCGGATGTCTACCCGGATAAATCGGACCCAAGTTCCTATGGGTGTCAAAGGCGCCCTTCGGGGGGTGGGCCGGGAAACGAGAAGCCCCCCACCGCCGAAGCGGTGAGGGGCCCACGGTTCCGTCGCCTACAACTCCTTGATCCGGATGTCCCGGTAGGAGATCACGTCCGACGTGCTGTGCACCTGAAGCCCGATGTAGCCCGTCGCGTAGCGGCGCCCGTCCGTGCCCGGGTCACCCGCACGCGGCGGGGTGAAGACCTGGCCGCCGACGTTGTCGAACTCGTTGATGACGACGCCGTTGCGCAGGACCGTGAAGTGCTGGCCCTCCGCGCGGATCTCGTAGTCGTTCCAGGTGCCCTTGGGGGTGACGCCCGCGCCGCCGAGGCCCACGCGGTCGAAGCCGTAGACCGAGCCGGTCTTGTACATGTCGCCGGTCGGGCTGTCGAGGATCTGGATCTCGTGGCCGTAGTTGATGGCGACCCACTCGGGGCGGGACTCCTCCGGGTGGTTGTGGACGTTGGGGAAGCGGATGAAGACACCGCCGTTGGCGTTGCCCGTGCCCGGGGCGTCGTCGCGGAAGCGGAGCTTCAGCGAGAAGTCGCCGTACTTGCGCTCCGGGAACCACAACATGCCCATGCCCTGCACGGTCGTGCTGCTGGTGATGGCGCCGTCGCCGGTGAGGGTGAAGTGCCCGCCGCCGACCTGCTCCCACTTGGACAGGGACGACTCCGTGCCGTCGAACAGGTCGCGGTAGCCCTCGGTCTGACCCGGCTTGCCGATCTTCGACTGCTTGGCGGCCTTGGTGATCTTGTTGAACTCGCGCTGGTCGATGACACTGTCGGCCAGGAGCCCGTCGAGCACGGTGTCGACGTGCTTGAGGAACAGGGCCTGCGACGACCAGTCCTTCTCGTCCTCGATCAGCTCGTTGATCGTGCACCGGCTGCGGGTCATCCGGTTCGGCACACCCGAGTCGACGGTGCCCACGATGACCGTCAGCCGCTCGTCGTACTCGGGGCAGGCCGGCGCCGGGACGCCACCGCCCTGCGCGATGGTGAAGGTGACGTTCTTGGCGGCGGAGGTGTTGGCCGCCTTGTCCGTCGCCCGGTAGGCGAGTGTGTGGAAGCCGAGCCGGTCCACGACCACAGGCGCCGAGTACTCCAGATACGCGCCCCCGTCGAGCGAGTACTCGACACGGGCCACCCCGGACGCGGAGTCCGAGGCGTTGATCGTCACCTTGGCGCTCGTGACGTACGCGCCGTTGGAATTCCTCGTCCCGCTCAGCACGGCGGAGGTCTCCGGCGCCGTCGTGTCCTGCGCGGGCGGAGCCACCACGGTGAACGCCACGGACTTCGCAGCCGCCGCGTTGCCCGCCTTGTCGGTCGCCCGGTAGCGCACGGTGTGCGTACCCACCGCGTGCACCATCACCGGCGCGGTGTACGGCTGCCAGGCACCGTCCGCGCCGAGCGCGTACTCGATGGTGTTGACGCCCGAGCCGGTGTCCGAGGCGCTCACGGTGACCGTCGCCATCGTCAGATAATTGCCGTTCGCGTCCTTCTCGCCGCTCACCGTCGCGGATGTCTCCGGTGCCGTGGTGTCGTCGGTCGGCGGGGCGACCACGCTGAAGGTCACGGACTTCGCGTCCGCCACGTTGCCCGCCTGGTCGGTGGCTCGGTAGCGCAGGGTGTGCGAGCCGACCTGGTCGACGACGACCGGCGCGGTGTACACCTGCCACGGGCCGTCCTCGCCGACCGCGTACTCGATCGACTTCACGCCGGACGCGTCGTCGGACGCGGACACCGTCACTGTGGCCGAGCCGACGTAGGCGCCGTCGGCGTTCTTCTGTCCCTCGACCTTCGCCGAGGCCGTGGGCGCCGTGGTGTCGTCACTGCCGGGCTCGGTCACCGTCAGGATGCCCTGCATCTGGCCGTGGCCGGGGATGCTGCAGAAGTAGCGGTAGCGGCCGGGCGTCAGCGTCACGTCGACGGTGTGCCTGCCGCCGCTGTCGTCACCGGGGTTGGCCAGGATGTTGACCGGGACGTCGTGGTTGTACTCGGGGTCCGACACGTCGAATGTCAGCGTGTGCGGCATGCCGATGTCGTTGCCGGTCGCGGCGCTGTTCTCGAAGACGAGGGTCGCCGGACCGGCCACCGCCGTCGTCGGGAAACTCGTGTACTGGTCGGTGCGTGAACTCGTCGTCCACGTCAGGACTTGCGCCGCCGCAGCCGCGCGATCGCCGTCACGTCCGTACGCGGTCGTCGAGGTGAGCCCCAGCATCAGTAACAGCGCGCCCACCAGCGCGGTGTACAGGCGGAGAGGTCGATGTCTCACTGTGCCGCCTTCCTGGCCAGATCCTTCGCGGCGGGAGTGGCCGCGCCGCCGGTGTACGTCACGCGCCACAGCGCGGACTGGGGGTCGGAGGTGAAGAAGCCGCGGCCGTAGTCCAGGACGTAGAGCGAACCGTCCGGCGCGAACTTCCAGTCCATGAGGTTGCGGATGCCGCCCTGACCGACCGGGATGATCTTCTTGAGCGACTCCGCCGTGACGGGCAGACCGCCCTTGCCGACGGTCTTCGGGTCGGTGAGCACGGCGTGGCGCGGGTTGTCGGCATCGTAGAAGTCACCGACGAACCACGTGCCGTCCCAGTACTGCGGCCATGCCTCCGCACCCGCCGTCGCCGCGTCGTAGCGGTAGACCGGGCCGTCCATCGTGGCCTGGCCGCCACCCTTGAGCCACGGCAGGAGGTAGGTGGCCTCCTCGTTCTTGTAGCTCGGCACGCCCGCCGCGTTGCGCGGGAAGTCGGGGGCGCCGCCCTGCGGGGAGTACCAGATGGTGTTGCCGGTGATGGGCGGAAGGTTCACCAGGCCGTCGTTGTTCGGGGACTCGTTCTTCGGGGCGTTGCAGTCGTACCAGCCCAGCGGCTTCGTCGGGTCCGGCAGATTGCGGTCGCGGTAGGGCTGCTTGTTGCCCATGCAGAACGGCCAGCCGTGGTTGCCCGCCTTGGTGATCGCGGCGAACGTGTCGTACTTCGCCGGACCCCACGTGGTGCTCGGCGCGCCCGCGTCGGGGCCGACCCAGCCCGCGTAGAGGATGTCGGTCTTCTTGTCGACGGAGATCCGCGCCGGGTTGCGGACGCCCATCACGTAGATCTCGCCGCGGGTCTTGCCGCCGCCCTCGTCCTGCTCCTTGCCGGTGAAGAGGTTGCCCTCGGGCAGGGTGTACGTGCCGTCCGGCTCCGGGTGGATGCGCAGGATCTTGCCGTTGAGGTTGTTCGTGTTGCCCGCCGTGCGGCGGGCGTCGGCGAAGGACAGGCCCTTGTAATTGGGCTGCGGGTTGTTGCCCGAGTAACCGTCGCTGAATCCGGACGAGTTGTTGTCACCGGTGGCGATGTAGAGGTTGCCCTTGGAGTCCCAGGCCATCCCGCCGCCCGCGTGGCAGCAACTGTGCACCTGCACGGGCCACTTGAGCAGGACCTTCTCCGAGGCCAGGTCCAGCTTGTTCGTCGCGCGGTCCAACGTGAAGCGGGAGACGCGGCGTTCGGCGATCTGCTTGTCGCGGTCGAGGCCGGAGTGCGGGGTGTAGTGCAGATACACCCAGCCGTTGGACTCGAAGCCGGGGTCCAGCTCGATGCCGAGCAACCCCTCCTCGACCTTGGTCAGTTCGTCGCCGCCGCCCTTGTTGCCGAAGACGGTCAGCGCGCCCGCGAGCGTCACCTTCTTCGTCGCGGGGTCGTAGATGTGGATCTGGCCGATGCCCTTGCCGATATCGGGGCTGTTCCAGTCGGTGACGACCGGAGCGCCGTTCACGCCGCCGCCCCGGCCGATGTACAGCACCCGTCCGTCGGGCGCCACGACCATGCCGTGCGGCTCGCCGATCTGGTCCTGCTGACCGGGCTGGTTCGGCTGAGTGACGCGCACCGCCGCGTAGTTGGCGTCGATGGTCGCCTTGCAGTCGGCGCGCGAGAGCCGGGTGGTCCACAGCAGCGCGCCCCGCAGATGGTCGCGGAAGTCGCTCTCCGCGAACGACTCGACCGTGCCGCCCATTCCGGTGTAGAAGGACCGCCCGCCCGCGTAGTCCCGGCACCAGGAGACCGGGTGGTCCACGCCGTTGGCACCGGACCCCGGCTGGTAGCTGCTCTCCCGCACCTTGGCGACGGTGTGCACCTTGCCGGTCGGGTTGCTCGCCCAGTTGAACCAGGTGTCGGGCCGCTTCCACTCCAGCGGCAGGTCCTTCGTGGCCGGATGACTGCGGTCCGGGACCTCGACGACGGCGCGCTGTACGGCGGACGGGCTCGTGGTCGCGGGCCGGGCGCCGATCAGCCCGGTGAACCAGTCGGAGTACGGCTCCGTCCTGGCCGCGTCGTGGATGCCGAGGAAGCCGCCGCCCGCGTTGAGGTAGGCCTCGAGACCGGCCTCCTGCTCGGGATCGAGGACGTCTCCGCCCCCGGTCAGAAAGACCACGGCGTTGAAGGTGCCCAGCCGTTTGTCGTTGGTGAAGACCGAGGCGTCGTCCGTGGCCACGGTCTTGAAACGCTGTTCGGCGGGGCCGGTCAGGCCGATGGATTCGATGGCCTCGATGCCCGCGTCCACGGTCGGCGACTCCTCGGTGGCCGAGGCGTGGAACACGAGGACTTTGACGTTCTTGCCACCCGGCGGCGACGGCAGCGCCGACGCCTTCGGGTCCGGTAACGGCCTGGCCATGGCGGCCGTACCACCGCTCAGCAGCGATGCCGCCAGGGCCCCGGCCATCAGCGCCGCGGCCGCTCCGCGCCGGGATCTCGACCGGTGATGCGGTGCGCTCTGCATGGGTCACCCACCCTCCGTGGTCTCAGCAACAGCGCCAGAAGCTAGACGCCTTTCAACGACCCGCCAATAGCAACGGACGGAATCTCACCAACTTTGTCCTGGGTGTGGATAAACGGGGATCGCGGCTCTACCGTGGCCGCCGTCCCCACGGGCAGTCCCGCTCCCCGCCCGTCTCCTCACAGCACTGGAGAGACCGGAATGGCTCTGGACAGAAGGACTTTCGGGCGACGGATGCTGGCGGGCGGCGTGGTCGCCGCGACCGGTACGGCAACGTTGTCGATGGCCTCCGCCCCCTCCGCCGCGGAACCGTCTCCGCCCACGGCTCCGGCCGGCGGCCAGGTGCGCCACCTCAAGCTCTACGCCGAGAAACTGCCCGGCGGCCGGCTCGGCTACGGCCTGGAGAAGGGCAAGGCCACCGTGCCGGGCCCGCTCATCGAACTGGTCGAGGGCGACACCCTGCACATCGAGTTCGAGAACACGACCGACGCCGACGCCAGCCTCCACGTCCACGGCGTGGACTACGACATCGCCAACGACGGGACCCGGATGACGGGCAGCCACGTCGAACCCGGCGGCACCCGCACCTACACCTGGCGCACCCACGCACCGGGACGGCGCAAGGACGGCACCTGGCAGCCGGGCAGCGCCGGTTACTGGCACTACCACGACCACGTCGTGGGCACCGACCACGGAACCGGCGGCATCCGCAAGGGCCTGTACGGCCCGGTGGTCGTGCGCAGGAAGGGCGACATCCTGCCGGACAAGCAGTTCACGATCGTCTTCAACGACATGACGATCAACAACAGGGCGGCGGGGGAGACACCGAACTTCGAGGCCACGGTGGGCGATCGCGTCGAGATCGTCATGATCACGCACGGCGAGTACTACCACACCTTCCACATGCACGGTCACCGCTGGGCGGACAACCGCACAGGCCTGCTGACCGGCCCCGACGACCCGAGCCGGGTGATCGACAACAAGATCACCGGACCGGCGGACTCCTTCGGCTTCCAGGTCATCGCGGGCGAACACGTCGGCGCGGGCGCCTGGATGTACCACTGCCATGTGCAGAGCCACTCCGACATGGGCATGGCCGGGCTGTTCCTGGTGGCGAAGCCGGACGGCACCGTGCCGGGCCACACGGGACACCACACCGCCGCGCACCACGAACACTGATGTCCGTACGCGGCTTTGTCCTGTGAGTGGAGAAAGTGGGTACGAATTCCCGCGCTACTTCTTCCCAGTCCCGGCAGCCGCTGCTACGTTCCCCCCGAAAGAACGCGACGGACGGCCACTTCGAGGCGGGAGGGAATCGTGAGACGCATGACGGCACGACCCGCCAACGCCCACCAGGCCAGGCTGCTGCGCCTGTTGCGCGACCACGGTCCCCACTCGCGTGCGCAGCTGGGCGATCAGGTCGAGCTGTCGCGGTCCAAGCTGGCCGTGGAGGTGGACCGTCTCCTGCAGACGGAGCTGATCGTGGCCGACGGACTCGCCGCCTCGCGCGGCGGGCGCCGCTCCCACAATCTGCGGCTCGCCCCGAGCCTGCGCTTCCTCGGCATCGACATCGGCGCGACCTCGGTCGACGTCGCCGTCACCAACGCCGAACTGGAGGTGCTGGGCCACCTCAACCAGCCCCTGGACGTACGTGAGGGCCCGGTCGTGGTCTTCGAGCACGTCCTCGCCATGGCGGCGAAGCTGAGATCCTCCGGACTGGCGGAGGGGTTCGACGGCGCCGGGATCGGCGTTCCGGGCCCGGTTCGCTTCCCGGAGGGAGTGCCCGTCGCCCCGCCGATCATGCCCGGCTGGGATGGCTTCCCCGTGCGGGAGGCGCTCAGCCAGGAACTCGGCTGCCCCGTCATGGTCGACAACGACGTGAACCTGATGGCGATGGGCGAGCAGCAGGCAGGCGTCGCCCGCTCGGTCGGCGACTTCCTCTGCGTCAAGATCGGCACCGGCATCGGCTGCGGCATCGTCGTCGGCGGCGAGGTCTACCGGGGGGCCACGGGCAGCGCGGGCGACATCGGGCACATCCAGGCCGTGCCCGACGGACACCCCTGCGCCTGCGGCAACCGAGGCTGCCTGGAAGCCCACTTCAGCGGAGCGGCCCTCGCCCGTGACGCGATGGAGGCGGCCGGGCAGGGCCTCTCGGCCGAGCTGGCCGCACGGCTGGAGTCGCACGGCACCCTGAGCGCCGTCGACATCGCCGCCGCGGCCGCCGCGGGCGACACCGTCTCGCTCGACCTCATCCGGGAGGGCGGCACCCGCACCGGCCAGGTCATCGCGGGCCTCGTCAGCTTCTTCAACCCCGGTCTCGTGGTGATCGGCGGCGGGGTGACCGGCCTCGGCCACACCCTGCTCGCCGCGATCCGCACCCAGGTCTACCGCCAGTCGCTGCCCCTCGCGACCGGCAACCTTCCCATCGTCCTGGGCGAGTTGGGCCAGAACGCCGGAGTCATCGGCGCGGCCCGCCTCATCAGCGACCACCTGTTCTCCCCCGCGTGACCGCCGCCGTCCGGCACCGAACCGCCGGACGGCCCGCAGGAACAGCGCCACGAAAGTACCGCCGCCCGGCACGGCGTAAGCACCGTCCGGCACACGGCGCCCCGCACTTCGCAAGCGCACGTCCGCACCGCGCAAGCACCACCGGGGCACGCCCCGCGCACCACCGCGTACCACCCCGCTCTGCCCCGGTCCGCCCGACCCGTCGGCGCACCGCCCTGAAACAGGCCCGCACGCCCGCCGAGGGGAACCCACATGGCATCGGAACCACCCCTGCTCAGCATGACCGGCATCACCAAGGCGTTCCCCGGAGTCCGGGCGCTCGACGGCGTCGACCTCGACGTACAGGAGGGCGAGGTCCACTGCCTGCTCGGCCAGAACGGCGCGGGCAAGTCCACGCTCATCAAGGTCCTGGCCGGAGCCCACCAGCCGGACACCGGCGTCATCCGCTGGCGCGGCGACCCCGTCGTCCTCCGCTCGCCGATGGCCGCGATGCGCCTCGGCATCGCCACCATCTACCAGGAACTCGACCTGGTGGAACACCTGTCGGTCGCCGAGAACGTCCACCTCGGCCACGAGCCCACCACCGCCGGATTCGTCGTACGGGGCCGCACCGCACGCGCGAACACCACGGCTCTCCTGCGCCGCTTGGGGCATCCCGACATCGAACCCGCCCGCTTAGTGGGGGAGTTGTCCGCCGCCCAGCAACAGATCGTCTCCATGGCACGGGCGTTGTCCCACGACGTACGGCTCATCGTCATGGACGAACCGTCCGCCGCCCTCGACCCCGACGAGGTGGACAACCTCTTCCGCGTGGTCGCCGGACTCACCGCCGAGGGCGTCGCCGTCGTGTACATCTCGCACCGCCTGGACGAGATCCGTCGCATCGGCGACCGGGTGACCGTGCTGAAGGACGGCCGGGCCGTGGCGCGCGGGCTGCCCGCGAAGACGACCCCGACCCGCGAGGTCGTCACCCTCATGACGGGACGCGACGTCGAGTACGTCTTCCCCGACCGGCCTGCCGAACCCCCTTCGGGAGAGCCGGTGTTGGAGGTCCGGGGGCTCGCCCGCAGCGGTGAGTTCGCCCCCTTCAGCCTGGAGGTGCGGCCGGGCGAGATCGTCGGGATCGCCGGGCTCGTCGGCTCCGGCCGGTCCGAGATCCTGGAGACGGTCTACGGCGCCCGTAGGCCCGACTCCGGCCAGGTCCTGGTCGGCGGCCGCCCGATCCGCCCCGGCAGCGTACGCGCGGCCGTGCGGGCGGGCATCGGCCTCGCCCCCGAGGAACGCAAGGCGCAGGCCCTGCTCATGCTGGAGTCCGTCACCCGCAACGTCTCGGTGTCCTCCCTCTCCCGGTTCGCGCGCGGAGGCTGGATCGACCGGAACGCCGAGCGGAGTGCCGCGCGCGCCGCGACCCGCGAACTCTCCCTACGCCCCGACAATCCCGCCGTCCCCGTGCGCACTCTCTCCGGCGGCAATCAACAGAAGGCCGTCCTCGCCCGCTGGTTGCTGCGCGGCTGCCGCGTGCTGTTGCTCGACGAGCCCACCCGGGGTGTCGACGTGGGCGCCCGCGCCGAGCTGTACGCCGTGGTGCGCCGTCTCGCCGACGAGGGCCTCGCCGTCCTGCTGGTCTCCAGCGAGGTCCCCGAGGTGCTCGGCCTCGCCGACCGCGTCCTGGTGCTGCGCGAGGGCCGCGTCGTCCACACGGCGCCCGCCCGCGAACTCGACGAGCACCGTGTCCTCGACCTCGTCATGGAAGGAAGCCCGGCGTCATGACGCAGCCCGCCTCCCCGCCCCGGACCGGCACCGGCAAGGTGCCCGCGGCCGCCCCGCCCC
>NZ_WWIR01000659.1 GCF_009863025.1 Streptomyces sp. SID4985 | reverse complement strand
GCGCCGGTGCTCGCGCTGCTGCTGCGGGCCCTGGCCCGGGACACCTCGGCGTGCGCGGCCGAGTACCAGCGGGAGCAGGGCACGATCGCGGCCGCGCTGTCGGAGGCGGTCGGGGGGCACCGTACGATCCGCGCGGCGGGCGCGGAGGAGCGGGAGGCGGCCCGGGTGCTGGCCCCGCTCCCCCGGCTCTCCCGCGCGGGCCACGCGATGTGGCGGGTGCAGGGGCGGGCCGCCGCCCAGGCCCTCACCGTGGGCCCGCTGCTGAACCTGGGCGTGGTGGCCGTGGCCGGGCTGCTGCTGGCCCACCAGCGGCTCACGGTGGGCGAGGTGCTGGCGGCCTCCCGGTACG
>NZ_WWIR01000658.1 GCF_009863025.1 Streptomyces sp. SID4985 | reverse complement strand
TACTCCCGCTTCGTCGGTGACGTCTTCGGCGCGCCGCTCGCCCTGGAAGCGCTGCTGGCGTTCTTCTTCGAGTCCACCTTCATCGGACTCTGGATCTTCGGCTGGGACAAGCTGCCCAAGAAGATCCACTGCGCGTGCATCTGGATGGTCTCGATCGGCACGATCCTGTCGACGTACTTCATCCTCGCCGCCAACTCCTTCATGCAGAACCCGGTCGGCTTCAGCCTCGACAAGGCGGCCGGCAAGGCGCATCTGACCGACATCGGCGCGGTGCTCTTCCAGAAGCTGAACCTCGTCGTCGTCGCGCACACCCTGACCGCCGCGTTCCTGACCGGCTCCGCGTTCGTCATGGGCATCTCCGCCATCCATCTGTACCGCGCCGCCCGCCGCCAGCGCCGGGGCCGGCCCAACGACCTCAAGCAGGTCGCGGCCATGCGCACGTCGCTGCGGCTCGGCCTCGTCCTGGCCGTCATCTTCGGTCTGGGCACCGCGATCACCGGTGACAAGCTCGGCGAGGTCATGTTCGAGCAGCAGCCGATGAAGATGGCCGCCGCCGAGGC
>NZ_WWIR01000657.1 GCF_009863025.1 Streptomyces sp. SID4985 | reverse complement strand
CGTGACCGTCGCGGAGACCGCGCCGGTGGCCGAGCCGGAGCCCGAGGCCCCGGCCGAGGAGGCTCCCGCCGAGAGCGCCGCCCCGGCGCGTCCGCGCCGCCGCGCGGTGCGCAGGGCGACCGCCTCCACCGCGTCCGAGGACACGGCCGTCGTGGTCGTCCCGTCGGCCGCCACGGAGACGGAAGCGGTGGCGGAGACGGCGACGGAGGCTCCCGCCGAGCCGGGCGAGGCCGAGGAGGCCGCGCCGGCCAAGAAGACCGCCCGCAAGGCGGCCAAGAAGGCCCCGGCGAAGAAGGCCGCCGCGAAGAAGACCACGGCGGCCAAGAAGACGACGGCCAAGAAGACCGCCGCCAAGAAGACGACCGCGAAGACGACGGCCAAGAAGGCGACCAAGACCGCCAAGACGGCCGCCGCCAAGTCCACGGCGAAGAAGACCACCACGGTCTCCGCGCCCGACGACGAGAGCTGAGTCTCACCCCGAACACCGTGTGGCCCTGCCGTTCCGGCAGGGCCACACGGTTGTCACCGGGGCTTTTCCGGCCGCCTCCCCGGCCGTGGAGCCCCTGAACACCCACCGTGCCGCCGCTCCCTGGACAGGACGGCCGCACGTGAGCCGCGTGAACCGAAGGAGAAAACCGCGATGATAGGTCTCGTGCTGGCGGCCGGCGCCGGACGGCGTCTGCGCCCCTACACCGACACGCTGCCCAAGGCTTTGGTGCCGGTCGGTCCGGAAGGCGACGAGGAGTCGCTGACGGTTCTGGACCTGACCCTGGGCAACTTCGCCGAGGTGGGTCTGACCGAGGTCGGTGTCATCGTCGGCTACCGCAAGGA
>NZ_WWIR01000656.1 GCF_009863025.1 Streptomyces sp. SID4985 | reverse complement strand
GCGACCGAGGCGTGGGCGGCGGTCGCGCGGGCCGCCGAGGGCGTGGAGCTGGACGCCCGCGACCGGGCGGAGATCGCGGACCACGAGGCGATGGACCGGGGCCCGGAGGGCGTCGCGCTCTTCGAGCGGGCCGCGGAGCTGTACCTGGAGGCGGGCGACCCCGGCGAGGCCCTGGCCGCCCGGGGCAGGGCGGCCTACATCCGCGCCCTCACCGGCGAGGTCGAACCGGCCCTGGCCGCGGCCGGGGAGCTGTACGACCGGGCGCTCGCGCTGTACGCCGAGGGCGGCACCGGAGTACGGCAGACGGCCTCGGTGCTGCTGAGCCGGGCGCGGGTGCTGATGCGCGCGGTGCACGGCGGCGCGGCCGTCCTGGGGGACGCACCCGAACCCGAGCGGGCGACGAGTCCCGACCCCGGGGCCGCGGAGGCCGTCGTGCGGCACGTACGGGAGATCCTGACGCTGGTCGACGGGCACACCGGGGACGATGTGCGGATGGCCGCGCGCGCCGCCGAGGCGCACGCGATGCTGGCCGAACTCGCCGAGCTGAGCGGTGATCTGGAGCAGGCGGTGACGCTGTTCCGGCAGGCCACCGGGGCGTTCGTGGCCGCCGGGCTGCCATGGTTCACGCCGGAGTACGACGTGCGCGTCGCGGCGCTGGCGCACCGGCTGGGCCGGTCGGACGAGACCGAGGAGGCGCTGCGGGACGCCCTGGCGCACGGCGGGCCGTACCTCGAACCGGTCGCGCGGGCGCAGCTGCACCTCCAGCTCGCCGAGGTGACCGGCGGCC
>NZ_WWIR01000655.1 GCF_009863025.1 Streptomyces sp. SID4985 | reverse complement strand
GCGGCCAGTCCGAAGGCCAGCGCCGGGAGCACCCCGAGGAAGAACACCGACCGCCAGCCCAGCCAGGTCGCCAGCGCCCCGCCCACCAGCGGGCCCGTGGCCGCCGCGAGCCCGATCGCGCTCGTCCGCACCGCGAGCGGCATCGCCAGCCGGTCCGGCGGATACGCGGCCCGCAGCATCCCGAGCGTGGCGGGCTGGAGCAGCGCCCCGAACACGCCTTGGACGACCCGGAGTCCGATCACCCACCCGATGCCGGGCGCGAACCCGATGGCCGCCGACGCCGCCCCGAACCCGAGCATCCCCAGCGCGAACATCCGCCGCTGCCCGTACCGGTCCCCGAGCCGCCCCGCGAACACCAACAGGCCGGCCACGACGAGGAGATATGCGGTACTGGTCCACTGCACCTCCGCGTAGGAAGCGTGCAACGACCCTTGCAGGGACGGCTGGGCGACGGTGAGGACCGTACCGTCCAGGGCGACGAGCACCGCACCGGCCACGCTGCACGCCAGCGTCAGCCGCCGGTTCACCGGCCCGACCCGGAGCCGAGATGCGCGGTCAGGCACGTCTGCAACAGTGGCTCGAAGTCCACGTCACCGGTGGCCAGTTGGAGACTTCCCCAGCGCCACAGCTGGGCCAGTCCGTGCAGGTTCGCCCACAGGGCCCCGGCGGCCCGGCGGGCGTCCGTCTCCGGCCGTACCCGGCCCACCAGCTCCACGAGCACGCCGAACAGCGGCAGGCTGGTGTCCCGCAGTTCCAAGTGACCGCTCTCCAAAATGTCGTGACGGAACATCAGTTCGTACATCCCGGGGTTCTCCAGCGCGAAGCGCAGATACGTCCGCGCCAGTGCGGCCGTGCGCTCACGCGGGTCGGCGTCGGCGGAGTCGAGCGTGACCCCCACCGAGACGCCCAGCTGCTCGAAGCCGCGCCGCGCGATCGCGGACAGCAGCTCCAGATGTGTGGGGAAGTACCGGCGGGGCGCCCCGTGCGAGACCCCGGCCCGCCGGGCGATCTCCCGCAGACCCAGCGCCCGCACCCCCTCGGTGGCCAGCAGCGCCACCCCGGCGTCCACCAGGCGGGACCGCAGCCCCGGGTCGGACTCGTTGCTCGACGGCTCGCTTATAGGTGACGGCTCACTCATAGACACTGTCTACCAAGGATCGGTAGACAATGTCTACGGCTTCGGGGAATGCGCCGCCCACCACCCCCCGTTGACCCGGATATGACTGACGACCCGACGACGCAGGACGCCCTGCTGAAGCTGCTCTCCGAGGGGCACGGTGGTGTGCTGGTCACGCTCAAGCGGGACGGCCGCCCCCAGCTGTCCAATGTGAGCCACGCCTACGACCCGGCCGAGCGGATCATCCGTGTCTCGGTCACCGACGACCGGGCCAAGACCCGGAACCTGCGCCGTGAACCCCGCGCCTCCTACTACGTCACCAGCGACGACCGCTGGGCGTACACGGTCGCCGAGGGCACGGTGGAGCTGACCCCCGTCGCCGAGGACCCGCACGACGAGACCGTGGAGGAGCTGATCCGGCTCTACCGGGAGGTGCTGGGCGAGCACCCGGACTGGGACGACTACCGCGCCGCCATGGTCCGCGACCGACGGCTGGTCGCCCGGATGCGCGTCGATCGCGCCTACGGGGTGCCCCGGCAGTAAGGGCCTGTGGATACGACGAGGCCCGGACCACACACGGTGGTCCGGGCCTCGGCCGTTCACATCAGAGCTGACAGCCCTCGGGAATCACGGCCCTCAGGGCAGCCGGTTCCACTCCACGATCACGGGCCGCCCGTGCTCCGTCGAGAGACGACTCACCGTGCCCGTGGCCAGCTGGAACAGCCGGCCGTCGGCGGCGGGCAGACCCAGGCGGCGCGCGGTGAGCACCCGCAGGAAGTGGGCGTGCGCGACCAGGATCACGTCGCCGCCCTCCTCCTGGAGAGCCTTGTCGATCCGGGCCAGGACCCGGTCGGCTCGCGCCCCGATCTGCTCGGGCGACTCGCCCGGATGCCCCTCGGGGCCCGGGGTCACACCGTCGGTCCACAGGTTCCAGTCGGGCCGGGTCTTGTGGATGTCGACGGTCTTGACGCCCTCGTAGCCGCCGTAGTCCCACTCGACCATGTCGGGGTCGGACTCGGTGGCGGTCAGGCCGGCCAGCCGGGCGGTGTCCCGGGCCCGGCCCATCGGACTGGTCAGGACGACGGCGAAGTCGCGCCCGGCGAGGAGTGGAGCGAGGGACCTGGCCTGCTCCTCACCGCGTGCGGTGAGCGGCAGATCGGTCCAGCTGGTGTGCTGTCCCGACAGGCTCCACTCCGTCTCGCCGTGGCGGACGAGCAGGAGGTCCCCCACGACGTCAGCCCTTCTTCTCGACCGCGTGGCCGCCGAACTGGTTGCGCAGCGCGGCGATCATCTTCATCTGAGGCGAGTCGTCCTGACGGGACGCGAAGCGCGCGAACAGCGAGGCGGTGATGGCCGGGAGCGGCACCGCGTGGTCGATGGCGGCCTCGACGGTCCACCGGCCCTCGCCGGAGTCCTCGGCGTAGCCGCGCAGCTCGTCCAGGTGCTCGTCGTCGTCCAGGGCGTTGACCGCGAGGTCGAGCAGCCAGGAGCGGATGACCGTGCCCTCCTGCCAGGAGCGGAAGATCTCGCGGACGTTGTCCACGGAGTTCGCCTTCTCCAGCAGCTCCCAGCCCTCGGCGTACGCCTGCATCATGGCGTACTCGATGCCGTTGTGGACCATCTT
>NZ_WWIR01000654.1 GCF_009863025.1 Streptomyces sp. SID4985 | reverse complement strand
GGTGGCGGGCCGTGCGGGGGCTGGGCGCCCCGCTCCGGCCGTGCGTTCCACGACCAGGGCGACGGCTCCGCGGACGAACCGGCCGACGTCCGCGGCCTTCACCCGCGCGTCGTGCCGGACGAGAACCCCGCCGGTGACCGGGCTGGCCTGTGCCTCGGTGATTCCCGGAAGGCGGCGCAGAGTCGCGGCGAGAATTTCGGCGGTCCGAGGGTGGCCGAGAATCAGCTTTACGTGCCAGCGCTGGCGGCCCGGAATAACCGAACGCGGATGCACGTCCACATTCACGGAGCTGTTTCCGGCTGCGGCGCCCAGCAGAGATGGCATGTTGACGAACACCTTAGTGGA
This sequence comes from Streptomyces sp. SID4985, assembly GCF_009863025.1. GTDB lineage: Bacteria > Actinomycetota > Actinomycetes > Streptomycetales > Streptomycetaceae > Streptomyces. The sequence continues at coordinate 7,172 of NZ_WWIR01000654.1, read as the reverse complement.
GGTCGCGAAAACCGTGACGAACTCGACGGATTAACGCGACAGCTGAATTTCAGGGTAAAGCGATGTGGCCGGTGTATGCGCGGCCGACCGCCACCGGGTGAATTCCTCCGGGCCCGAGTGGCGGCCCGGCCGCCCGGAGGGTGTCGTCACTGCGTCTTTCCGGCACCGGCGGTCGGGCGGATCTTCGGGGCCCTTGTCTCCCCGTCGGACCGGGCGGCAACCCCGTCCCTCGCGTCCTTCGGGGTGCCGCTTGCGGCGGCCTCCCGGCCACCGCCCGATCCGGCCTCGCCGTCACCTGCGGCGATCTGCGCCGCCACCATTTCGGCGGCCACCTCGGCCGCGAGATCATGGATGTTCTCCCCGGCCTCGGCGGTCACCTTCTTCACCTCGAGGGCGAGGCCGACGGATGTCTTGACGATGCCGCGCATCAACGGCTTGAAGAGCCGCTTGGCCAGGGGGGCGGCGATGAGACCGATCAGAAAGGGCGGTACTACGGGAGGCATGATGCTCCATCCTCGGTACGCGTAAGAAATGACACGAATGGCAGGAAGCCCGGGCGCTGCGAAAGCCGGAACAGCGCACAGTTGGCGGATGGAAACGTCCATTTTCGGAATTCGTGGTTTCTCGGAAGGGGCGAATTCCTCGTCGATGGCGTCCAGCATCCGCTCTGCCATCACCGTAGTGGAGTCATGACCGCCAAAGCCAAATGATCCGGGTCGGTTCACTCATGTGAGTGCCTCTTGATCTTCCGGGGCGACAATTGATGCGGTGTGCTCCCCGTGCGACACCTGGTGGGATTATTTTCCGACTGGAACGTAGGGCCGTTGGATGTCCTCCGGGTGGGCCGTGTGCAGTACGGCCTTCTCGTGGGCGACGGTGCCCGCCGCGACGACGGCGTTGATGCCGCCCGCCAGGGTCTGCATGCCGTCACGCTGGCCGGTGGAGATCATGTTCCGGATCTGGCGGGTCTTGCCCTCGCGGATCTGATTGCGGAGCGCCGACGTGCCCACCAGCACCTCGACGGCGGCCACCCGGCCCCCGCCGGTCCGGGGGACGAACGTCTGGTTGAGGATGCCGACCAAGATGTGCGCCAACTGCGGCCGGATCTGCGGCTGTTGCTCGGCCGGGAACACATCGACGATGCGGTCCAGCGTCTGCGACGTGTCGTTGGTGTGCAGCGTGGCGAACACCAGGTGCCCGGTCTCGGGGATGGTCAGGGCCGCGGAGATGCTCTCCGGGTCGCGCATCTCGCCGAGGGAGCAGGACATCGGGGTCCTCGCGCAGGGCCGAACGCAGTGCGCCGGGGAACGAGTCGGTGTCGGTACCGACCTCGCGCTGGCTGACCGCCGAACGCTTGTGCCGGTGCAGGTACTCGATCGGGTCCTCGATGGTGAGGATGTGCACCGACCGATGCGTGTTGACATGGTCGAGGAGCGCCGCCAGGCTGGTCGACTTCCCCGCCCCGTTGACCAGCACGAACCCGCGCGGCAGGCCCGCCCACCCGATGACGACCGGGGGAAGCCCGAGCTGCTCGGACGACGGCACGTCGAACGGGATGACCGACAAGGACGGCGCGCCGATCACCGAGCCGGTCAAGCCGTCGCCGAAGGGGACCTGACGGAGCCGTTGCGCGGGCCCGGCGACGGAGGCCGGACCGGGCCCCTGAGGGGCAGGGCTAAGGGCTGTCCGTAACTGTGGTTGCGGGACATCCATCAGGCGCTCGGGTTCCTCCACAGATGCCGCTCGTCCAGGGTCCCGAACCGCACATCCCGACGTTCAAGGTCGACGAGGATGGGCCAGCAGTCCAACAGCTGCTCTCGTGCGTCACGCGAGGCGAGGTACTGCACTGAGTTGTAGGGCGCGATCAGGAGCCCGTTGCTCTCACGGACCCGCTCAGTGTCGATAGCCAGAGGCGGCTCGTCATCGCGCTGGCTGCGGGCGAGAAACGTCACCGCGAGTTGCAGGGCCTCGTTCTGCTCCATGATCCGTCTCCAGTCCGTCGCCTCGAAGATGGCACCCTAACCGGCCTGGGATGATCTTGGTGTGGCTGGTGTGATCGCGGCGTCGGAGTCGTCTTGGATAGCCCCGTTCACCGGGCTGAGCCCGCGGCAGTTCGGGAAGTTGGTGACGGTGCTGCGTCGCGCAGGTGCGGACGCGGTCCGCAGGGGCCGGCCGTGGAGCCTTCCGCTGGAGGACCGAGCACTGCTGGTCGCTGCGTACTGGCGCACGAACCTCACAATGCGGCAGCTCGCGCCGCTGTTCGGGGTGTCCAAGTCGGCGGCAGACCGGATCATCGACCATCTCGGGCCGATGCTCGCGCTCCAGCCCCGCAAGCGTTTCGCCAGGGACACCGTGCTCATCGTGGACGGCACCCTGGTCCCCACCCGGGACCACACCGTGGCCGAGCGGTCGAAGAACTACCGGTACTCCACGCGCCATCAGGTCGTATCGACGCCGACACCCGCCTGGTCGTCGTGGTCGGCCGGCCGCTCGCCGGGAACCGCAACGACTGCAAGGCGTGGGAGGAGTCCGGCGCCAAGGCCGCCGTCGGCAAGACCCTCACGATCGCCGACGGTGGCTACCCGGGCACCGGACTCGTCATCCCTCACCGCCGCGAGCGCGGCCAGAGCAGACTCCCGGACTGGAAGGAGGAACACAACAAGTCCCACAAGCAGGTCCGGGCCCGCGTCGAGCACGTCTTCGCCCGCATGAAGACCTGGAAGATCCTCCGCGACTACCGCCTCAAAGGCGACGGCGTCCACCACGCCGTGCTCGGCGTCGCCCGGATGCACAACCTCGCCCTTGCCGGATAGGGCAGCGGGCCGCACAGCGGCAAGCCCTGTCCAAGGCGATCCGAAGATCATTTACGGGACAGCCCTTAAGGCTGCGATTCATGCCTGAGATCAAACCGACGGATCCGGAAGCCGAGAGGGCGAGCGGCCGTGTCCCGCTATGGCTGGACGCCGAGGATCTGCGTCGGCTCGCGGTCCACTGCTGCTGCTCCGAGGACACTCCGGAAGAGGATCGTGAGCGGTGTGGGCGCATCCGCTTCCGGGCGTCGGCGGCGCTTCACAAGCACGGCACCGGATCAGAGGACGTTCTTGAGTGGTTGCAGGGCTGGTACGCCGCGCAGTGCGATGGTGACTGGGAGCACGAGTGGGGCGTGAAAATCGAGACGCTCGACAATCCGGGGTGGTCCGTCGAGATCAGCCTTGAGGAGACGGAGTTGGCCGACCGGGAGCATCCCCATCCCCAGCAGCGCGTTACGCGAGGCGGGAACGACTGGGTGACGGCATGGACGTCCGGGCAGACGTTTCGCATCGCCTGCGGCCCCGACAATCTGAGTGAGGCACTCTCGTTGTTCCGGAGTTGGGCGTCCTCGGAGATCGCGGAGGAGGTCTGACAGGGGTGCCGTCCGGGCGGCCAGCGGCGCGGGCGGCGGTGCCGGGTGCGGCCGCCCGCGCCGAAGCCGGGTTACAGGTGGGCCGAGCCGGACAGCAGCATGACCAGGACGTTGCGGACGTTCTGGATGGTGCGGAAGTGGCGTCCTCCCAGGGCCAGTTCGGCAGGGTGCTCGTGATTCGCGAGTCGGCGGGTGAAGTCGGTGAGACGGCTCCAGTTGTTCTCCAGGATGAGGTCGTCGCCGGACTGGCCGGCGCCGCCTTCTCCTGGGATCGCGTTCAGGACGTCCTGGTAGACGGGCCGGAAGCGGGCCCCCTCGGACGTCGCGGCGACGAGGGTGAGAGCCGCGGTGGCGACCTGCTGATTGGAGACGTTCCCCGAGTCGTTCGCGAAGTTGTACAGGTTCTCCAGCGACTCGCCGAGAGCGCGACGGCTGAAGCTGAGCTGGGCGCGCGTACGGGACGAGTTGAACTCGAGGTGTCCCCGTTCCGTCCCGTACCTGCCGTTGAACGGCAGGGTGCGCGCGTTGCGGTCCATCTCGTGACCCAGGTCGAAGTCGTTGAACTGCACCACGTCTCCCTGACCCACGGAGAAGCCGCGCAGGTAGAGGTTGTCGGTGGTGTAGTGGAGGCTGACCTGGCGATTTCCGGGAAGCAGCACGGTCATCGTCGCGATGTCGGCCTGATCGCTCGTCACCTGGAACGACGGGTCGGCCGCGTACGCGTGACCGACCGCCTGGCGCAGCCGGCTGATGGCCCGGCCGTAGGCGTTGCGGATCACCGAGGCATCGCTGCTCCGGAAGTCCCAGAAGAAGGGGTTCAGGACGGCCTGCGGTCGTACCGCCACGGCCGTCGACGCCGTGTGCTGGTGGGCGTCGGCGGCCTGTGCGGCGGGGGCGGCGCCGGTGAGCAGGGCGGCGACGAGCAGGAGGGCGGAGATTTCCTTGCGCATGGGGCTCCTTACGAGGTTCGGGTGTGCGCCGATCCGGTCGTACGACGGTGAGCGGTCGGGTCAGGCGGTCCTGCGGACCGTGAAGGTGACCCGGGCGTTGTCGCCGTCGCCGCCGACCCGGTCGCACGCGAACCCGGCGGAGACGTCGCAGCTGTAACTGTTGTGGCCGCTGAACGGGTTGTCCCAGCCGACCGAGACGGTGCCGCCGCCCGACATCGTGTACGTGGCCCGGCCCTCCGTACCGGTCAGGAAGCCGTCGGACTCGCTCTGCCAACTGCCGCTGTCACTCGGGTTGATGAGCGACGGCGGCAGCGTGTTCTCGCTCCAGATGCCGTGTGACAGGCTCGCCCCGGTGCGCACGAACGAACGGCCCGAGTAGTTCGTGAGGGTGACCCTGGTGCTCCGCGCCGCACTCGCGGTGCGGGCTACGGCTGCGGCGCGGGCCACGTTGGCGGTGCGGGCCGTCAGTCGCGCCGGACCGCCGGAGAGCGTCATGTACACGGTGGCGTTGTTGCCGCCGCCTTCGCTGATCGCGCAGTTGTACCCGGCCGGGGCGTCGCACCCGTAACTGTTGTGGCCCGAGTAGGGGTTGTCCCAGTGGAGGTACACCACCTGGTCGGTGCCCGCGATCTTGAAGTTGGTGTATCCCTCGGTGCCCGTGAGCATCCCGCAGGAGTGACTGCCCCAGCGGGGGCTGGTGTGCTTGGCCACGTAGTCGGGCGGGAGGCTGTCGTTGTCCCAGCAGCCGTGCGAGAGAGTGGAGTAGGTGCGGATCAGCTGTTGGTCGGTGTTGTTGCCGAAGGCCACGGCCACGCTGCGGGCGGAGGAGGCGCTCATGGAGGCGGACGCCGGGGCGTCGGTGGCGGGTGCCGCCTGCGCGGCCGGAGCGAGACCCGCGGCGGCACCGGCGAGCGCGGCCACGGACAGGGCCACGGCCCGCAGACGGGCGGGGCGGCGTGCGGAACGTAAGGACATCGTGCACATGCCTTCCGGGAAAGAGAGAAAGAGCGGAGTGGAGAGCACGACCGGCCTGGCTGGACGACCGTTCAGGCCGGGCCGGTGATCAGCTCACGTAGAACAGGTCGAACGCGCCGGTTCCGTTGTCCACACACTCGAAGCGGCTGAACAGCCCCATGCCCACGCTCAGCGAACCGGCCGTGCGGCACGCGACGTACGTGTCGTAGCGACCGCCCGGGATGCGGTAGTCGGCCGCCTGCGCCGACTGGGCGCCGACGCCACCGAGCAGGAGTGCCGCCAGGACCAGGGATCCGGCAGCGGTTTTTCGCATGCGCATAACAAGCCCACCGTTGTGTGTGTGCCGCGAGCGGCTGTCCGTCAGAGACGGGACGAGCCTGTCGGCACCCGCTCACGTTTCGCTCACGTCCCACCGACGTACGGCTGACACGCCGCTCACGCCCGCCGTTCGGCAGCACTTCGCACGGAGTGCGTCAGCCGGCAAATCCGTGGAAGACGCCCTCGGGATCATTCCTCGCCGCATCAGCGAAATCGCCGAAGTCCAGGTTGGCGATCGTCAGGTTCGCGTTCATCTCGTGCATCCCGGACGGCGTCACCCGGAACGCGCCGCCGTACGCCTCGAACTCCTCCTCGCTTTCGCACCGATCCCTGGTCAGCAGCGACAACGCCAGCAAGGTGACAGGGGTTTCCCGCAGGGAGACCCGGTCGGCGAGGTAGACGACGCCGTGCCCCTCTCCGTGCGCGGAAGCCTCGGAGAGAGCCTGCGTGGGCGTGATTCCCGCCCATTGCGGATCGTCGACCACATGGACGTACGGTTCAAAGTCGTCGTCCTCTCCCCATGGCGTCATCAGGTCCGCTTGCACGGCCGACCATGCCCGCTCGTCCTCATAGTCGGTCCTGATGATCAGCGCGGCGTCCTTGTCACGCCGCGTCGGCCACTTCATACGGCCACTCATGCCACTCTCCCCGCCATCCGCACAGGTCGCTGCCCACGTCTTAGAGGTCCTAACAGAAGCCGTTGATCATGTGACTTTCGGATTGGCTGGTCGTTGGTCCGATCGTGGGGAAACGTCAGTCGCGGCCCTGGATCGTCTCGGACGAACTGTGGTCGCTCATCGAGCCGTTGCTGCCCGTGCCGGGTCCGAAGCTGGTCGAGGGCAGACCGCGAGTCCCGGACCGGCAGGCGCTGTGCGGGATCCTGTTCGTCCTGCACACGGGCATCCAGTGGGAGTACCTGCCGCAGGAACTGGGCTTCGGCTCGGGCATGACCTGCTGGCGGCGCCTCGCCGCGTGGAACGAGGCCGGCGTGTGGGACGAACTGCACCTGGTGCTCCTGAAGAAGCTGCGGGCGGCGAACAAGCTGGACTGGTCCCGGGCGGTGATCGACTCCTCCCACGTCCGGGCCGCTCGACGGGGCCCAAAAGCGGTCCCAGCCCGGTCGATCGCGCACGGCCGGGCAGCAAGCACCACGTTCTCACCGACGGCCAGGGCATCCCGCTCGCGGTGTCGCTGACCGGTGGAAACCGCAACGACGTCACCCAGCTGATGCCCCTGCTCGACAAGATCCCGGCGGTTGCCGGCGTCGTCGGCCGCCCCAGACATCGACCCGACACGCTGCTTGCCGACCGCGGCTACGACCACGACAAATACCGGCGCCTACTGTGGCAGCGCGGCATCCGCCCGGTCATCGCTGAGCGAGGCGTGCAACACGGCTCTGGCCTGGGCATTTTCCGCTGGGTCGTCGAGCGCACCATCGCCTGGCTGCACGGCTTTCGCCGCCTGCGGATCCGCTGGGAGCGACGCGACGACATCCACGAGGCCTTCCTCGGTCTCGCCACCTGCCT
>NZ_WWIR01000653.1 GCF_009863025.1 Streptomyces sp. SID4985 | reverse complement strand
GGGGGCGGGGGGAGAGGGATGGGGGGCCTGGGAGGCGGGGTGGGCGTTGGCCCACGGCCAGACCCGCTCTGCGTACGGCGTCTGCTGCGGCTCTGGAGTTCAGTTGGCCTGCTACCGCCACCGTGCCGTGGGCCAGCATGCGTTGGACGCCTCGGCGGGCGCTGGCGCCCAGGCGGGTGGGGTCGGTGCGGAAGAGGTCGCGGGCGCGTTCCCCGGTGATGGGGGCGGTGCCGAGTTCGGCCGCCTCTCTGGGGTCCGGGTGGTACGTGGACTCCAGGAGTTCCGGGGCGTACGGGTTCAGGAGGCCGGGGGTGAGGATGCCGGGCCAGCGCCGCAGCCTGGCTTCGGGTGCGGCGGTGGTCAGCTCTTCGTACGGGGCTACGGCCACGATGGTCGCGCCGTCGATCAGGACCGCCGTCTCCGGGGAGTGGTCGGCGGTGTGAAGTGTCAGCATCGGGCGCCTAGTTGGTGGCGATCAGCTTCAGCTCGGGGTGGGCCGTGCCGCCCTCGATCGCCGTCGAGGAGATGTGGGAAGCCACGCGGTCGTCGACCGGGTCGTTCGCCGGGTCGTCGTGGACCACCAGGTGTTCGTAGGTGGTCGCGCGCTGCGCGGGGGTGCGGCCTGCCTTGCGGATCAGGTCGATGATCTCCAGGCGGTTGGAGCGGTGCTTGGCGCCCGCCGAGGAGACCACGTTCTCCTCCAGCATGATCGAGCCGAGGTCGTCCGCGCCGTAGTGCAGCGAGAGCTGGCCGACCTCCTTGCCGGTGGTGAGCCAGGAGCCCTGGATGTGCTGGACGTTGTCCAGGAACAGGCGGGCGATGGCGATCATGCGGAGGTACTCGAAGAGCGTCGCCTGGGTGCGGCCCTTCAGGTGGTTGTTCTCCGGCTGGTAGGTGTACGGGATGAAGGCGCGGAAGCCGCCCGTACGGTCCTGCACGTCACGGATCATGCGCAGGTGCTCGATGCGCTCGGCGTTGGTCTCGCCGGTGCCCATCAGCATGGTGGACGTGGATTCCACGCCCAGCTTGTGGGCCGTCTCCATGATCTCCAGCCAGCGCTCGCCGCTCTCCTTGAGCGGGGCAATGGCCTTGCGGGGGCGCTCCGGAAGGAGCTCCGCGCCCGCGCCCGCGAAGGAGTCCAGGCCCGCCTCGTGGATACGGGTGATGGCCTCCTCGACCGACACCTTGGAGATACGGGCCATGTGCTCGACCTCGGACGCGCCGAGGGAGTGGATGACCAGCTGGGGGAACGCCTTCTTGATGGCGCTGAAGTGCTGCTCGTAGTACTCGACGCCGTAGTCCGGGTGGTGGCCGCCCTGGAACATGATCTGGGTGCCGCCCAGCTCGACCGTCTCCGCGCAGCGGCGCAGGATGTCGTCGAGGTCGCGCGTCCAGCCCTTCTTGGTGTCCTTCGGGGCCGCGTAGAACGCGCAGAACTTGCACGCCGTGACGCACACGTTCGTGTAGTTGATGTTCCGCTCGATGATGTACGTCGCGATGTGCTCGGTACCCGCGTACTTGCGGCGGCGTACGGCGTCGGCGGCGGCGCCCAGCGCGTGCAGGGGGGCGTCGCGGTACAGGACGAGCGCTTCTTCGGGCGTGATGCGTCCGCCCGCTGCCGCTCGGTCCAGCACGGCTGCGACATCCAAAGAAGCGAGTTCGGCCTTCTCGGTCACCGGGCGTCCCTTTCGTCAAGGGTTGTGGACGGACCTGTTCACCCTACGCCAGCTATGGGTCTTGCCCGACTTCAAGCGCTGTACGCCCCCGCCAGCAGGCCCAGGAACGTGCCGGTCAGGAGGAAGGGGCCGAAGGGGATCGTGGACTTGCGGTCGGCCCTGCGGAGGGCGACCAGGGTGAGGCCGTAGAGGGCGCCGGAGGCGAAGGCGGCAAGGGTGCCGAGCATCAGGGTCGGCCAGCCGTACCAGCCGAGGGCGGCGCCCAGGGCCGGGGCCAGTTTCACGTCGCCGAAGCCCATGCCGGAGGGGTTGAGGAGGTGCAGGGCCAGGTAGCCGGTGCCCAGCGCCAGCATGCCGTAGAGGGCGGTGAGCCAGTGGCCCGCGTGTTCCGGGACCAGCGCTGCCAGAGCCAGGAGGGTGAGGGTGGTCGCCGCCAAGGGGAGGGTCAGCGGGTCGGGGAGGCGGCGTACACGGAGGTCCACCGCCGCCAGGAGTACGGCCGCGGGGGCCAGCAGGAGCCATACGGCCACCTCGGGGCGGGCGCCGGTGGCCAGGGCGAGCAGCGCGCAGATCGCCGCCGTGAGCAGGGAGAGTCTCGTGGGTGTGGCCGGTGTGCAGTGCGCGCAGGGGCGGGGGCCCAGCCAGCCCTTGAGCGGGTGGCCGTTCGGGCAGCGGGAGCGCCAGGGTTCGCCCTCGGGGACGGTGAAGCGGTAGGCGGCCCGGGGCAGGAGCGCGCCCGTTCCCGCGCCCCAGAGGGCGGCCACCGCCACGGGGGCCAGGTCGTCCGTCATCGGTCCGTCCTCGTCAGATGGGCCACCGGGTTGCCCTCGGCCGAACTGTCCGACGTGTACGTCAGTTTGTCGCCCTCCGGGGTCAACTCCACGGGGTGCGGGGTGGGGTTGCAGCCCGCGTGGTTGTAGGCGGCGCCGGTGGAGGTGGCGACGATCCCGCTCTTCGTGACCTGCTTCAGGGTGAGTATGTCCGTGCAGACCGCGCCCAGTTGGTCTGTTTGGCGCATACGGCCCAGCTCTTTGCCGACAGCAGCCTGATGGATCGTCAGGTTGAAGGTGCCTGCGGGGAGGGTGCCGCCGAGTGCGGTGGCCTTGCCCTCCCAGGTGCCCAGATAGCGGGCCGGTACGGCACCGCTTCCGGTCTCGCCAAGTGTCGGGGAGGTCGAGGGCTCCGTCGCGTTGGGGGGAGGTGAGGTGGAGGCACGGGTGGGGAGCGGGGAGGCGGGGTGGGTGGGGTCCGGTTTGCCGCCCGCCGCGTCGTGACCCCCGCCCCCGCTCCAGGGGTGCAGCAAGGCCCCCAGGCCCACGGAGACGCCGACCAGCGCCGCCGCCACGGCCACCGCGACCGTGCAGCTCACCCGGCGGCCCCGGCCCGACTCGCCGGGCGCGGAGGCCGCCGAGACGCTGAGGGTGACCTTGCCGGGGGGTGTGGGACCTGTGGTGGGTGCGGTGCTGTCGGGGTCGGTTATGGGGCGGGGTGGTGCGTTCGGGACCGGGGGTGGAGCGGCTTCCGAGGACCGGGTCCGGTCGTGGTCGGCCGGTTCCTTCTCCGCGCCGGGTGCGGACATCAGCGGTGCCGGGCCGAACTCCCCCGCCCTGGGGCCCTGTTCCGCTGGCAGCAGGGCCGGGCTCGCGAACGGGACCGGGCCCGACGGCGGTTGGGGGGTTCCCTCCAGGTTCAGCAGGCTCACCGCGCTCCGGCTCACCTGCTCCAGCAGGGGGGTCGGCAGCCAGCCCGGGGTCATCAGGGTCGCCGCGCCCTCGGGGGCCAGGCGGCGGGACAGTTCGGCGGGGGCGGGACGGGACGCCGGGTCCTTGGCCAGGCAGGCGGCCGCCAGGTCGCTCAAGTCGCCGGTGAGGCCGTCCAGTTGGGGCTCCTCGTGGACGACCTTGTAGAGCAGCGCCGCCGCGGAGTCACTGGCGAAGGGGGGCCTGCCGGTCGCCGCGTACGCGAGGACCGCGCCGAGGGAGAAGACGTCGGCCGCGCCGGTGACCGGGGTGCCGAGGATCTGTTCGGGGGCCATGTAGCCGGGCGAGCCGATGGAGACGCCGGTCGAGGTGAGGGAGGCGGTGCCGTCGGTGGCGCGGGCGATGCCGAAGTCGATGAGGAGGGGGCCGTCGAGGGTCAGGAGGATATTGGACGGCTTGACGTCACGGTGGACCAGGTCAAGGGCGTGGACGGCGGCCAGCGCCTCCGCGAGGCCCGCGCCCAGCGCCCGTACCGTCGGCTCCGGCAGCGGGCCCCGCTCGGTGACGGCGGCGGCCAGCGACGGGCCCGCCGC
>NZ_WWIR01000008.1 GCF_009863025.1 Streptomyces sp. SID4985 | reverse complement strand
GGGGGTTACGGCGATCTCCACGCAGGAGTTGCCGTCGTTGCCGCCGCTGTAGCTGCTCTTGAACCACGTCAGCTCGGAGGCGCCACCGTCAGCGGTCTTGCGGATCATTTCTCTCCCAGCAGTTGCTCGATGAAGGCCAGCGACTCCCCTGGTGAGAGTGCCTGAGCCCGGATCGTGCCATACCGCAGCTCAAGGATGCGCAGCTGTTTGGGATCAGAGGTCGGCCTGCCGTTGAATGCGCCGTCGGACCGGCCCACCGCTGAACCGTCCGCGAACTTCAGCAGTTCGATCCGGCCGTCCAGTCCCGAGTGGGTGGTGCAGTTGTTCGGCATCACCTGAAGGACGACATTGTGCAAGTTCGCCACCTCCAGCACGCGTTCGAGCTGTTGGCGCCACACCATTGTGCCTCCGATGGGCCGCTTCAGAGCCGCCTCTTCGAGGATGAAGCTGAGTGCCGGTGCGGGCGAGCGCTCGAAGACCGCTTGCCGGGCCACGCGCGCGGCCACCATGCGCTCCACGTCGTCCGGCGAGTAAGGAGGCTGCGCGGCGCCGATCACCGCTCGTGCGTGCTCCGGTGTCTGCAGCAACCCGGCGATGATGTTGCACTCGTACAAGGCAATTTCCACCGCCTGCGACTCCAGCTTCCCCAGCTCCCGCACCTTCCGGGGATAGCGGACCCTCTTCACGTCCTCCCAGGCCGCCGAGATCAGCCCGTTCGCCTTCAGCAGCTCGTCCGCCCTGTCCAGATACTCCCGGCGGGGAATCCGCTTACCGCTCTCGATCTTGTAGACGAGGTCCTCGCCGTACCCGATCGCCGCCCCGAACTCCGCCGCCCGCATCCCCGCGGCTTCTCGTCGTAGCTTCAACTGCCTTCCCACCGTGGCGATGACAGCCGCGCCCCATTCGTCGTCGGGCTCGACCTCCCAGCCGGACTCGTCGTCCTCCACCGTGATCCGTACCGCCTCGCCGTCCACCGACATGCGCAACTCCTCCGGTGCGTCGTACCGCCCCCGCACCGGCTGCCGACAGGATGGACACCCCCGGACCAAGCGCCGACAGTGACCGTACGCGACGGTGCGTTCACTCTTCACGGTAGGGCGATGCGGCAACCCTGGGTGATGTGAATGCGGAAAACACCGGGGCCACGGCCCAACTCAACCATCGTGCGGGTGACTTCAGCCTGCTGTTCTCGTCCACGCCGCGAGGTGCCCGGCTCGCCCGGCTGCTCGCCGCCGATCAGCTGCGGAGCTGGGGGGTGCCGAGCGGGACTGCGAGTCAGATCGTGGCGGAGCTGGCGGCCAACGCCGCGACCCACGGCAGACTGCCCGGCCGCAGCTTCCGGATGACGCTCGCCCTCTGCGGCGGCACGCTCCGCATCGAGGTCACCGACACGCGCGGTGACCGTCGTCCGGAGTGCCAAGAGCCGGACCGGTACGCCGAGTCGGGGCGCGGTCTGCTTCTCGTCGCCGCCCTGGCCGACCGCTGGGGCGTCTCCGAGGACTGCTTCCCCGCAAGATCGTGTGGGCCGAACTGAAGCTCCCGGCACCGGAGCACGGCCCGCCGGGTTCCGGTGACCGCGACGGTCAACAGACCTGAAAAGACCCTGGTGGAAAGGCACCCCACCAAACCCCACCAGTACCCCGCGGGTCGCTCTCACTCTGGCGAGTGAACATCACCGATTCCGCTGGCAATTGCCTCCCCCAACGGCCCTACTCTCAGCGCAACAACCGCAGACATACGTCGGCCCCCGCCGGGAGTGGCTTCCCAGTGCGAGGGCCTGACCACCAAGGAAGTTAGGCCCCTTCCCGATGGATACGCTGAACCCTAGCGCGCTCTCGCGCGCCCGGTCCCGCATTGTCGGCAACACGCACCCGAACCGGGTGTATCGCCGCGGCGGCGGCCTCCTGCACGACAACTCCCGTCACACCGTCCGCTTCACGGTGATCGGCAACCACCTCACCCAGCACGCGGACCTCTCCCTGCTGGCGATCGGCCTCGGCTGCCACATCCAGTCGCTGCCCAAGGGCGCCCGCGTCGACATCAAGAGCCTGGCCGCCCGCTTCCCCGAGGGAGCCGTCCGCATCGCCGCCGGGCTGCGCGAGCTGGAGAAACACGGGTATCTGCGCCGCGAGCGCGAGCGCATCCCCGGCGGGCGCATCATCACCCGCACGGTGTCCTGCAACCAGCCCGCGACCCGTCACCCCGACCGGGCGAACGGCTCCGGCCACGAAGACGAGGGCCCGACCGCCCACCCCGATCACCAGAGCGCCCCATCCATCGAACCCTCCGAACCCTCCGAGGTCTCGGCCGACGTCGCGCCGGGTGGGTCCACGTCGCCTGACTGCGCACCGAGTGAGGCCCCGTCGCCCGACTGCACGTCGAGTGGGGCCACGTCGTCCGACCGCGCGCCGAGCGGCCCCCGTACCCGCCGCAAGGCTCTCCCCGCCGTCCCCGTCCCCTCCTGCACCGCGCCCGCGCTGTTCGAGAGCGCCGCCCGCCTCCTCGCGGACCTGCGCCGAAGCGACGTACGCCTGCTCCTCTCCACCGACGACACGGCCCACCTGACCCCAGGTGTCGCCGTCTGGCTGGAGCGCGACGTCACCCCCGCGGCCGTACGCCACGCCCTGACCGCCGACCTCCCCGACGGCCCCCTGCACCGCCCCGCCGCCCTCTTGGCCCACCGCCTTTCCGCCCTGCTCCCACCTCCACCTCCGTTCCACCCGACCCCCACCGCCGCCCCGCCGCCCGTACGACATCCCCTCCAGACCTGCGACGGCTGCGAACGGGTCTTCCGCGCCGCCGACCCGGGGCTGTGCCGGGACTGTCGGGAGTGGACTCCGGCAGGAGCCCGGGGTGATGGGGGCACTGCCGTGCCCGAGCCCGCTTCCTGAGCCCGCCCGCCCGGCCTCGTACGCTGGACCCATGACGGATCTCCCCGCCCGGCGGCTGCTCCTGGTGCACGCGCACCCGGACGACGAGTCGATCAACAATGGCGCGACCATGGCGAAGTACGCGGCCGAGGGTGCCGGGGTGACGCTGGTCACCTGCACGCTCGGGGAGCGGGGGGAGGTCATCCCGCCGGAGCTGGGGCATCTGAGCGGGGACGCGCTGGGGGAGTACCGGCGGGGGGAGCTGGCGGCCGCCATGGGGGAGCTGGGGGTCACCGACGTGCGGCTGCTCGGGTACGGCGACTCCGGGATGATGGGGCTGCCCGACAACGACGAGCCGGGAGTCTTCTGGCAGGCCGATGTCGAGAAGGCGGCCGGGGCGCTGGCGGACGTCATTCTCGAGGTGCGGCCGCAGGTCGTCGTCATGTACGACGACAACGGGGGGTACGGGCACCCGGACCACATCCAGGCCCACCGCGTCGCCATGCGGGGCGTGGAACTGGCCGCCGGGCGCGGGCACGAGGTGGCCAAGGTGTACTGGAACCGGATTCCGAGGTCCGTCGCCGAGGAGGGCTTCGCCCGGCTCGCCGAGGAGCTGCCGGACCTGCCCTTCCCCAAGAGCGCCGTCATCGGGGACCTGCCCGGTGTCGTCGAGGACGCGCGGATCACGACCGCCGTCGACGGCACCGCGTACGCCGCCGCCAAGGCCGCCGCGATGCGCGCCCACGCCACCCAGATCACCGTGGCAGGGCCGTACTTCGCGCTCTCCAACGACCTGGCCCAGCCGCTGTTCACCACCGAGTACTACGAGTTGGCGCGCGGCGCGGGCGAGCCCGGGGAGAGCGACCTGTTCGCCGGGATCGAGGACGGGACCGAGGACGGGATCGAGGTGGCCTCGTGAGCGGGGACGGACGTGGATCGATGCTCGCGCAGCCGCTGCGACCGCCCTCCGCCGGGCGGGCGTTCGGACTGTTCGGGCTGTTCGTGCTCGGCGCGGTCGTCGGGCTCGCCGGATCGCTGATCCAGGACGCCTGGCTCCCGGGGGGCCTGCTGCTCGCTCTCGCGGGCGCGGCCGGGACGTTCCTCGGCGGGGCGTACGCGATGGGCGCCCGCTCCGGTGCCGTGGCGCCGGTCATCGGCTGGGTCGTCGCCGTCATCCTGCTCACCGCCAGCCGCCCCGAGGGCGACTTCCTCTTCGGCGCGGGCGGCGCCTCGTACTTCTTCCTGCTCGGCGGGATGGCCATCGCTGTGATCTGCGCCACCCTCGCCCCGGGACGGCAACCCCCCGCCCGCTCCGGCCGACTTGGCAACTGACGTACCACTTCGTGCGACAACCGTGCGGGTCCGGTGCGGGTTTCCCCGACGGTCGTGGGATACGCGCCAGAAGTGGCCAGTATGGTGGTGCGCGCCGCCGAGAAGCCCGCTGAGGTCATGACGGGCGGCGGAGCCAACCGGGAGAACCTGCCTTGAGTCGTGAAACTGACACTCCGTCCTCCGGGAGCAACGGGCGCGGCGGAGCCGCATATCCCTCCGGGACACCGCCGTACGGGACCTCCGCCGCGTCCGACGGCGGTCCGGACGCGGACCGTTCGGGCACGCGGCCCGAGGAGCGCAAGACGGAGACCACGCTGACCACCCGCATCCGGATCAACATCCCCGGATCGCGGCCCATTCCGCCGGTCGTCGTACGCAAGACCGTCGGGGACGGCGAGGGCGCCGGGGACGAACCGGCCGCCGAGGCACGGCCCGAGGCCGCCGCCGCGCCGGACACCGCCACCCCCGAACCCGCTCCCGAGCCTGCCGCCCCGCCGGCCGAGGAGAAGACGAGCGACTGGTTCGCACCCCGCAAGTCCGGCGCCAAGGGCGGTGGTACGGGCGGCGGTACGGGCGGTACGAACGGTGCCGGGATGCCCGGCGGTGCCGCCGCCGGTGCCGCTCCCGCTCTTGGTGCCGGTGGTGCCGGTGGTGCCACCGGTTCCGCGCCCGCGCTTCCGTCCGGCGGACAGGCCGGGCTGCCGACCCGTCCGACCGGCGGTGCCTCCGGTACGCCCCCGCTGCCCACCCGGCAGAGCGGCGCCACGCCTCCGCTGCCGACCCGTCCGGGCGCCGGTGCCGGCCGTTC
>NZ_WWIR01000652.1 GCF_009863025.1 Streptomyces sp. SID4985 | reverse complement strand
GCCCGGCGCCAACGCGGCGCAGGCCGCCCTCGCCGCGCGCCGTCCCCTCGTGTGGACCGTGGCCGCCCTGCACCGCGCCGTCCAGGGGCGGTGACGGGCCGGGCGGTGGCGAAGCGCCGTCACGTGGCCGATGCTGGTCTGGCCGGACCGCCCCGTCACGAACGGCGTCGGGGTGAACACGCACAGCACCGTGACCGACGCACGACGCTCACCGGGAGAGGCCCATGGACTCCGCCTCGCAGAACGCGCGATCCGCCGCCGCCAAGCACGCCCTCGACACCGAGCCGCAGTACATCGACGCACCGCTCACCGCGGCGGCCGCGTTCCTGGTCCTGACGATCAACTCCGGCGAGCAGGCGATGGCCAAGGCGCGCTCCGTGGTCGCGAGCACGGACGACCTCGTCAAGGACATCCGTATCCAGCAGGTCAATTCCTCGGTCTTCACCTGCAATGTCGGCATCTCCCACCACGCCTGGGAACCGCTGACCAGGAAACCGCTGCCGAAGGAACTCAAGACCTTCCAGGAGATCAGGGGCGCCCAGCACACAGCGGTCGCCACCGAAGGCGATCTCCTCTACCACATTCGCTGCGACTCGGTCGATCTGATCGTCGAATTCGAGAAGATCCTCCTGGAAGCGTTCGGCGATTCGGTGACGGCCGTGGACGATGTCACGGGATTCCGTTACTACAACGGCCGCGACCTTCTCGAATTCGTCGACGGCACGGCGAACCCCGACGGCCTGGACCTGCCGGAGGCCACCCTCGTCGGCGACGAGGACCCGTCGTACGCGGGCGGCAGTTACGTGGTCATCCAGAAGTATCTGCACAACCTGCCCGCCTGGCGGTCGCAGACCACGGAGACCCAGGAAGCCGTCATCGGGCGCACCAAGTTCGACAACATCGAACTGCCGGACGCGACGGAGGGCCAGAAGTCGCACAAGACCCTGTGCACCATCCAGGACGCCGAGGGCGAACACGACATCCTGCGCGACAACATGCCCTTCGCCAATCCCGGCCGGGGCGAGTACGGCACGTATTTCATCGGCTATTCCCGACACCTGTGGGTCACCGAGAAAATGCTGGAGCGCATGTTCATCGGAGACCCGCCGCCGCTGCACGACCGCATTCTGGACTATTCGCGGGCCGTGACGGGCGTGACGTTCTTCGTCCCCGCCCGCAAATTCCTCAGCAATCTGGACGGCTGAGCCGCCGGGGGCGCCGGAGACTCCGCGCGGGGAGGCGGGACTTCGGCGCCCGGAGTCGCACGGCTGGACGGGACTTCGGTGCCCGGTCCGCCGTACGGGAGGGGCGGCCGAGTACGACTCCGGCCAGGACCAGCACCAGCCCGCCCCACTGCCGTACGGTCAGCGCCTCGGCGGCGATCACCGTGCCGAGCAGCACACCCGCGACGGGATTGAGCAGACCCACCAGGCCGACCGTGCCCGCGGGCAGGTGCCGCAGTCCGGTGAACCAGGCGAGGCAGGCCAGGGCGGTGGCGATCAGGGCGACATAGCCGAAGGCGAGGACCGCCGAGTCGGGTCGTTCATGCCCGTGCCGTAGCCGGTTGCCGTCGCGGTGAGCGTCGCCGTCCCGTCGGCCTTGACCGTGAGCGTCGGATCGGTGGCGGACCAGTAGGTGAGTCCGCCGCAGAAGACGGAGGTGCACGACCCCTGCCAGTGGATCGTCGCCGTACCCGCCGAACGGTTCACCGTGCCCGTTCCGTTGTGGAACACCACCCGGTTCCGGGTCAGCGAGGTCACCGAACCGGCGGTCACCGCCTTGCCGTTGAGGTCCTGGCACTTGGTCGTCCCTGTGGGCTCGGACCACACGTCGGCGCTGTCCGGCTTCTCCACCGAAGCATCGCCGTCGTGGGTCGCGTAGAAGCCGTCCGCCTGGGTCCACAGACGGCTCGATCCGGTGTCCCCCGCCTTCCCTGCGGAAAGGAAGTTGCATCCTCCGAAGAACGCGCCCCCCCCTGCTCACCGCTCAGGCCCCACGCGAACGACGCGCCCGACACCCGCACCGGAGATAGACGAGGAATACGGCCACGAGTCCGGTCACGAAGGCCGCCACCGGGACGGTGAACTGGCCGAGCACGTCGACCCCGGCGGCATGGGCTCCAGCCGCGAGGACCCCGGCGAGCAGGTGGAGGTACCGGCCCGCCGCGTGACGGTGGCGACCTTCGACCGGGTACGACTCGGACCCGACGGCCGGGTGGAGATCCCCCCGCGCTACTCGGGCGTCGACTACTTCCCGCTGGTCGACGGCGTGCGCTCGACCCCCTCCGCGATCCCGGACACCGTCAAGAAGGCCGAACCCGACTGGGGTTCGTGGCCGCGGTCGTTCGTGGACCTCCAGTACGAGACGGGCCTGTCCAGCTACTGGCACACCAGCGGCCTGAGCGCCGACCCCGACAAGCCGCCGTACGACCTCTCGGTGCGGCTCGACTCGGCTCCCGAGGTGCGGGAGGTGCCCGTCATCCGGGCGAACCCCGCGACGACGGCCACCGCGCCGTACGTCGAGGGCCGGGACCTCGTCGTCACGGCACGAGTGGAACACGCCTCCGCACTCCAGTGGAAGCGCTCAGCCTCGGCCATCGGACCACGGGCGCCCATCGACGGGACGACCGGCGAGACCCTGACCATCCCGGCATCGACTCCCCCTGGAACCGCGTCAACGTACACCTGGCCGCGACCAATGCGGCAGGCAGGTCGGTCTCGTCCTCCCTGTACCTCACCACCGCCCCATACGCGGCACCCGCTTTCACCGAACAGCCCCGCGATCTGGCCGCCATCCAGGGCACCGACGCCTCGGTCGCCTTCCGGGCCACCGGCAATCCGGCCATCGACCCCAACACCTTCGTCCTGGAGTGCAGTTCGGACAACGGCACGACTTGGAGGACGTGGAGCGGCGCCCAATACACGGACAGCGGCGAGAAGTTCACCATCCCTGCGATACCGCTCGACGCGGACGGGAACCTGGCGCGCATCAGGGCCGCGAACACCGACGCCCTTCTCCGCCTCCACCCCCTCGCACTCGACCGCCACGGCCTCGTCCTGCGCTTCGAGTACGCCCGAAGCCATCGGGACGCACGACCCAGCCGTAACCTCCCCCACCCCTCATGTGGTTATCGTGTTACCGAGCCGAGCCAACGATCATGAGGGGTGCGTGTGAGGGAGCCAGGCCGGCTGCCGGTACCCCTGCACCAGGACCGGCAGCGCTGGAGCACGGTACGGGCCGAACGCAGCGTCCTCGGAGTCGTGCACAACATCACGTCCGCGACACGGCTGCTGGACCTGCTGTCCGTCTTCGACGGGGATGAGCGGGTGCAGGTGCTCTTCACTCGGACGGGGTCGTCTGTTCTGGACGAGGGTACGGAGGATTTTCTTACCGCGCGGGGGATGCTGCACCTTCCCTGGCGGGAAGCGATATCCCAGCCTTTCGGTCTGGCGGTCGCGACAAATCGTGGCGGAAATCTCCACGACATACCGTTTCCGCTCATTGGGGCACCGCATGGGGCGGGTTACAATAAAAAATTGACCCGAAACCCGAAACCCGAAACCCGAAACCCG
>NZ_WWIR01000651.1 GCF_009863025.1 Streptomyces sp. SID4985 | reverse complement strand
GCGAGCAACTACGCCGGGCAGAGCAGCGCCGCGGCGGCGAACGCCCGGGCAGCGGCCGCGGCCGCGCACCGGCAGGCCGCCGAGGCCGACCGGGCCGCGGGCCAGGCGGAATCACTGGCGAACCAGGCCGCGTCCGCGGCCGCCGACGCCCGTGACGCCGCCAACGCCGCGGCCGTGCACGCCCACAAGGCGGCGGCCGCGGCCAACGACGCCGCGGACCACGCCGGTGAGGCCGCGCAGGCGGCCGCACGGTCGACCGCGCACGCCCAGGCGGCCACGGAGGCCGCCGACACCGCCTCCGCGGCGGCGGCGCAGGCCCAGACGGTGTACACGCTGGCCCGCAAGATCGAGGCCGAGGATCTCCTCGCCCGCACCAACGCGGGCATCGCCCAGGCACGGGACCTCAAGGCCGAGACGGAGACCGCCGAGGCACAGCGCGCCCAGCAGGCCCAGGCGGCCGAGGACGCCCGTCGCACGGCGGACGAACTGGCCCAGCAGGCCCAACAGGGCACCAGCGACGAGGAGATCGCCGGGCTGGGCAGGCAACTCGCCCTGTCCGACATGAAGTACGGCAAGTCATGGCTGCGGGCCGCCGCCCAGACAGCGCTGGGCGCCGACACCCAGGGGGTCGTCGCCTACGTACGCACCGGCCGCGCCGAGGCGCAGCAGGAGGACGACCGCACAAGCGTCGGGCGACTGGCGGAGGAGAGCTCCGTCAAGGCGGTGCGCGACGCCGCCGAGCAGGCACTGGACGGTGACGGGGCGACGGTCGGCGCCTTCCTTCACCAGGGCCAGTACGACGTCGGCACCGAGGCCTTCCGGGTCGCGATCGCCCAGGCCGCGGACTCCGGGAGCACCGTGGTCCGGGAGCGGGCCCGTGCGGCGCTGAACGCCGGAACCACCGACGGCTACCGCACCTTCCTGACCACCACTCTCCCCGAGGCCCAGGAACAGGACGACCGGGTGCGGGCCACCCAGTTGGTCGACAGCGGCACCCCGGAGGTGCAGGCGGCCGCGCGCGTCGCCCTGGAGGGACCCGCTTCCCTGCTGCGTCAGTTCGTCGAGTCGGGCCAGTACACCGCCCAGCGCAAGGATCTCCTGGCGCTGACCCACGACCAGCAGGTCCAGCAACTGGTCGCCGAGGCACAGCAGGTCGCGGCGAAGGCGCAGATGGACGCCGCCACGGCGAACGCGACGGCGGCCAAGGCCCGCGCCGCTGCCAGTGAGGCCCAGGACTGGGCGGACAAGGCCCAGCACCAGTCCGACCTGGCCAACACGTACTCCGCGCAGGCGGACCAGCACGCGAGGGACGCGGAAGCCTCCGCACAGCAGGCGTCGGCGTCGGCGAAAACGGCCCGTGACGCCGCCAACCGGGCCGAGGCGTCGGCACGCCAGGCGGCCGTGTCGGCCAGCGACGCCACCCTGTCGTCGGAACTGGCCCAGAACTCGGCCGGTATGGCGTGGGCGTCGGCCGCACAGGCCAAGGCCTCCGCGGAACGTGCCGACAAAAGCTCCGACGAGGCACTGGCCGCCGCGACGGAGGCGTTC
This sequence comes from Streptomyces sp. SID4985, assembly GCF_009863025.1. Taxonomy (GTDB): domain Bacteria; phylum Actinomycetota; class Actinomycetes; order Streptomycetales; family Streptomycetaceae; genus Streptomyces. The sequence goes on along the minus strand of NZ_WWIR01000651.1, from coordinate 6,068 downwards.
GTCGTCACCGTCCAGAAGTACCGCGAGGAGGACGAGGCGCGGCGCCGTCAGGCCGTGGCGGCGAAGGAAGCCTCGGAACGCAACGGCAGCACCCCGGCCGAGCTGTACCGGTGCGGCCTTCTCGGCTGCGAGGCTCTGGAGAACCCCGGCCGCTGGTGCCAGCACAACGAGGTCTTCTGCGACGTCCTGTCGAAGACGCCGGAGCTGGAGGTGATGGTCGACACCCTGCTCGACCTCGAGGTCATGATGACCGGCCTCCCCGTCGACAGCATCGAGGGCTGCTTGGCCAAGCACGACCTCATGAGCTGCTGGGACCTCGGGGAACAGTTCACCATCAGCACCAAGATGCGCCTCGCGGGCATCATGTACCGGGGCCTGCGCGCGGCGATGACGGGCTGCGGCCAGTGCTTCCTGCCCGGCACACGCGTGGTCACGGGCAACGGCGGTGACAAGCCGATCGAGCGGGTCCACACCGGGGACCTGGTCCGGGCCACCGACCCGGTGACCGGTGAGACGGGTGCGCACCGGGTCACGCGTCAGATCGTCTCCAAGGGCGACAAGCACCTCACCGCCATCACGATCCGGGGACCGACCGGGCACCGTGGCAAGGTCACGGCCACCGCCGACCACCCCTTCTGGAGCATCAGCCTCCGTACCTGGGTCGCGGCCGGCGATCTGCGCACCGGCGACACGCTGCGCACCGACAGCGGGGCCGAGGCGACCGTCACCGCCGTCCGCTCCTACGACCGCTGGGCCGTCACCTACAGCCTGACGGTCGCGGGTCTGCACTCCTTCTACGTGCTGGCGGGCCGTACTCCGGTTCTCGTCCACAACTCCGAGTGCAAGGTCCTGGTACTGGCGCTCAGCAAGCACATGGACGAGGAGATGCCGTACATCAAGGGTGGCTACAACTTGATGGACGACAGCCTGAAGGAAGAGATCGGGCGACTGCCCAAGGGGCAGCCCTATACCAAGTGGATGCAGGGGGTCAACGACGCCATGAGCAGGAACCAGAAGATCGCTGTGTCCATGAAGGGCTGGGACCCGCCCACAGCCACGTACCAGGAGAAGTTCGACGCGTTCGTGAAAGCAGGACAGGGAGACACCTGGGGGGCCACCGAGTGGGAGATGGGACGCCTCGAGTACTACTACCGCACGGAGAAACTGGACTGGGACAATGTGACCTTCTGGAACGGTGGGGAGCAGATAGAGATCCTGCCGCCCCTGCGGCCAGGAGAGAAGAGGTAACCGGAATGGATGACATGAAGGTCACCGAGGCGTTCTCCTCCCCCCGCACCTTCACGGTGTGGCAGTACACGGTCGCGCACCATCAAAGGCTGCTGTTGCGCAGCCCTCGGCGGACGGCGTCGGGCACCCGCGTCGATCTGCACGTGGGCGGGGTGACCGCGGTGTTCCTGCGCCCGTCCTACGAGGGGATCACGATCCGCCGGGGCACGGACGCGGAGAAGGAACAGGTGGCCTCGCTCCTCGGTCCGAGAGCCTTTGCCCGGGGATCGTCTCTCCACGTGATCGGGGAGGACCGCATGACGGGGTTCGTCGTCGGCGGCCCGCTCCAGTACCGGGAGACCAGTGCAGCGGACGACGAGCCCTCCGGTTTCCTGCCGATGCCCGAGACCGCGTAGGAAGAACCCGTGACCGAGATCTACCGCTCCGAGCGCATCTTTCAGCTGTGGCATTACACGGCCGCGCACGGCGACCGGCTCCTCCTGCGGGCGACCGCGGAGGACCACCTCCCCCGGATCGACCTGTACGTGGAGAACGTCCGGGGACTCCTGCTGGAGACGCTCTACCGCGGCCTCGTCATCCGCGAGGGCACGCCCGAGGAGGTCCGGACGGTCGAGCTCGTCTACGGCATCGCCGTGGACGAGGCGTCGCACGTGCACGTCATCGGCGCGGACCGCATGACCGGGTTCGTCGTGGGCGGCCCGCTGCGGCAGCACGAGGACGGGGAAGGGTTCCGCGCCCCCTCCGCCTTCGGCCCGATCCCGGGCACACCGTGAGGTCTCGCCGTACGCCGTGAATCCGGCAGTACACAGACGACCGCCCGGTCCCTTTCAGGGGCCGGGCGGTCGTCGCGTTTCAGAGGTCAGGCCTTGCTGCCCGCCGGGGCCGCGAGCGCTGCCGCGGACTCGGGAGCCTCACCGGCGCGGGGGGCCGGGACGCTGTCCGGGGTGGTGACCGACGGGGTTCCGCGCCGGCCGGCGACGGCGTACGCCGCACCCACCAGCAGCCCGCCGCCGACCAGGTTGCCCAGGCCCACGAAGAGCAGGTTGTGGGCGAAGGCGCCCACCGTCACGCCGGGGACGTGCTCGAAGAGGCCGAGGGAGAAGGTCGTCATGTTGGCGACGACGTGCTCGAAGCCGGAGGCGACGAAGGCCAGGATGCCGGCGAAGATCAGCAGGATCTTGGCGGCGTCGGAGCGGGTGCGCATGCCCATCCACACGGTCAGGCAGACCAGGAAGTTGCAGAGCACGCCGCGGAAGAACATCGCCTCGCCGCTCTCGGCCATCTTGGCGTGGAGCATGCCGGTCAGGCCGAGCAGACCCGGGGCGGGGGCTCCGGGGGCGGGGGCGACGCCCAGGACGCCGGAGGCGTGGACCAGCCAGGCGAGGGCGACCGAACCGACGAGGTTGCCGACGAGGGAGCCGACGATCACGGCGAGCGCGGTGACGGGCGAGAGAGCCCGGCGGACCGCGCCCTGGACCATCGTCATCATGTTGCTGGTGGCCAGCTCGCCGCCCGCGAAGATCACGAGCGTCAGCGCGACGCCGAAGACCAGGCCCTGGATCAGCCTGACCCAGGGAGAGTGCGCGAGGCTGAGCGGGCCGGACACCATGACCATCAGGACGACGCCCATGCCGATGAAGGACCCGGCGAGCGCCGAGAGCACCAGGTAGCGCCCGGGAGAGCGGAGCAGTTTCGCCTTGCCGCGTGCTGCCGCGATCTGGTCGTCCAGGGCTTCTTCAAGTGGTATCGGCACGGTGGCCCTCTCAGTGCTGCTCACTCGTGGTCGGATTGTCCGACTCTCACGCGTGGAGCAGTGTGCGCCCACCAATCAGGAAATGTCAAAAGTCGAATTAATGACGTGATAGGCGTTGCTTATCCTGACTTAATCGGCCAAATCTATCGCGTCATAGGTCTTGCCTATCACTGACACCTCACTCATCAGTGCCGGACCAGTCACTGCCGGGCCAGGCGCGTCACCGTCCGGGCCCGGCCAGCAGCCCGTCCAGCTCCCCGAAGGACAGCGCGTCGGCGGGCGAGGTGACGGATCCGGTCCCGTACAGCTCCCGCGCGGCACGGCGGGCGGCGTCGTACGCGGCCAGCGCCACGCCGGGGCCGAGGCTCACCCGGGCCACGCCGAGGGTGCCCAGCTCCGCGACGGACGGCGCGCCGGGGCCCGCCATGACGTTGAGCGGTACGGAGATCTCCCCGGCCAGCGACTTGAGGGTGGCCGGGTCGGTGACGCCGGGGACGAAGACGCCGTCGGCGCCCGCGTCGGCGTACAGCCGGGCCCGGGTCAGGGTCTCCTCCAGGCGGGTCTCCGGGTCGCCCAGGCCCAGCAGGTAGGTGTCGACGCGGGCGTTGAGGAAGAGGTCCGCGCCCTCCCGCTCGGCGCTCCGGCGGGCGGCGGCGATCCGGGCGGCCAGCTCGGCCGGGGGCCGGGTGCCGTCCTCGATGTTGACGCCGACGGCGCCCGCCCCGATCACCCCGGCGACGGTCTCGGCGACGGCGGAGGCGTCCTCGCCGTACCCGTCCTCGATGTCGGCGGTGACCGGCACCGTCACGGCGGCGGCGATACGGGCGATCACCTCCAGGGCCCGGTCCCGGGTGAGGGAGCCGCCGTCGGGCGAACCGAGCGCCCAGGAGACCCCGGCGCTGGTGGTGGCGATGGCGGGGGCGCCCGCCGCCTCGACGACGCGGGCGCTCGCCGCGTCCCAGGCGTTGGCGAGCGCGAGCGGGGCGGAGGGGGTGTGCAGGGAGCGGAAGAGGTGGGCGTCGGCCGCGTGCTTGTGCGTCATAGCCGCAGTCAAGCACCCCTGACGGCCCGCCTTCTGGCAGGAATCCGACATGAACGCCGCCCAGGATCAAGGCGGTTGGACGTCAGAAACGCCAACGGCCGGAGCCCCCGCACAGTGTGGGCTCCGGCCGTCGTGGCGACCTGTCGGTCTCGGGTCAGAGCGCGAGACCGGTGAGGACCAGGACGCGCTCGTAGGTGTAGTCGTCCATCGCGGAGCGGACGCCCTCGCGGCCGACGCCGGACTGCTTGGCGCCGCCGTACGGCATCTGGTCGGCGCGGTAGGAGGGGACGTCGCCGATGACGACGCCGCCGACCTCGAGCGCGCGGTGGGCGCGGAAGGCGGCCTGGATGTCGTGGGTGAACACGCCTGCCTGGAGGCCGTACTTGGAGTCGTTGACCGCCGCGAACGCCTCGGCCTCGCCGTCCACCTTCTGCACGGTGAGGACCGGTCCGAAGACCTCCTCGGTGGCGAGGGTGACACCGGCGGGGACGTCGGTGAGGACGGTCGGGGCGTAGGTGGCGCCCTCGCGCTTGCCGCCCGCGAGCAGGGTGGCGCCCGCCTCCACGGCCTCGTTCACCCAGGACTCGACGCGCTGGGCGGCGTCCTCGCTGACCAGCGGGCCGACCTCGGTGCGCTCGTCGGCCGGGTCACCGGTGACCTGGGCCTCGACGGCGGCGACGATGCGCGGCAGCAGACGGTCGTGGACCGCGGCGTCGGCGATCACGCGCTGCACCGAGATGCAGGACTGGCCGCCCTGGTAGTTGGAGAAGGTCGCGATGCGGGAGGCGGCCCAGTCCAGGTCGGCGTCGCTCGCCCAGTCGCCGAGGACGACGGCCGCGCCGTTGCCGCCCAGCTCCAGGGTGCAGTGCTTGCGCGGCACCGAGTCCATGATCGCGTAGCCGACCTTCTCGGACCCGGTGAAGGAGATCACCGGCAGGCGCTCGTCCTGGACCAGCGCGGGCATCTTGTCGTTGGCGACCGGCAGGACGCTCCAGGAACCGGCGGGCAGGTCCGTCCCGGCGAGCAGCTCACCGAGGATCAGACCGGACAGCGGGGTGGCCGGGGCGGGCTTGAGGATGATCGGGACACCGGCGGCGATGGCCGGGGCGACCTTGTGCGCGCACAGGTTCAGCGGGAAGTTGAACGGCGCGATGCCGAGGACGACGCCCTTGGGGAAGCGGCGGATCAGCGCCATGCGGCCCTGGCCGCCCGCGTCGGTGTCGAGCCGCTGGGCCTCGCCGCCGTTGAACCGGCGAGCCTCCTCGGCCGCGAGCCGGAAGACGGAGACGGCACGGCCGACCTCGCCCCGGGCCCACTTGATCGGCTTGCCGTTCTCGCCGGAGATCAGCTGGGCGATCTCCTCGGCACGCTCGGTCAGCCCGTTCGCGACGTGGTCCAGGGCGGCGGCGCGCACATGCGCGGGCACGGCGGCGAAGTCGTCGCGGACGGCGTACGCGGCGGCCACGGCCTCCTCGACCTGGGCGTCGGTCGGCACACTGGCCCGGCCGACCAGGCGCCCGTCCCACGGGTTGGTGACGTCGAAGCTGTCCTCGCCGGTGACCTGGCGGCCGGCGAGCCAGAAGGCGTGGGTGGAAGTCATTGACGAGTCCCGGCCCTTCCGCGTTGTCGGAGTTGTTCTTCGGTGCGTGGTCCACCGTAGGGCGGGCGCCCGGGGGCGTCGCTTGTCCGAGTCGTACGGATGCGGGGCGGTGATGCTCCGGTTTGGCGTGAAGGGGCAGGTCGCGCCCCCTCACCTGGCCCTACGGCTGTTCCGCGCCAGTCGTCTTCAGGGCCAGCCACAGCTCCATGCGTACGTCCGGGTCGTCCAGGGAGCGGCCGAGGATCTCCTCGACGCGGCGCATTCGGTAACGCAGGGTGTGGCGGTGGACGCCGAGGTCGGCGGCGGCCGCGTCCCACTGGCCGTGCCGCGACAGCCAGGCGCGCAGCGAGGCGACGAGGTCGCCGCGTCCGGTGGCGTCGTGCTCGCGCAGCGCGCGCAGCAGGCCGTCGGCGAAGGCCCGTACG
>NZ_WWIR01000650.1 GCF_009863025.1 Streptomyces sp. SID4985 | reverse complement strand
GGACCACCGCCAGTGCGGCGGCCAGCTCCTCCGGGGTCGGATTGCCTCGTACGACCTTGATGTTCATGACGGCTCCCGGTCTACGGCTGCGTGGTCCTCGGGTCCTACAGGGGGATGTTGCCGTGCTTCTTCGGAGGCAGGGATTCCCGCTTCGTGCGCAGTTGACGCAGGCCCCGCACGATGTGGGAGCGGGTGTCGGACGGCATGATCACCGCGTCGACGTAGCCGCGCTCGGCCGCGACGTACGGGTTGAGCAGCGCGTCCTCGTACTCCCGGATCAGCCGCGCCCGCGTGGCGTCGCCCTCACCGGCCGCCTCCGCCTCCGCGATGGTGCGGCGGTGCAGGATGTTGACGGCGCCCTGCGCGCCCATGACCGCGATCTGTGCGGTGGGCCAGGCCAGGTTGAGGTCGGCGCCCAGATGCTTGGAGCCCATCACGTCGTACGCGCCGCCGAACGCCTTGCGGGTGATCACGGTGATCAGCGGGACGGTGGCCTCGGCGTAGGCGTAGATCAGCTTCGCGCCCCGGCGGATGATGCCGTCGTGCTCCTGGCCGACGCCGGGCAGGAAGCCGGGGACGTCCACGAAGGTGAGCACCGGGATGTTGAAGGCGTCGCAGGTGCGCACGAAGCGGGCGGCCTTCTCGCTCGCCTTGATGTCCAGGCACCCCGCGAACTGCATCGGCTGGTTGGCGACGAGCCCCACCGGGTACCCCTCGACCCGCCCGAACCCGGTGACGATGTTCGGCGCGAACAGCGCCTGCGTCTCGAAGAACTCCCCGTCGTCCAGGACGTGTTCGAGCACCGTGTGCATGTCGTACGGCTGGTTCGCGCTGTCCGGCACCAGCGTGTCCAGCTCGCGGTCCTCGTCGGTGACGGCGAGGTCGGCCTCCTCGGCGAAGACCGGCGCCTCGCTGAGGTTGTTGGACGGCAGGTACGACAGCAGCTGCTTGATGTACTCGATCGCGTCCTTCTCGTCGCCCGCCATGTGGTGGGCCACACCGGAGGTGGTGTTGTGCGTACGGGCGCCGCCCAGCTCCTCGAAGCCGACGTCCTCGCCGGTGACGGTCTTGATCACGTCGGGCCCGGTGATGAACATGTGGCTGGTCTGGTCGACCATGACCGTGAAGTCGGTGATCGCGGGCGAGTAGACGGCGCCACCGGCACAGGGCCCGACGACCAGGCTGATCTGCGGAATGACCCCGGACGCGTGCGTATTGCGCCGGAAGATCTCGCCGTACGCCCCGAGCGACGCGACCCCTTCCTGAATGCGGGCGCCACCGGAGTCGTTGATCCCGATGACCGGACAGCCCGTCTTCAGCGCGAAGTCCATGACCTTGACGATCTTCTGCCCGTACACCTCGCCGAGCGCACCGCCGAACACGGTGAAGTCCTGCGAGAACACGGCCACCGGACGCCCGTCCACCGTGCCGTACCCGGTCACGACCCCGTCGCCGTACGGCCGGTTCGCCTCCAGCCCGAAGTTGGTCGACCGGTGCTGGGCGAACTCGTCCAGCTCCACGAACGACCCCTCGTCCAGCAGGAGTTCCACCCGCTCACGAGCCGTCAGCTTTCCCTTGGCATGCTGCTTCTCGACGGCCCGCGCCGACCCGGCGTGCGTCGCCTCATCGATCCGCCGCGTGAGATCCGCGAGCTTCCCCGCGGTCGTGTGAATGTCGATCTCGTGACGCTCTTCCGGCTCGGACATCGGGATGCGGCTCCCTGCCTGCTCAAAAGGGGGGACGGTAAGTCATCCGTAGCGTAGTGGCGCGCCCACCGGTCGGCAGTGCGGTGTTTCCCACACCTAGGGTGACTTGCATGACGCCCCGCGATGCAGCAGAGAACAGCCGTTGGTCCGATCTGGATCGTCCGCCCCTGAACGCCGTCGCGCTGCGGCGGGCGCTGGTTCGGGAGGGTGGGCTGTGGTCGCGGGTGGACGTGGTGCCGAGTACCGGGTCGACCAACTCCGATCTGGTCGCGCGGGCGAACGCGGGGGAAGCGGAGGAGGGGACGGTGCTGGTCGCCGAGGCGCAGACGGCGGCGCGGGGGCGGCTCGACCGGCGGTGGACGGCTCCGCCGCGCTCGGGGCTGTTCTTCTCCGTCCTGCTGCGGCCCGCCGAGGTGCCGATGGAGCGCTGGGGCTGGCTGCCGCTGCTCACCGGCGTCGCGGTGGCCACCGCGCTGTCCCGTACGGCGGGCGTCGACACGGCCCTGAAGTGGCCCAACGACCTCCTCGTCACCGTCGGCGGCGAGGAGCGCAAGGCCGGGGGCATCCTCGCGGAGCGGGCCGGTGCGGACGGCGTGGTCGTCGGCGTCGGCCTCAACATCACCCTGCGCGCCGACGAGCTGCCCGTGCCCCAGGCGGGCTCCCTCCTGCTGGCCGGTGCCGTGAACACCGACCGCGACCCGCTGCTGCGCGCGGTGCTGCGCTCCCTTGAGGAGTGGTACGACCGCTGGCGCGCGGCCTCCGGCGACCCCGCCGCGAGCGGCCTCCAGGAGACCTACGCGGCGGGCTGCGCCACCCTCGGCCGCCAGGTCCGCGCGGAGCTGCCCGGCGACCGGGTGCTGCGGGGCGAGGCGACGGCCATCGACGGGGACGGGCGGCTGGTCATCACGACGGGGGACGGGGAGCGGCAGGCTGTGGGGGCGGGGGACATCGTGCATCTGCGGCCGGAGTAGGCCCGGCCGAGTAGGTCCGCCGCGTGGGGAGTGGGTGGCTCCAGGCGGGGCGGGCGGTCACGATGGGGCTCCGGAGGAAGAAGCTGGGCCTGTGGCCGGCTGTACCCCATTGCCGTACAGCGGGCGGCCGGGGGCAGCCCGGCGGTTCCTGAGGGGCCGAGGCATCTCGGGGGCGCCCCGGCGGGGCATGGTGGCCGGAGCCCCTCGGTGGGGGTGGTCGGGGTGTAGCAGGGGGCGCATGCCGCCGTGGGAGCGCCGGGAGGTGTGCGACGGTCCCACCGCCCGAGGTACTCCGCGCCCCGTGCGACCCGGGTGCTCCAGCGGCGGAGAGCGTTCGTCCGGTCGGCCGGTCCCAGCGGAGTGAGCTGGCGCACACCTGCCGTAGAGTTGAGGCCGGTCGGTACCTGACCGCGGCAGATCGGAAGGGCAGCAGGCGTGAGCGTCGACGACACGGGATCCGGCGCGGGCGCGGAGGGCCGGGTGGACCCCGATGCCCCCGACCCCGGCGCCGACCCGCTCGCCCTCCGCCTCGAACAGCTGATCCTCGGCGCCGAGCGCCGCTACACCCCCTTCCAGGCCGCCCGTAGCGCCGGTGTCTCCATGGAGCTGGCGTCCCGTTTCTGGCGGGCGATGGGCTTCGCGGACATAGGCCAGGCCAAGGCGCTCACCGAGGCCGACGTACTCGCCCTGCGACGGCTCGCCGGTCTGGTCGAGGCGGGCCTGCTCAGCGAGGCGATGGCTGTACAGGTCGCCCGGTCCACCGGACAGACCACCGCCCGCTTGGCCGAGTGGCAGATCGACTCCTTCCTGGAGGGCCTGACCGAGCCCCCGGAGCCGGGCATGACCCGGACCGAGGTGACGTACCCGATCATCGAGCTGCTCCTGCCCGAGCTGGAGGAGTTCCTCGTCTACGTCTGGCGGCGCCAGCTCGCCGCCTCGGCGGGCCGCGTCATGCAGACCGTGGACGACGCCGAGATGGTCGACCGCCGTCTCGCCGTCGCCTTCGCGGACCTCGTCGGCTTCACCCGCCTCACCCGGCGGATGGAGGAGGAGGAGCTGGGCGAGCTGGTCGAGGCGTTCGAGACGACCGCCGCCGACCTGGTGGCCGCGCGCGGCGGACGGCTCATCAAGACCCTCGGCGACGAGGTGCTGTACGTCGCGGACGACGCCGCCCTCGCCGCCGACATCGCGCTGCGCCTGGTGGAGACGCTGGCGAACGACGAGACGATGCCCGAGCTGCGGGTCGGCATGGCGTTCGGCACGGTGACCACCCGGATGGGCGATGTGTTCGGTACGACCGTGAACCTCGCCTCCCGGCTGACCTCGATAGCCCCGCGCGACGCCGTGCTGGTGGACAGCGCCTTCGCCGAGGAACTGATCCGGAGCGGCGTCGCGCCCGCCTCGGAGGCGGAGGCCGCCGAAGCCGTGGCCGCCGCCGAGAAGGAGGGCGAGGAACCGCCCGCCTACCGCTTCGCGCTCCAGCCCATGTGGCAGCGGCCGGTGCGTGGCCTTGGCGTGGTCGAGCCGTGGCTTCTTTCGCGTCGGCCTTCCTGACCGGCTGACCGGCTGACCGACCCGACCGCGCGGGTGGTGCGGGCGCCTGCGGTGCGGTCCCTTCGCTCTTACGCCCTTACGAGCCGCCCACGCGCAGGCACAGGCCCAGCAGGCACACCCCGCTCTGCTTCGGCGGGGGTGTGCTGTGGGCCGGTTCCGGTGCGGGGGCGGCGGTGTGGGACGGG
>NZ_WWIR01000649.1 GCF_009863025.1 Streptomyces sp. SID4985 | reverse complement strand
CAGGAAGACCGAGCCCCACCAGAAGTGCTCCACCAGGACCCCGCTCATCACCGAGCCCAGCGCGATGCCGCCGGTCATCACGCCGGACCACAGCCCGATCGCCTTCGCCCGCTCGCCGGGGTCGGTGAACATCGTGCGCAGCAGCGCCATGGTCGACGGCATCAGGGTCGCGCCGCCGACACCGAGCACCGCGCGGGCCGCGATCAGGGTCGCCGCGCTGTCGGCGTAGGCGGCGAGGACGGAGGCGGCGCCGAAGGCGGCGGCCCCCGTCAGCAGCAGCCGACGGCTGCCGAAGCGGTCGCCGAGCGCGCCCATCGTCATCAGCAGCCCGGCCAGGACGAAGCCGTAGACGTCGAAGATCCACAGTTGCTGGGTGCCGCTCGGCCGGAGGTCGGCGCTGATCGCGGGGGTCGCGAAATACAGCACCGAGACGTCCATCGAGACCAGCAGCAGCGGCAGCATCAGCACGCCCAGCGCGGTCCACTCGCGGCGTCCGGCGCGAACGGGCTTGTCCTGGAAGGGGGTTGGGGTGGTGCTCGTCGGATTCACCATGCCGAGGAATGTACGCGCGTCTTAAACGCTTGTCTAGAACGACTGTATAAGTCATGCGTCTAGGACGCTTGTATGGCTCCCGGTACGCTGACCGGCATGGGACACCGTGAGGATCTGCTCGAAGGCGCCAAGCGCTGCCTGCTCGCCAAGGGGTTCGCCCGGACCACGGCGCGCGACATCGTGAAGGAGTCCGGCACCAACCTGGCCTCCATCGGCTACCACTACGGCTCGAAGGACGCGCTCCTGGCGCGGGCGTACGTCTCCCTCGTCGAGGCGATGGGTGACACGTTCGAGGGGGAGGCGACCGGCGAGAGCGCCACGCCGCCCGGCTCCACCGAGCGGTTCGAGGAGGTGTGGTCGAACATCATCGGCACCATGCGCGAACCGGGCTCGATCTGGCGGCTCAGCATGGAGGTCGTGACCATGGGCGACCAGATGCCCGAGGTCCGCGACCATCTGGCCACGGCCCAGCGGGAGGCGGGGCGCGGTCTCATCCCCCTGCTCATGGGCGGCCGCGAGGAGGACGTCACGGACGAGACCGCCGACACCCTCGGCGCGTTCTACGTGACCCTCATGACCGGCCTCATCGCGCAGTGGTCCTTCGACCCGAAGTCCGCGCCCACCGCCGACCGCCTGACCGAGGGGCTGCGCCAGATCGTCGCTGCGGCCCGGAAGGGCTGACCCCTCAGCCCAGCCGCGCCCGCTTCAGCGCCATGTGCAGCAGCAGCCGGTCCTCGCCGTCGTCCAGGTCGAGACCGGTCAGCCGCTCCACCCGGGACAGCCGGTAGTACAGCGTCTGCCGGTGGATGCCCAGCTCGGCGGCGGCCCGGCCCGCCTGGCCCGCGCGGTCGAGATAGACCTCGGCGGTGCGGGCCAGCTCCTGATGGGCGGGGGAGAGGAGCGGCAGCACCACCGGGTCCTGGACCGCGCTCGGCGGCAGCGTGGTGAGCAGCCGGTACGGCCCGATCCCGCGCCACTGGGCGACCGGCCCGAACCTCGGTTCGGCCAGCGCGGCCCGCGCCGCGGCCGACGCCTCCCGCCAGACGGCACCGAGTTCCGCGATCCCGCTCCGGGGCTCACCGATGCCGACCCCGACACCGGACCCGGATCCAGACCCGACCCCGGACCCTGCCCCGCCCGCGCGGCCCCCGCCCTGCGCGCCCTCCGCCTCCTGCACCAGCCGCGCCGCCGCCGTCAGCGCCGGGGCCGTCACGTCCGTGCTGCGCAGTCGCACCAGCACCGCGAGGCCCTGCCCGGTGGCACCCCACGGCACCGTGCACAGCGCGGTCGCGTGCGGGACTGTACGCACCGAGGGGGCGTCGTCGGGGTCGGCCGAGGGCCAGGGGGCCACGCAGACCACGGTGTGCGGGCCGTCGGCGCGCGGGCCGAGTGCGGTGCGCAGCTCGGTCACCGCCATGTCCCGCTGCCAGCCCTCCCCGGCGGTCAGCACCGCCCGCAGCTCCCGGCCCAGCCCCGCACCGGCCCGCGCCTCGTCCGCGAGGAGCGCGCCGATCCGGCCGGTCACCTGCATGGCGGCGGCCAGCTGAGCATCGGTCGGGCCCGGGTCGTAGTCCAGCAGCCAGACATAGCCGAGGACGACACCCCGATGGCGTACCGGGAGGCAGATCCTTCCCCGGTACACCCCGGCCTCCGGAGTGGGCGGGATGCGCACCGGCGCCGTCGCGCGGGTGATGCCGAAGCCCTCGAACCACGTCCGCACCGCCGCCGTCGAACGCCGGGTCAGGATCGAGCGGGCGCGCACCGGGTCCAGGGCCGTGGGATCGAGGTCGCCCTCGCTGTCGTACGCCCCGAAGGCGATCAGCTCGAAGTCCCGGCTCTCCAGAGTCGCCGGGGCGTCCAGCAGTTCCGAGATCTCGTCCACCAGCTCCTGGTAGTCGCCTCGGTGAAACGATCCGGTATCCGCCGCCACCCGGGCATTCTGCCGCATATCCGAGGGGCCTTCATACATCTGTCTGAGATCGGGGGAACGGATGCGTGACAGCTGTCGATGGCCGACCATCGGAGAGATCCTTAGGTTTCACGGTGGTTCTCCGCGCCGTTGCCGCATCGTCGGCCGACGGCCGGCTTGGTGCTTGTGCTGTTGGAGGTGCCCCGTGCTGGGTCCTGTGATTCTCGCCGCGTCGCGCAGCGACCGGATGCGCCGTCTCGTCACGGCGGCCCCCGTGACGAAGCAGGTCGTCGACCGCTTCATCCCCGGCGAGGGCGTGGACGACATCGTCCCGATCATCGAGGACCTGACCGCCCGGGGCCTCCAGCTGACGATGGACGTCGTCGGCGAGGACATCACCACCCCCGAGCAGGCCTACGCCGCCCGCGACGCCTACCTCGCGCTGATCGACCGCCTCGCGATGCTCGACTTGGGCGAGAAGGTCGAGATGAGCGTCAAGCTCTCCATGTTCGGACAGGCGCTGGACGGCGGCCACGAGCTGGCCCTCTCGAACGTCCGCCCCGTCGTCGAGGCGGCCGCCGCCATCGGCACGACGGTGACGCTGGACGCCGAGGACCACACCACCCTCGACTCGATGTTCGCCATCCACGAGGAGCTGCGGAAGGACTTCCCGCAGACCGGCTGCGTCATCCAGGCCTACCTCTTCCGCACCGAGGCCGACGCCCGCCGTCTCGCCGCCGCGGGCAGCCGGGTGCGCCTGGTCAAGGGCGCCTACAAGGAGCCCGCCGAGGTCGCCTACCAGCAGAAGCACGAGATCGACAAGGCGTACGTGCGCGTCCTGCGGACCCTGATGGAGGGCGACGGCTACCCGATGATCGGGTCCCACGACCCGCGCCTCATCGCCATCGCCCAGGAACTGGCCCACCGCGCCGGCCGTAAGCTCGACGAGTACGAGTTCCAGATGCTCTACGGCATCCGGAGCGAGGAGCACCTGCGGCTCGCCGCCGAGGGCCACCGGATGCGTGTCTACACCGCCTACGGCACCGACTGGTACGGCTACTTCATGCGGCGTCTCGCGGAGAAGCCGGCGAACCTGCGCTTCTTCCTGCGCTCGATGGTCAGCACGGGCTGAACCCCACCACCCGCTCGGCCGCGCCCCCCACCACCCGCTCACATCAAGGAGTTACGGAACCCATGGACGCTGTGACCCAGGTCCCCGCCCCCGTCAACGAGCCGGTGCACGGCTACGCCCCCGGCACGCCCGAGCGCGCCCGGCTGGAGGCCAAGCTCAAGGAGCTGGCCGAGAACCCGGTCGACCTGCCGATGACCATCGGTGGCGAGAAGCGGATGGGCGGCGGCGAGCCGTTCCAGGTCGTCCAGCCGCACAACCACAAGGCCGTCCTCGGCACCCTGCGCAACGCCACCAAGCAGGACGCCCAGGACGCGATCGACGCCGCCCTGGCCGCCGCCCCGGCCTGGCGCGCGATGTCCTTCGACGACCGCGCCGCGATCATCCTGCGCGCCGCCGAGCTGCTGGCCGGCCCCTGGCGCGAGACCATCGCCGCCTCCACCATGCTCGGCCAGTCCAAGACCGCCCAGCAGGCCGAGATCGACAGCCCCTGCGAGCTCGTCGACTTCTGGCGCTTCAACGTGCACTACGCCCGCCAGATCCTGGCCGAGCAGCCCCCGGCCAACTCCCCGGGCGTGTGGAACCGTATGGACCACCGCCCGCTGGAGGGCTTCGTCTACGCGATCACGCCGTTCAACTTCTCGGCCATCGCCGCCAACCTGCCCACCGCGCCCGCCCTCATGGGCAACGTGGTGGTCTGGAAGCCGTCCCCGACCCAGACCCACGCCGCCGTGCTGCTCATGCAGCTCCTTGAGGAGGCCGGGCTGCCCAAGGGCGTCATCAACCTGGTCACCGGCGACGGCATCGCGGTCTCCGAGGTCGCCCTGGAGCACCGCGACCTCGCGGGCATCCACTTCACCGGCTCGACCAAGACCTTCCAGTACCTGTGGAAGACGGTCGGCAACAACATCGAGAAGTACCGCGCCTACCCGCGCCTCGTCGGCGAGACCGGCGGCAAGGACTTCGTGGTCGCGCACCCCTCCGCCGACCGCGCCGTGCTGAAGACCGCCCTGACCCGGGGTTCCTTCGAGTACCAGGGCCAGAAGTGCTCGGCCACCTCCCGCGCCTACATCCCGGCCTCCATCTGGAACTCCGGTTTCAAGGAGCAGTTCGCTGCCGAGGTCGACGGTCTGACCATGGGTGACGTCACCGACCTGTCGAACTTCATCGGCGCGGTCATCGACGAGCGCTCCTTCGCCAAGAACAAGGACGCCATCGACCGCGCGAAGCAGGACCCCACCTGCACGATCGTCGCGGGCGGCACCTACGACGACTCGGTCGGCTACTTCGTCCGCCCGACCGTCGTCGAGTGCACCGACCCGGAGAACGAGGTGTTCCGCACCGAGTACTTCGGCCCGTTCCTCGCCGTCCACGTCTACGAGGACGACAAGTACGACGAGATGCTGACCCAGATGGAGTCCGTCTCCGACTACGCCCTCACCGGCTCGGTCATCGCCAACGACCGCGCGGCGGCGGCGTACACGATGGAGAAGCTCCGCTACGCGGCGGGCAACTTCTACATCAACGACAAGTCCACCGGCGCCGTCGTCGGCCAGCAGCCCTTCGGCGGCGGCCGCGCCTCCGGCACCGACGACAAGGCCGGCGCCCCGCAGAACCTGATGCGCTGGACCCTGACCCGCGCCATCAAGGAGACCCTGGTCCCGCCGACCGAGTACGGCTACCCGCACATGGGCTGACCTTCCCGGTGAACCGGCCCGGCAGGCCCCGACCACGAGTCGGGACCTCCCGGGCCGTTCCCGTACCCCGCCCGTGTCCGTCCGGCCGCTGCTAGCGTCCGCGCCATGGACCCCTTCTCCCTCTCCTGGACGGCGTTGCGCGAGACGGTGGCCGCCCTCCCGGACCCGGACTTCGCCCGCCCCTCCGGCTGTACGGGCTGGCTCGTCCGGGACCTGGTCTGCCACCTGGTCGTCGACGCCCAGGACGTCCTGATCACCCTGGTCACGCCCGCCGACACGCCCCCGACGCACGACGCGGCGACCTACTGGACCGTCACCGACACCCCGCCCACCGGCGACGATCCGCTCGATGCCCTGACCGTCCGGCTGGCGGCGGCGTACGAGGACCCGGCGCTGCTCAAGTTCCACCTGGACGACGTGGGCTCGGCGGCGGGTCGCGCGGCGCGACTGGCGGACCCTGCCACCCGGGTCGCCACCCAGGACATGGTCCTCACCACCGCCGACTACCTCTCGGCGTACGTCCTGGAGTGGACCCTCCACCACCTGGACCTCGTCGCCCACCTCCCGGACGCGCCGTCCCCGCCCGCCGAGGGCCTGGCCCACTCCCGCGCCCTGCTGGAGCGGATCACGGGAGAGCCGTTCCCCACCGGGATGTCCGACACGGACGCGCTGCTGCTCGGCACGGGCCGCCGTACGCCGACGGGCGGGGAGCGGGCCCAACTCGGCACTCTGGCCAACCGGTTGCCGTTCGTCATCGGCTGAGGCTGAGGCTGAGGCTGAGGCTGAGGTGCCCCGTCTCACCCCTTGCGCACCAGGATCTTCCCCGTGTTGCCCCCGCGCAGCATCAGCAGGAACGCCTCCACGATCCGGTCGAAGCCGTCCACCACCGTCTCGTCCAGGGACAGTTCTCCGGTCAGCAGCCGCGGTACGGCGAAGTCGTACAGCTCCTCCTGCGCGTCGCGGTGGCCGCTCACCAGGAAGCCTTCGATGCGCAGGCTCTTCTCCACGACATCGGCGTGGTTGAAGACGACCGGCGGTGCGGCAGGGCCGTTGTACTGGCTGATCGTGCCGACCCGCACCACGCGCCCCCGCTCGCGCAGCGCGCCGATCGCCGCGCCGAGGTGGTCGCCGCCGACGTTGTCCACGAAGAGATCGATGCCGTCCGGGGCCGCCTCGGCGAGAAGAGCGGAAACCGGGCCGTCGTGATAGTCGAAGGCGGCGTCGTAACCGACGTGCTCCGTCAGGTACTTGGCCTTCTCCGGCGAGCCCGCACTGCCGATCAGGCGCCCCGCGCCGAGGAGTCGGGCGAAGCGGCCGGTCGCCGTGCCGACACCGCCCGCCGCGCCGGACACGAACACGTCGTCGCCGGGGCGCAGTTGGGCGATGCGGGTGAGCGCCACGTACGCGGTCAGGCCGGTCCCGCCGAGCACGCCCAGGTACGCCGACAGCGGCACGCCCGGGTGATGGGGGAGCCTGCGGACCTCGTCGGGGCGGACCACGGCGTGCGTGCGCCAGCCGTGTCGGTGGAACACGACTTCTCCCTCGGGGAGTTCAGGGGTGCGCGAGGCGACGACCCGGCCGAGGGTGCGGCCCTCCAGCGGGGCGTTCAGGGCGAAGTCGCCGTCCATCATCTCGCGGTGGTACGGGTCCACCGACCACCAGAGGTTCTCCACCAGGGCCGTACCGGGCGCCGGTTCGGGCACGGGGGACTCCGCGAACCGGAAGTGGGCGGCGGTCGGGAAGCCGTCCGGGCGGGCGGTCTGCTGCACGGTGAGCGCGGTCTCGGTCATGTCCGGGACCGTAGGCGGGGAATGGCGGGGCCGGGCAGGGGGTTGGGCTCATGCGACGCGGCGATCCATGAGCTGCGCTCATACCGGCAGGCGGGAGCCTCGACATGACAGCAGCAGACCTCGCCCCGCAGGAGCTGCGGACTCTGGTCGCCGTGGCCGAGGAGGGCGGGTTCTCCGCCGCCGCCGTCCGGCTCGGCACGACCCAGTCCGCCGTCTCGCACGCCGTGCGCGGCATCGAGGGCAAGCTGGGCGTCGTCCTGTTCGAGCGCGGCCGGTTCGGCGCCCGGCCCACCCCCGCCGGGGAGCGGGCCACCGCCCACGCGCGGCGCGTGCTGCGGATGCTCCAGGCCCTGGCCGCCGACGCCCGGGGC
>NZ_WWIR01000648.1 GCF_009863025.1 Streptomyces sp. SID4985 | reverse complement strand
GTCGGCGCGGGGGCGTTCGCGTCACCGCTCACCGGACCGGCGGCGGACAGGTCGCTGTCGAGGAAGGCGTCGGTGGAGGAGCGCCGGGCCCGGCGCCCCGCGTCCTGCGCCTCCGGGGCCGGGGTCTCCTCGGCCACGTCCTCCTGGACGGCCGGGAGCCGCAGGGCGACCGTCCCGGCGCCGCCGCCGAGCGGCACCTCCAGGACGTACGCGCTGCCGCTCATGCCCGGGACCTCGTGCGTCTGCAGCACACCGCCGTGTGCGCGGACGATTCCGCGCACGATCGGCTCGTGCACCGCGTCGCCCCCGGCGTACGGGCCGCGCACCTCGATCCGGGCGACCTCGCCGCGCTGGGCGGCGGCGACCACGACCGTGTTGTCCAGGTAACCGCCCGCCGAGACGGGCGCGTTGCCGGTGGCGTCCACGCCCGCGACGTCCGCCACGAGGTGGGCGAGCGCGGTGGCGAGGCGCTGCGGGTCGACCTCCGCCTCGATGGGCGGGGCGTGCACGGCGAACTGCACGCGGCCGGGACCGATCAGTTCGACGGCGCCGTCCACACCGGCGGCGACCACGGCGTCCAGCATCACCTTCGTACGGGTGATGTCCTCGCTGCCGGAGTCCAGGCGCTGGTAGGAGAGGACGTTGTCGATGAGGGCGGTGATGCGGGCGTACCCGGCGGACAGGTGGTGGAGGACCTGGTTGGCCTCGGGCCACAGCTGCCCGGCGTCGTCGGCGGCGAGGGCGGCCAGTTCGCGGCGCAGCTCGTCGAGGGGGCCGCGCAGGGAGCCGTCGAGCAGGGTGAGCAGCTGCTCGTACCGGGCGGCGAGGGCCTCGTGGCGGTCCTTCTCGCGCTCGGCGAGGGCCGCGTACCGCTCCTCGCCCGCCGCCAGCTCCTCCTCGTGCTTCTCACGCAGCTCGGCCAGCTCGGTGTCGCGCTCCTCGCGCAGCGCGGCGAGTCGGGTGTCGCGGTCCTCGCGCAGTTCCGCGAGCTGGGTGTCCCGGTCCTCGCGCAGCTCCTCCAGCTCGGCCACGTGCTTCTGGCGCAGCGCGGTCAGGTCGGAGGCGTGCTCCTCGGAGAGCTTCTCCAGCTCCTCGGCGTGCGCCTTCTCCAGCTCGGACTTCTCCACCGAGAGCGTCTCGTAGGCGCGCCGGTCGGTGAAGGTCATGACGGCGCCGACCAGCTGGTCCCCGTCGCGCACCGGCGCGGTGGTCAGGTCGACCGAGACCTCGGCGCCGCTCTTGGCCCACAGCACCTGCCCACGCACCCGGTGCTTGCGCCCGGAGCGCAGGGTGTCGGCGAGGGGGGACTCCGCGTACGGGAAGGGGGAGCCGTCGGCCCGCGAGTGCAGGACGAGGGTGTGCAGCTCCTTGCCGCCCAGCTCGCCCGCGCGGTAGCCGAGGATCTGCGCGGCGGCCGGGTTGACCAGCACGATCCGCCCGTCGGTGTCCGTACCGACGACGCCCTCGGAGGCCGCCCGCAGGATCATCTCGGTCTGCCGCTGCGAACGCGCCAGCTCGGCCTCGGTGTCCACGGTCCCGGACAGGTCCCGTACGACGAGCATCAGCAACTCGTCGCCGGTGAAGCCGGAACCGTCGTACGCCTGCTGCCCGTTCTCCAGGTTCGCGCTGGTGACCTCGACCGGGAACTCGGTGCCGTCGGTGCGCCGGGCGACCATCCGCGTCGGCTTCGTGCGGCCGCGCGGGTCCATGTGGTCGGGGCGGCGCATGGAGCCGGGGATCAGCTTGGAGTCGAACTGCGGAAGCAGATCGAGCAGCCCGCGTCCGACGAGTGCCGTGCCGGGGGACTCGAAGGTCTCCAGGGCGATGGTGTTGGCGTTGACGACGGTCCCGTTGGCGTTGACCAGGAGCAACGCGTCGGGCAGCGCGTCGAGTATGGCTGCGAGGCGAGCAGCGCCTCGGGATGGCCTGCTGCTCACGAGACGCTTCCTCCCTGTTACCGCACCTTGCCTACCGCTCGGGCCATCTTGCCAACCGGCCCGCGGGGGTGTCACGCGAGGGAGTCTAAGGGCAGCGGTCGCGCTCGCGGCGCCGGATACGGGGGAGGTCCCACGAGGAAGTGACCCCGAACATGTGCCCACCCACGCCCCCGGCCGCCGGGCCCCGACTTCTCCCCCGCCCTTCCTCCTCCCCTTCCCCTCTCCTTCTCCCCCTCTTCCTCCCTTCCCCCTCTCCTCCGCCACGCCAGAGAAGCCCTTTGCCCTGCGGCCCTCGCGCCTAGTACCGTGGGGGTCGATTGGTGACGCGGCGCTCGCCTGTGTCATCATCTGCACGCACCAATCGCGCGCTCGCGTGTGATCGGTTGTGCTGGAGGCGTCGCCTAGTCCGGTCTATGGCGCCGCACTGCTAATGCGGTTTGGGACTTACATCCCATCGAGGGTTCAAATCCCTCCGCCTCCGCACCATCCCGAAGCCCCGGTCCCCAGGACCGGGGCTTCGGCGTTTCCTGATCGCGTTTCCGTGTTTCCGCCCCGCGTCCGGTCGCCCGGGCCGGCTGTCCCACCTCACCCCAGATTCGCGTTTCCGCAGGTCAGAGGGGGTGATCGGATCGGATTTCACATGGCGGCGGCAGTCATGTAATGTTCTTCCTGTCGCCGGGACGGGCCGAAAGGGCCGGAACGGAAGACAAAAACAAAAGAACAAGCACTCGTAGCTTAACGGATAGAGCATCTGACTACGGATCAGAAGGTTGCAGGTTCGAATCCTGCCGAGTGCACAGTGAAGAGGCCCCGGAGAGATCCGGGGCCTCTTGCGTTTGCCGTACTTCGTGATCGGGGCCCGGGGCCGGGCCGGAAATGGAGGCGGAGTTGAGTGTCATGGGCGCGTGGGTCATCGGGACGTTGCCCGACCGGAGGATCGGTGAGCTGCTGCGCGCGGCGGTCCGGGCCTCGCCGCCGACACCGATGCCGTCGTACGTCCATGTGCCCGGGGAACTGGACTGGTGGCGGAGCACGGCACCGGAGTCTCTGTTCAGCGCGTCCGAGTCCTCACCCGGCAGCTGGGTCGCCGGTGCGGACGCCTACCGGCTGAGCGCGTTCTTCGACGGCTGCCAGGACCACTCCGACGCGGTGGAGGCGCTGGGCGACGCCGTCATGGACGCGTTCCCGCCCCAGGGGGAGGCTGGTCTGTTCGCCGCCGTGGCGCGCAAGGCCGGCCCCTTCTCGGCCTTGGCCTACGCGCTCGGTCCCGATGCGGTGCTGCGGCTGCCGGGCTGGTTCGGGGACTTCCTGCTGCCCGCCGAGGAGGTGCGCGCCCGGCTCCCCGAGGCCGAGGAGGCCCTCGACCTGACCGGGGCTCGGCGGCGCGAGGCGGTCGAGCGGATCCACCGGTGGATGACCGCTCTGGGCGACGATCCCGACCACGACGCCGAGGCCCTCCTGGACGGCCCCCTGCGCGTACTTCGCCACGCCGCCCGCACCGGGCAGGGCGCGGCGGGCCTCGTCCGCTGGTACTGACGGTGCCCCTGTAACGTCCCCGGCCCCCAACGCCGTGTAAAGGGTGACTTCGGATCAGGGAAGGGTGCCATGGCTGGCAGAGCGGGGCGGGAGTACCAGGAGTTCGCGGTGGCGCGGGGGGCGCATCTGTTCCGTACGGCGTGTCTGCTGACCGGGGGCGACTGGCATCTCGCCGAGGACCTGGTGCAGGAGACGCTGGCGAAGATGTACTGCTCGTGGCGGCGGATCAACCGGGACAGCTCGCCGGTGGCGTACGCCAACACCGTGCTCACCCGCACCTTTCTCTCGCACCGCCGCAGGCGCAGCTCCTCCGAGCGGCCCAGTGACCGGATGCCCGATCTCGTGGGGCGTTCCGACGACGCCGCGCTGCGGCTGACCCTGCTGGAGGGGCTGGCCCGGCTGTCGGCCAAGGACCGTGCCGTGCTGGTGCTGCGGTACTGGGAGGACCGGTCGGTGGAGGAGACCGCCGAGATCCTCAGGGTCTCGCCGGGCGCGGTCCGGACCCAGAGCCTGCGCGCGCTGCGCCGGCTGCGTGCCGTACTCGGCGACCAACTGGCCGAGCTGGCACCCCAGTAGACCCGGCAGCCCGTCGGCCGGCACCCGTTGCCGGAAAACCAGACCCGTCATCGTCCGGGGCCTCGTGCCCCTTCCTCGTCATACCGCTCAGGAAACGGAGATTCGTCATGCCCGCAGACGCCCACGACGCGTTCGAGCAGCGGCTGCCCGCCGCGCTGGACGACGCCGCCCAGGATCTTCCCCCGCTGCCCCCCGGCCTGCTGGAACGCGCCGCCCGGCGCGGGCGCCGGCGGCGGATGTGGCGGGCCGCGCAGGTGGGGGGCGGTGCCGCGCTGACGGTGGCCGCGCTCGGCGGGGCGCTGGTGGGCACCGGCGTCCTCGGGGGCACCGGAACACCGGCTGTGGTTCCGGGGCGGGCCGCGACCGCTGCCTCCGCCGACCCGGTGCCGTCCGTCAGCGGGAACGACGTGGCGGCCACGCTGCGGAGCCTGATGCCGAAGGGCGGGACCGTCTCCCAGGTGTCGGGCACGCGGACGCCCGACGCCCTCTCGGCCAAGCTCGTCCACACCGGCGCGGGGGGCGCGTCGACCGCGCTCGACCTCACGATCTCCCGGCAGCAGGCGCACGGCTGCCTGCCCGTCGAGGTGCGGCCGTACGACACGTGCACGACGAAGCGGTTCCCCGACGGCTCCGTGCTGTACTCCACCAAGTCCTTCACCTATCCCAACAGCCCTGACGGGCAGCGGCGTTGGTACGCGGAGTACCTCACCGGCGACGGCGTCCAGCTGTTCCTGGAGGAGTTCGGCGGGGGCGGCGAGAAGGAGTCCGCGTCGGGCGTCGAGCCGGGGCTCTCCCTCGAGCGGCTCGGCGAGATCGTCCGCAGCCCGGCCTGGCTCCCGGCCGGCTCTTCCCTCCCGGCCCGGGACGGTTCCGAACCGGCGCCGACACAGCCGGAGATGCCCTCCGCCGACCGGATGACCTCACTGCTCACCGCCCTGCTGCCCAAGGGGCACGTCTCGGACGTGAACAGCTCCCCGGGCACGGTGCAGCTGGTGCACGACGACGGTGCCGGGAAGACCATGGTCGAGGTGGACGTACAGCCGGACCGGGGCAAGGTGCTGGCCCGGCACATGGACTGCGAAGGCGATCACCTCGTCTGCGACAGCGTGGTCCTGAAGGACGGGACCAAGGTCAAGATGACCCGGAGCCACTCGGAGAAGGGCGGCAAGGCGGCCGTCTGGCAGGTCGACACGCTCCGCCCCGACGGCCTGCGCGTCCTGGTACGGGAGATCAACTCCTACGCCGAGGCGGGCCCCGTCACCCGGCCCAGGCCCGTGCTGGGCATGGAGCGGCTGCGGGTGATCGCCCTCGACGAGCGGTGGCGCCCCTGACGGCCGTACGACGAGGTCAGTCCTCGTTGTCGTTCAGCCGCTCCAGACTGGCGTGTGCCAGGGCCGTGCCGCGGGTGAACCAGTCGGTGAGGACGCCGAGTTCGGTGGGGGAGTACTCCGCGAAGAGGGCCGTGAGGTTCTCGTAGTGGCTGGCGTACTCCGCCCCGACCCGGATCACCGCGTCCGGTACGGCGGCCACCCGGACGCGGCGGCGGTCGGCGGGGTCGGGGCGGCGGGTGACGTAGCCCGCGCGTTCCAGGCGGTTGAGGATGCCGGTGACCGCGCCGGTGGTGACGTGCGCGCGGGCGGCGAGGTCGCCCGCGGTGAGCAGGTCCTCGCCCGCCTCCAGGACGAAGCCGAAGCAGGTGAGGTCCGTGACGTTCAGGCCCAGCCGCCGGGCCAGCTCCTGCTGGCCGATCAGATGGGCGGCGATGAGGTGGTCCATCGCCGAAAGCGCCTGGGCCGGGGTCGCGGGCGGTCGGGCGGGGCGGTCCATCTGGTCAGATTCCTTAGCTTGTGAGATATTCGGGGTGCGAATCTCTTAGTTGGTGAGACGTTCCCTGGAGGGGTCTTCATGAGTCTGTACGACGAGGGTCACACGATCGCTGGCTGGACCGGTGTCGGCGTCGCCACGGCGGGGTCGTGTGTCCTCGGGGTGGGTGTGTGCGTGGTGTCCGTGCCGTACCTCGTGGGCGGGGCGGCGATCGTGGGGCTGGGGGTTCTCGTCACCTGGGTCCTGCACCTGGCGGGCTGGGGCAAGCCACCGGGGGTACGGCCCCGGGACCAGTGGGGGATGCGGGTCCGGGACACGGCGGCGAGGGGCGGCCATCCGGGATGCGTCGGGTGCCGGCTGGCCGGGCGG
>NZ_WWIR01000647.1 GCF_009863025.1 Streptomyces sp. SID4985 | reverse complement strand
CCGGTGCGGCGAGAGTGCGTGCCGGGCGTCGCGACGGGGCGAACGTTGCCTGTTGCGGCACTAGCCTCGCTCAGCTCCTGGCCGACCCCAGAACGCCCCGCAGCTCCTTCGGCAGATGGGTGTCGCAGGACTGCCTCGCCTGGCCCGTCAGGGCGTCGTTCACGCACGTGTAGTAGTCGCGGTAGACGACCTTGACGGCGAAGAGCGAGGCGGTCATGCAGAGGGCCAGGGCGGCGGCGATCATGCCGCCGATCGCGGCCGTCGCCTGGGGGCGGCCGCTCGGGGGCGGCTGCGCGGCGGCGGGGGCGTCCGGGTCCGGGGTGCGGGGCTTGGCGCGCAGGGAGCTGCCGCCCCAGTACAGGGCGAGGGCGCCCAGGAGCAGCGAGACGTACGACCAGCCCAGGAGCACGAAGAAGACGGCCCACATGCCGGCCAGGAGCGCGTAGCGCGCGCGGCGCTGGGCCGGGTCGTTCAGGTCCCAGCGCTTCTTGTCCGGTCCGTCGCCGGGCCGCTCGGGACCGCTGCCGGGACGCTCGCCGAAGCCGCCCGGGGCGCGGCCGGGCTGCCGGTCGCTCCACTGGCTGCCCCAGGGCGAGTGCTGCCCCTGGCCGGAGCCCTGGGGACGGCCGCCCCACGGCGACCCCTGCCCCTCACCGGAATCCGGCCCCTCCGGGTGACGCGGACGCCACGGCTGGTCGGGGCTGCCCTCGGGAGGGGGCGCGAACGGGTTGTCGTCCTGCCGGTCGCCGCCCCGGCCGCCGTCGCCGCCCGTCGGCGCCTCGGGCGGCGTGGAGGGCCGCTCCCGCCGCAGCGTGAAGCCGCGCTCGGGCAGCACGGAGCCGCGCTCGCCTCCCAGGTCCGGACGCGGCGGGAACGTGAGGAGTCGCGGGCTGCGATCGGGCATCAAAGGAGCGTCTTCCCCTAGGTCATGACGTGGGCCACTGCTGAAAGCCGTGACGGCTGTCCGGCATGAGCTTCCGTCTCGTGAACGCACCGCGCCACCACGGCGTTCCCGAGCCGGTCCGGTGCGAACGCTACCTTCCGGCCACGCCCCCGTCCCGTGGGGGCCGTCCGGAGTGCCGGTATCGTTGCTGCCGACCGGCCGCTTCGTAGACTTCCCCGTATCCGGGGGCGCGAAGCATTCGTACGACCGCACAAACGCGACCGTACGGTCCGGTCGGACACATCGCCGTCCCGAGAACCGTCCCGAGAAAGGGCCCCATCGTGGCCGCCACCCCCGCCGGTCCAGCGGCCAAGCGCCTGGTCGTGCTGGTCTCCGGCTCCGGAACCAACCTCCAGGCCCTGCTGGACGAGATCGAGCGCGTCGGAGCGGAGGCGTACGGCGCCCGGATCGTCGCCGTCGGGGCCGACCGCGACGGCATCGAGGGACTGGCCCGCGCCGAGCGCGCCGGGCTGCCCACGTTCGTGTGCCGGGTGAAGGACCACGGGAGCCGTGAGGAGTGGGACGCGGCGCTGGCCGAGGCGGTCGCCGCCTTCGAGCCCGACCTCGTGATCTCCGCCGGGTTCATGAAGATCGTCGGCAAGGAGTTCCTGGCCCGGTTCGGCGGGCGGTTCGTCAACACCCACCCGGCGCTGCTGCCGAGCTTTCCCGGGGCCCACGGTGTGCGCGACGCGCTCGCGTACGGCGCCAAGGTCACCGGCTGCACCGTCCACTTCGTCGACGACGGCGTCGACACCGGGCCGATCATCGCGCAGGGCGTGGTCGAGGTCCGGGACGAGGACGACGAGAGCGCTCTGCACGAGCGCATCAAGGACGTCGAGCGAAGGCTGCTCGTCGAGGTCGTGGGACGGCTCGCCCGCCACGGCCATCGCATTGAGGGACGAAAGGTAGTTATCCAGTGACCGCCACCGCCGAGAGCACCAAGCGGCCCCTTCGCCGGGCGCTCGTCAGCGTCTACGACAAGACCGGCCTCGAAGACCTCGCGCGCGGACTGCACGGGGCCGGTGTGGAGTTGGTCTCCACCGGTTCCACGGCGGCCCGCATCGCCGCCGTGGGCGTCCCCGTCACCAAGGTCGAGGAGCTGACCGGCTTCCCCGAGTGCCTGGACGGCCGGGTCAAGACCCTGCACCCCAAGGTGCACGCGGGCATCCTCGCCGACCTGCGCCTGGACTCCCACCGCGAGCAGCTGGACGAGCTGGGCGTCGCGCCGTTCGACCTCGTCGTCGTCAACCTCTACCCGTTCCGGGAGACGGTCGCCTCCGGCGCCTCGCCCGACGAGTGCGTGGAGCAGATCGACATCGGCGGCCCCTCGATGGTCCGCGCCGCCGCCAAGAACCACCCGTCCGTGGCCGTGGTCACCAGCCCCGAGCGGTACGCCGACGTGCTCGCCGCCGTGCAGGAGGGCGGCTTCGACCTCGCCGCCCGTAAGCGCCTGGCCGCCGAGGCGTTCCGCCACACCGCCGCCTACGACGTGGCCGTGGCCGACTGGTTCGCCACCGAGTACGCCCCGGTGGACGACTCCCCGTTCCCC
Source organism: Streptomyces sp. SID4985 (assembly GCF_009863025.1). Classification (GTDB taxonomy): domain Bacteria; phylum Actinomycetota; class Actinomycetes; order Streptomycetales; family Streptomycetaceae; genus Streptomyces. The sequence goes on along the minus strand of NZ_WWIR01000647.1, from coordinate 4,505 downwards.
GACTTCCTCGGCGCCACCTGGGACCGCGCGCACACCCTGCGCTACGGCGAGAACCCGCACCAGCCCGCCGCGCTGTACGTCGAGCCGGGCGCCGAGGGGCTTGCCCAGGCCGAGCAGCTGCACGGCAAGGAGATGTCGTACAACAACTACACGGACACGGACGCCGCGCGCCGTGCCGCGTACGACCACGACGAGCCCTGTGTCGCGATCATCAAGCACGCCAACCCCTGTGGCATCGCGGTCGGCGCGGACGTGGCCGAGGCGCACCGCAAGGCGCACGCCTGTGACCCGCTGTCCGCGTTCGGCGGGGTCATCGCGGTGAACCGGCCGGTCAGCAAGGAGCTGGCCGAGCAGGTCGCGGAGATCTTCACCGAGGTCATCGTGGCGCCGGACTACGAGGAGGGCGCGCTGGAGGCCCTGACGCGGAAGAAGAACCTCCGCGTGCTGAAGGCCCCGCACGCCCCCGCCTCCCGCGTCGAGGTCAAGCCGATCGACGGCGGTGTCCTGGTCCAGGAGACCGACCGGCTCCAGGCCGACGGCGACGACCCGGCGCACTGGACCCTGGCCAGCGGTGAGGCCCTGTCCGCCGAGGAGCTGGCCGAGCTGGCCTTCGCCTGGCGGGCCTGCCGCGCGGTGAAGTCCAACGCGATCCTGCTCGCCAAGGACGGCGCCTCGGTCGGCGTCGGCATGGGCCAGGTCAACCGCGTCGACTCCTGCAAGCTGGCGGTCGAGCGGGCGGGCGAGGAGCGGGCGCGCGGCGCCTACGCGGCCTCCGACGCGTTCTTCCCCTTCCCCGACGGGCCCGAGATCCTGATCGGCGCCGGGGTCCGCGCGATCGTGCAGCCCGGCGGCTCGATCCGGGACGAGCAGGTCGTGGAAGCGGCGAAGAAGGCGGGCGTGACGATGTACTTCACCGGGACGCGCCACTTCTTCCACTGAGTTCCGCGGAGTTCCACCGAGTTCCCCCGCGTTCCACTGAGCGGGCATACGGCGAGGGCCGTGCCTCACCCGATCCGGGTGGGACACGGCCCTCGGTCGTACGACGTGCGGTCAGTCCTTGTGCACGACCAGCGTGCCCGCGACCTTGTCGTGCCAGCCCTGCTGGCGGCCCGAGTTGTCCCAGAAGGGGGACAGGTAGACCAGGAGCTGGCCGAGGCCGCAGCTGACGTAGCCCGCGGCGGTCGGGATGATCCAGCGGAGGAAGGACTTGAGCAGGCCGGGCTTCTGGCCGGTGTCGGCCCGCAGGACGCGGATGCCGACGGCCAGCTTGCCCAGGGTCGCGCCCACCAGGCCGACCATCAGCCACTCGTAGAGCAGGGTCGCGAGACCGAACAGGAGCGCGATCGGGAGGATCTTGCTCATCATGCCCTGGCTGGCGTTCTGCATGCAGGTGTCGTAGGCGGCCGAACCCACGCTGGAGTCGCACTCCTGCGCCGAGCTGACGGCGCCCGCGATGCCGATGGACGCCAGGACGATGTAGATGACCGAGATGATCGCGACATCGATCGCGCGGGCGCCGAAGCGGCGGCCCATCGAGGCGAGCCGGGGGCCGGGGCCGCCGGGCTGGCCGAAACCGGGCTCCTGCGGGTAGCCGTAGCCCTGCGGCGGGACACCGGCGCCCTGCGGGTAGCCGTACTGCGGCGGCACGCCCTGCGGGGCCTGGGGGTAGCCGGGCTGCTGCGGCTGGCCGTAGCCCTGCTGGGGGTCCTGGGGCTGGCCGTACGGGTTGTTGGGCGAGCCGAAACTCATGGCTGGATTTCCTCCGTTGACCTTGCGGGGACGACGCGGAAGGCACGGAGGAATGACACGTTATGAGCGGTTAGCCCCCCACCGGACCGCGGCTTGTGCGCCATTCATCGTTGTGGAGGCGCAAGATCTTGTCCACCCACATTCGCTATGTGTTGTGCAAGTGCAACATCAACGATCATCAGTGATCATCAGCGGACATCCCGGGGCGTGCGGGACGTGCGGGACGCCACTCCGCGAAGGGCCACCCGGATTGGAACCCGGGGCCCGTCATCCGGGAGGATGGGGGTATGACCGCCCAGATTCTCGATGGCAAGGCCACCGCAGCCGCGATCAAGTCCGATCTGACCGCCCGCGTGGCGGCGCTGAAGGAGAAGGGAATCACGCCCGGCCTCGGAACCGTCCTGGTCGGGGAGGACCCCGGCAGCCAGAAGTACGTCGCGGGCAAGCACCGCGACTGCGCGCAGGTCGGCATCGCCTCCATCCAGCGCGAACTGCCCGCCACCGCCACCCAGGAGGAGATCGAGGCGGTCGTCCGCGAGCTGAACGAGGACCCGGCCTGCACCGGCTATATCATCCAGCTCCCGCTGCCCAAGGGCATCGACGAGAACCGCATCCTGGAACTGATGGACCCGGAGAAGGACGCCGACGGCCTCCACCCGACCAACCTCGGCCGTCTCGTCCTCAACGAGCCCGCGCCGCTGCCCTGCACCCCCAACGGCGTCCTCACCCTGCTGCGCCGCTACGGCGTCGAGACCAAGGGTGCCGAGGTCGTGGTCGTCGGCCGCGGTGTGACCATCGGGCGTTCGATGCCGCTGCTGCTCACCCGGCGCAGCGAGAACGCGACCGTGACCCAGTGCCACACCGGCACCCGTGACCTGGCCGCCCACCTCAAGCGCGCCGACATCGTCATCGCCGCCGCGGGCTCCCCGCACCTGATCCGCGCCGAGGACATCAAGCCCGGCGCGGCCGTGCTCGACGTGGGCGTCTCCCGCAACGCCGAGGGCAAGATCGTCGGCGACGTCCACCCGGACGTGGCCGAGGTGGCCGCGTGGATCTCCCCCAACCCCGGCGGCGTGGGCCCGATGACCCGTGCCCAGCTGCTGGTCAACGTGGTCGAGGCGGCGGAGCGCAGTGCCGGCTGACGACGTGCGCGAGAACCGCGAGAACCGCGAGAACCGTGAGGACACGGAGACCCGCGAGGAGGCCGGGACGGTGCGGACACAGACCGAGAGCGCCCCTGCGGGCGGGCCCCGCAAGCGCCGCTTCCCGCTGTTCACCAAGGACACCGCCCGCCCCGAGGGCGGTGGCCGGGCCGCCCCCGGCGACGCCCCGGCGCCCGCCCGGCAGTGGCCCATGCTCGTTGTGCTGTCCCTGGTCGGGCTCGGTCTGCTGCTGACCGCGTTCGACCTGGTCCGCGTCGGCACCCTGTTGATCGGCCTCGCGCTGCTCACCAGCGCGGTGCTGCGCTGGATGCTGCCCGGCGTCGGCATGCTGGCGGTCCGCTCGCGGTTCACGGACATCGTGACCTACGGCATCCTCGGCCTCGCGATCACCCTGCTGGCGCTGATGGTCCAGCCGAAGCCCCTGCTGGTGATCCCGTTCCTCAAGGACGCCCTGCACTTCACGGTGTCCAAGTAGCGCTTTCCGTAAGGCGGTTGCGGCCGCTGTGGGCCGCTTCGGCCCGTGATGGCCGATGGGCTCGCCCCCTCCCCCGGCCGGGGGCGAGCCGCCGGGATTCAGCCTGGCCCCGCCCGGCGCGGCTGTTCAACGTCTGTCCGTCGGCTGTGGCACGGAGGTGACGGTTCCGCTACGGGTCCGCGCCCTGGGCTCCGCCGGTTCCGGGGCAGTTCGGGGGTAACGGCGCGAACACCCCGTAGCGGCCGTGGAACCGGGCTAACGTGGTGAAGGTGCGTGAAGGCGCCCATCGGGGTTGCCCCGTGGGCGGGGGGCGGGGCGCGCGCGACGGAGCGCGGCCCACGGGCGGATGCTTCCGTGCGCCCCCGGAAGGGGAACTGGGGTCCTCCGGCGGCGCATCCCTGTGGATGAACAGGCGACCGGACGCACCGGGCGGATCGACGGGGACCGCCCGGTTCCGGGCGCTGCCGTGGGGAGACGGCCTTCGCCGGGGGACGAGTGTGGGGGGAAGTGGCATGCCTCGTTGGAAACCGCTGCCGGACGATCTCGATCCGCAGATACGGGAGTTCACCGGTCAGTTACGGCGGATCGTCGACCGCGGCGGCCTCGGTGTCGCCGCCCTCGCCGACCGCACCGGCTACAGCAGGACGTCCTGGGAGCGCTACCTCGGCGGCCGCCTCCTCGCCCCGCTCGGCGCGGTCGTCGCCCTCGCCGAGGCCACCGACACCAGCCCGGTCCACCTCACCACCATGTGGGAACTGGCCGAACGCGCCTGGAGCCGCGCGGAGTCCCGCCACGACCGCACGATGGAACAGATCCGGATCAGCCAGGCTCGGGCGGCGTTGGGAGAGGCCCCGGTGCCGGGCGGCCCGGGCGGCACCGTCCAGGTGTCGGGGCCGGGCGAGACGGTCACCGATGCCGTTCCGGCACCGGGCGGCTTCGGCCCGGCTCCCGTGTCGGGTCGTACGGGTGGGGGCGACACCTCCGCGCCGGACGGCCCCGGCGCGGCTTCCACGCCCGACGGCATGCCGCACGCCAGCAAGGCGGCCGGGGTCGCCGGACCGGCGGGCGTGGTGCCGTCGATCCCCGTCCAGCCGACCGCGGCCGACAGGGACCGCGAT
>NZ_WWIR01000646.1 GCF_009863025.1 Streptomyces sp. SID4985 | reverse complement strand
GCGACCGCGCTGGCCCGCCTCGGCGACCCGCGCACCGCCCGCGCGGCCGCCGCCCTCGCCACCAACGAACTCCGCGTCGCCTACGCCCTCCACCCGGTCCGGCTCCTGGCCGAACTGCGCGCCCCCGAGTCCGTACCCGCGCTCATCACCACCCTGGAACGCAGACTGCGCCCGCACGATCCCTACCGGCGCGTGGCCCTCGCCTGCGTGGAGGGGCTGGGGGAGTTGGCCGACCCACGCGCGAGGCGCGTGCTGAACGAGGCCCTCGCGCATCCGGTGCTCGCGGAGGCGGCGGTGGGGGCGCTGGCGCGTATCCCTCGCCAGAAGAAGTCGAGTTGACGACGGGTCACTTCACTTCACGTAGCGGACCTCGAAGACCTGCGCGCCGCCCGCCTCGAAGGACTGCTCGGTGCCGTCGGGGCGGAAACCGGCGCGCTCGTAGAAGCGGCGGGCGCGGGTGTTTCCCGTCAACACCCAGAGATACACGCGCGGATAGGCGGCGCACCGGTCGGCCACCTCGGTGAGCAGCGCCCGTCCGATCCCGCCGCCGAGGTGCTCGGGGTCGATGTAGAGGGCGTACAACTCGCCGTTGCCGTCGGGCACTTCACCCTCTCGCCCCGGCCCGTACGCCGCCCAGCCGAGCACCTCGCCGTCCCGCTCGGCGACCAGGTTCACGCCCTCGCCACGCCCGAACCGGGCCCGCCGCAGCTCCGCGTCCTCCTCGACGCTCAGCTTGTCCAGGTAGGCGTCCGACACGATGTCCCGGTACGCCCGCTGCCAGCCGCGCACCCGGATCTCGGAGACGCGGTGGCAGTCGGTGAGCAGCATGGGGCGGATGTGGAGAGGGGAGTGCGGGGGGTGCGGGGTGCGCGGGGAGTGGGGCATGGCGGCACCCTAGGGAAGATCCCCGGGGTGCCGCGCGTGAATTCGGGCGCCGGTGGCAGTCTGGTGCGATGGCGGTCCGGTGTGGTGGCGGGTCCGGCGGTGGCTCAGCGGCGGAAGCCCAGCAGCCCGTGCAGGGTGGAGCCGCGGGCCACCGTGGCGGCGCGCTTCGCCGTGCGGGGTGCGGGCTCCGGGTCCGGGGACTTCGCGCAGGTGGCGTCGACGAGGCCCCGGCCGCGCGGGACGGTGCCGTCGGTCAGATAGTCCGCGAGGTACTTGTCCAGGCAGTCGTTGCCGCTCAGCGTGACGCCGTGGTTTCCGCCGCCCTCCTCGACGACCAGGCTGGAGTGGGCGAGCAGCCGGTGCGCCATGACGCCTCCGGCGTACGGGGTCGCCGCGTCGCCCGTCGCTTGGAAGAGGAGTGCGGAGGGCAGCGTGCCGTTGGCGACGTTCACCGGCTGCCGGGGACCGGTCGGCCAGAAGGCACAGGGCGCGTTGTACCAGGTGTTGTTCCAGGTCATGAAGGGTGCCTTCGCGTGCGTCCGCCAGGCGTCCCGCCGCCAGCGCGACCAGTCCCGGGGCCAGCCCGCGTCCCGGCACTGCACCGCCGTGTAGACGCTGTACCCGTTGTCGCCCGAGGGGTCCACCGCGGCCAGCTTCTCGTACGCCGCCACCAGCGGGCCGGTCTTCCTGTCGCGCGCGTAGGCGGAGAACGCCTCGGCCAGCGTGGGCCAGTAGCCGTCGTAGTACCCGCCCGGCATGAAGGTGTCCTCCAGCTCGGAGGCGCCCACCTTGCCCCCGGCGGGTTTCTTCGCGAGGGCGGCGCGCATCGCGTACCACTTCGCCTCGACCTTCGCCGGGTCCGTGCCGAGCTTGTACGCCGTGTCGTTCCTGGCGATCCAGGCCATCAGGGCGCGGTGGCGGTCGTCGAAGGCGAGATCCTGGGCGAGGTTGTCCTCGTACCAGACGCCGGTCGGGTCCACGATCGAGTCGAGGACCAGACGGTGCACCCGCCGCGGGAAGAGCTTGGCGTAGACCGCGCCGAGGTACGTGCCGTAGGAGTAGCCGAAGTAGCTGATGCGGGGCGCGCCGAGGGCCGCGCGGATGGCGTCCATGTCCCGCACGGTGTCCACGGTGTTGATGTACGGCAGCACGTCCGCGTGGGCACGGGCGCAGGCGGTGGCGAAGGCGCGGGCCCGCTCCACGTTCTTCCGCTCCAGCGCGGGGGTGCTCGGCACGCTGTCGGGGCGTACGGGGTCGAAGTGGCCGGGCGCGCAGTTCAGGGCGGGGGTGCTCTTGCCGACGCCGCGCGGGTCGAAGCCGATCACGTCGTACCGCGCGGCGACCTTCTTCGGCAGCGAGGACGCGACGAACCCGGCGAGCGAGAGGCCGCTGCCGCCGGGGCCGCCGGGGTTGACCAGCAGTGGTCCCTGGGAGGTCTTCGCGGTGTGCGGGACACGCGAGAGGGCGACGGTGACCTGCGGCCCGTCCGGGCGGGTCCGGTCCAGGGGGACCTTCAGGGAGCCGCACTGGAGGGTCGGGGACGCGCCGGTACCGCAGTTCTTCCAGGTGATCGCCGCCTTGCCCCTGGCGGGCGCGGCCTGGGCGTGGGCGCTCGTGAGCGAGGTCGCCAGCACGGCGGTGGCCGCGCACAGCACGGCTGCGCGTGTTCTCAAGGAGTCCTCCCGGGTACGGCGTGCGGCGCGAACCGCGCCGGCCGCGGTCCACGCCGCATCGTCCCGGACAGAGCCTCCCCGCGAACGCGTCTTCGCCGGACTTGACCCGATCGGGTCGCGTGATGCGCTCGAACGCGCCGGGTGGCCTACATGAGGGTGAGCTGGGTGGGCTCGGTGGCGTCCGCTTCCGCGTGTGTCTGTTCCCGCTCTCTGCGGACTCCCCGTGTCGTGCTCGCCCGGGTCGGCCCGATGCCGTACTCGCGGGCCAGTTCGTGGACCTGGCGGGTGATACGGCGTTGGTACCAGGTGGGGGCGTAGGCGGTGTGGGCGTACATGCGCTCGTAGCGCGGGACCAGGTGGGGGTGGTGCCGGGCGAGCCAGGCCATGAACCACTCGCGGGCGCCGGGCCGCAGATGCAGCACCAGCGGGGTCACGGAGGTGGCGCCGGAGGCGGCGATCGACCGTACCGTGGCGCGCAGTTGCTCCGGTTCGTCGCTGAGGAAGGGGATGACCGGGGCCATCAGCACCCCGCAGCCGATGCCCCGTTCGGCCAGGGCGCGTACGACGTCCAGGCGCCGTTCGGGGGCGGGGGTGCCCGGCTCCACCGTGCGCCACAGCGTGGGGTCCGTGAAGCCGACGGAGACCGAGACGCCGACGTCGGTCACCTCGGCCGCGCGGGCCAGCCGGTCCAGGTCGCGCAGGATCAGGGTGCCCTTGGTGAGGATCGAGAACGGGTTCGCGTACTCGGTGAGGGCGTCGATGATGCCCGGCATCAGCCGGTACCGCCCCTCCGCACGCTGATAACAGTCCACATTGGTGCCCATCGCCACGTGCTCGCCCCGCCAGGTGCGCGCGGCGAGCTGGCGGCGCAGCACCTCGGGGGCGTTGACCTTGACGACGATCTGGCTGTCGAAGCCCAGGCCGGTGTCGAGGTCCAGGTAACTGTGCGTCTTGCGCGCGAAGCAGTACACGCACGCGTGCGAGCAGCCCCGATACGGGTTCACCGTCCACTCGAACGGCATCCGCGAGGCCCCCGGCACCCGGTTCAGCACCGACCGGGCACGCACCTCGTGGAAGGTGATGCCCGCGAACTCCGGCGTGTCGAACGTCCGGGTCGTGACGGCCCCCGCCTCGAACAGCGCGCCGTCGGGGGTCCGGCCGTGACCACCGGACTCGTCGGTCAGGTTCTCCCAGCGCATGACGCCTCCTCGGTAGCTCGTGGACCAGAATAGAACATGTGTTCCCTTGATCGGGTGGGGTGGTTGCGGGTGCCTTTGCGCGCGCTGGGTCGGCCGCGCTTGCGGGCCCGGGGTCGGCCGCCGTGATGTGGGCGCCAGTCCAGTCCCCGGGTGCGGCCGCTGCGGCCACTTCTCACCGTGCCGTTCGCCGCACCGTTGTCGGAGTAGGCGGCTACGCTCCCGGCCCGTGACCGCAGCAACCGAACAAGGAGCGCGGCGCGGCGCGACGCCTCCGTCGTCGTGGCACGGGATGCGCCATCACCCTGGACTCCCGGGCGCGCATCCACCTCTTCCTCGCCGAAGGTCTCACCTGTGTCCCCCCAGCAGCTCGCATCCGGCGAGGCGGATTTCAAGCTGATGCGGTGGCCGATGGCCGACGCCATCCGGGCGGCCACCGAGGGGCGTTTCCTGTTTCAGGGCGGCCCGCTCGCGTTGTTGGTCGCCGAGCGGGGCGCGGCCGTGTGAGGAGCGGCGGCAGCCGTACCGGCGTCTTCGTGTCCGGCGCCGGCGCGTGCGTCCCTGCCCACCCCCGGTTCGGGCGCCCCCGATTTGGGCGCCCGGCCCCCCGGGTGGTTGGCTTGGCCGAAGCTCTGGAACCAGGTCGTGGAGGAAAGCGATGGCGCAGGTCGAGGCCACTACGGAACGGATCGTGGCGGCGGATGCCGAGACGGTGTTCGACGCGCTCGCGGACTACCGCGACAGCCGTCCCCAGCTGCTCCCCGAGCACTTCAGCGAGTACGAGGTGCGCGAGGGTGGTGACGGCGAGGGCAGCCTCGTGCACTGGAAGCTCCAGGCCACCAGCAAGCGGGTGCGCGACTGTCTGATGGAGGTCAGCGAGCCCACCGACGGCGAGCTGGTCGAGAAGGACCGCAACTCCACCATGGTCACCACCTGGCGGGTCACCCCGGCCGGCGAGGGCAAGTCCCGCGTCGTCGTGACCACCACCTGGAAGGGCGCGGGCGGCATCGGCGGCTTCTTCGAGCGCACCTTCGCGCCCAAGGGTCTCGGCCGGATCTACGGCGCGATCCTCGACAACCTCGCCGCCCAGGTGGAGAAGTAACCCCGCTCGGCTCAATACCCGTCCGGTGAAAGGGCGTTGCGCCCCTCACCGGTTCGGGTGATCTCGGCTTCGTCCGAGCTTTGGCCGTAACTCGCCGTACTTGTTCGCAGTTGTCCTGTAACGCGGGAAATGTGCGACAAGTGCGACGAGGGGAGCGGTCACGTGGCCGGGACGACGCTGGTGCGGGACGAGCCGGACGAGGGGGTCGCTGCGACGGTCCCGATCCCGCTCTCGGCCGAACAGGCGGAAGCGGAACCGGCGGTCACCCCCGGGTCCGGCCTCGGCCTCGGGCCGCGCCGGGTACGGCTGGTCTTCCTCGGGCTGATGTGCGCGCTGCTCCTCGCCGCGCTCGACCAGATGATCGTCGCCACCGCGCTGCCGAAGATCGTCGGCGAGCTGCACGGCCTGGACAAGATGTCCTGGGCGATCACCGCCTATCTGCTGACCTCCACCATCGGCCTGCCGCTCTACGGCAAACTCGGCGACCTCTTCGGCCGCAAGGGCGTCTTCCTCTTCGCCATCGTGGTCTTCGTCATCGGCTCCGCGCTCGCCGGACGCGCGCAGAGCATGGACCAGATGATCGCCTTCCGCGCCGTCCAGGGCGTCGGCGCGGGCGGCCTCATGATCGGCGTGCAGGCGATCATCGCGGACATCGTGCCGCCCCGGCAGCGCGGCCGCTACATGGGCCTGATCGGCGCCGTGTTCGGCCTCGCCTCCGTCGCGGGCCCCCTGCTCGGCGGCTACTTCACCGACCACCTCTCGTGGCGCTGGTGCTTCTACATCAACATCCCCTTCGGCCTCGTCACCCTCGCCGTCGTCGCCGCCGTCCTGAAGCTGCCCCGCCCCCGCGTACGGGCCCGCCTCGACGTGCCCGGCGCCCTGCTGCTCGCCGCCGCCTCAACCTGCCTGGTCCTGCTGACCAGTTGGGGCGGCACCGAGTACGCCTGGGACTCCCGGCAGATCCTGGGACTCGGCGCGGGCGCGCTCGCCTCGATCGCGCTGTTCCTCGTCGCCGAGCGCTTCGCCGCCGAACCCCTCATCCCGCTACGGCTGTTCAGGGACTCCGTCTTCAACGTCTCAGGACTCGTCGGCCTGGTGATCGGCGTCGCCCTCTTCGGCGCGGCCAGCTATCTGCCGACCTTCCTCCAGATGGTCGACGGCGCCAGCGCCACCGAGTCCGGGCTGCTGATGCTGCCCATGATGGCCGGAATCGTCGGCGCCTCCATCATCGGCGGCCAGCTCATCAGCCGTACCGGCCGCTACCGCCTCTACCCGCTGCTCGGCAGCGCGCTGGCCGCGATCGGCATGTGGCTGCTCTCGCTGCTCGAAGTGCACACCTCCCGGCTGGCGTACAGCGTCTGGATGGCCGTCCTCGGCACCGGCATCGGCCTGGTCATGCCCGTCCTCGTCCTCGCCGTGCAGAACTCCGTACGCCCGGCCGACCTCGGCACCGCGACCAGCGCCAACAACTACTTCCGGCAGATCGGCGGCAGCGTCGGCGCCGCCATCTTCGGCACCCTCTTCGCCAACCGGCTCACCGACGCCCTGCGCGAGGACCTCCCGCCGGGTGCCGGAGCCAGGCTCCCCGACGCGCAGTCCATCACCCCGCAACTCGTCCACGCACTGCCCCCGGCCCTGCGCGACGCCTACATCCGCGCCTACGCCGACGCGATGCCCCGGATCTTCCTCTACCTGGTCCCGGTGCTCGTCCTCGGCCTCGTCATCGCCTTCTTCCTCAAGGAGAAACCGCTGGTGTCCCACAACGCCCCCACCACCGAGCCGGAGACGGCGCCGCTCAACTCCGCCGTACCGCACGCCCGTTCGCCGCACGCCGCCGGAATCCCCGTGTGCGGCACGGTGCAGCACCCCGACGGGACCGTGGTGCCGCGCGCGGCGCTCACCCTGATCGACGGCGCCGGACAGCAGATCGGCCGGGGCGCGAGCGGCGACGACGGCCGCTACGCACTCGCCACCCCGGGGCCCGGGCCGTACGTCCTGATCGCCGCCGCCGGAGGCCACCAGCCGCAGGCCGTCTCCGTCACCGTCGGCGAACGCCCCGTCGAACTCGACGTGGTGCTCGGCGGCGCCGGACGCCTCGCCGGAACCGTGGTCACCGCCGACGGCAGCCCCGTCCGCGACGCCATCGTCACCCTCACCAACGTCCACGGCGAGGTCGTCGCCTCCACCCGCAGCGGCCGCGAGGGCGGCTACGTCATCTCCGAACTCGTCGCGGGGGAGTACACCCTCGCCGCGAGCGCCCCCGCCTTCCGCCCCGCCGCGCTCCCGGTCTCCGTCCAGGCCGCGCGCGAGACCCGGCAGGACGTCGAACTCGCGGGCGGCGCCGTCCTCAAGGGCACCGTCCGGGCGACCGGCGGACGGGCCGTGGAGGACGCCCGGGTGACCCTCCTCGACGCCGCCGGGAACGTGGTCGACACGCTCACGACCGGCGCCGACGGCACCTTCCGGTTCGTGGACCTGTCCTCCGGGGAGTACACGGTGATCGCGGCCGGGTACCCGCCGGTCGCCACCGTCCTCCAGGTGGCGGGCGGCGGACGTACCGAGCGGGATCTCCAGCTGGGGCACGAGGACTGAGGGGAGCGCACGCCGGGCGCGCGCGGGGCGGCCCGGTCCGGTGCGGGGCGACCAATTCCAGGAATCTCCCCACATCGCGACCGGCCGCCCCCGTACGGTAGTGGCGGGCGGCACAGATCGTTTGCGAACAGCCGTGGGAGAGAGGGCCTGGGTCATGGACCGTGCCAGCGAGCGGGACACACCTCCCGGCCGCGGCGCCGATGACACCGCGCCGGGCCGGATCCCGCTGGCCGTGGTGGTCGTCGACCGCGCCGGACTGGTCTCCCACTGGAGCAGCGGGGCCCGTCGGCTGTTCGGTCCCGGCCGCGAGGAGGCGGTGGGCCGTCCGGCGGCCGATCTCCTGCCGGTCGCGGGGGCGTTGCCCGACGATCTGCCGGACGCGGCACCGGCGGCGACCTCCGGTGCCTACGACACGTTTGCCGACGGGGTGTACGACGGACTCGGGCCCGATCTTGAGGTCCTGCTCGGGGACGGGACGGGGTATCCGAAGTCGGGGTGGGCGCGGCTGACTCCCGCGAAGGGCGCGGGTTCCTCGACGGGTGAGGCCGATTCCGCCGGGGAAGAGGAGCCCGAAGCCGAGCGGATCGACGTGCTCTGGTGGGCCTACCCGCTGGCCGGACCCGGCCCCTCCCGGCTGCTGGTCCTCGCCGCCGACGCGACCCGGCTGCGCGCCGAGCGCGGCCACGCGGACGAGACCACCGAGCGCATCGCGCCCGGCTTCGCCCGCCACACCGAACTCCCCGACTCCGGCGAACTGGCCCGCCGCCTGCCCGAGATCCTGCCCAGCATGGGCCCGGGACTCAGCGCCCGCATCGTCTCCCAGGTTCTCGAACTCGGCTATCCCGTCCTGGAGTTCAGCCAGTCCGACCGGGTGCCCGTCACCCCGTACTGGGGCGTGCCGCGCAGGGCGGGCCGCGTGCACGTTGACAGCGTTGTCCCCGCGCAGCGAAGTGCCCCCGTGATCCCCGCCGGGGCCGAACACGACCTGGAGTACGCGGCCGTACGCGAGCGGCTGGAATTCCTCAACGAGGTCAGCTCGGCCATCGGCACCTCCCTCGACCTCGGCGCCACCATCCGCGAGGTCACCAGCGCCGCCGTACCCCGCTTCGCGGACTTCGCCGGTACGCATCTGCGTGCCGCTGTGCTCGCGGGCGAGGGCTTCCCGGACGGCCCGCCCGACGCCACCACCGACATGCACCGCGTCTGGGTCGAGCACAACGACGAACCCGGCCGCTGGGACGACACCGTGCCGGTCGGCGAGTCCTTCGCCTTCCCCGAACACACCCCGTTCTACAAGTGCATGGTCACCGGCGAGCCGGTGCTCATCCCGAGGGTCACCGACGAACTGTCCGAGCGGATCTCCGGCGAGTTCGAGAAGCGCGACCTCAGGCCGCTCATCGGCGGCCGCTCCCTGCTGATCGTCCCGCTCAAGGCGCGCAACGTCGTCCTCGGGTTCATGGTGCTGATGCGCCGCCCGGACCGGCCCGCCTTCGACGACATGGACCGCACCACCGGCGCCGAACTCGCCGCCCGCGCCGGGCTCGTGCTCGACAACGCGCGCATGTACACCTACCAGGAGAACGTCGCCGACACCCTCCAGGACAGCATGCTGCCGCAGGTCACCCCGCGCATGGCCGGGTGCGACGTGGCCACCCGGTATCTGCCGGGCACCCGGCTCGGACGGATCGGCGGCGACTGGTTCGACACCATCAAACTGCCCGGCTCCCGCACCGCCCTCGTCGTCGGCGACGTGATGGGCCACGGCCTCAACTCGGCAGCGATGATGGGCCAGTTGCGCACCGCCGTCCAGACCATGGCGGCGATGGCCACCCCGCCCGCCCAACTCCTGCGCAACCTGGACGACTTGGCCCGGCGCCTCGGCGAGAACTATCTCGCCACCTGTCTCTACGCCGTCTACGACCCGATCCGCGGCGAGCTCCAGCTCGCCAACGCCGGACACATCCCGCCCGTCCTGGTCCGCGCCGAGGACGGCAGCAGCACCCTGCTCGACCTGCCCACCGGCGCGCCCATCGGCGTGGGCGGGGTGCCCTTCGAGGCCGACGTGATCCGGGTGGCGCCCGGTGACCGGCTGGTGCTGTGCACCGACGGCCTGGTCGAGGTGCGCGGCACCGACATCGGGGAGGGTCTGGCCGCGCTCTGCGAGTCCGCCGCGCACCCCGCCGCCTCGATGGACGCCGCCTGCGACACCATCATCCGCGCCCTCAACACCCGGGGCGGCCGCAAGGACGACGTCGCCCTGCTGATGGCCCGGCTCAACGGCATCCCCGACGACCATGTGGCCGAGTGGCAGCTGGAGGCCAACCCGCGCGAAGTGGCCCGCGCCCGTCGGCTGGTTGCCGACCGGCTGCTGGAATGGGGGCTGCCGCAGGCCGTCGACACGGCCCGGCTGCTGGTCAGCGAGGTCGTCACCAACGCCGTACGGCACGGTGGGGGCGGGTCGGTCGGGCTGCGGGTGGTGCGCACCGACGCGCTGCTCTTCGAAGTCACCGACGCGGAACCTGAGTTGCCCCGACTGCTCGCCGCCGGGCCGGAGGACGAGGAGGGGCGGGGGCTGCGTGTGGTGAGCCGGCTGGCGCGGGAGTGGGGCGCGAGCGGGAGCGGGCACCGGAAGACGGTGTGGTTCGAGGTGGGGTTGGGCGGGCGTTCGTAACACTTCGTGAAACCGGTCGCGCATCCCGTAAAGGTGCCTTCCGGCCTCTTGCCCGGGCGGCGGCGGGCGCGATATCCCGAGCACGCCACCGACTTGGGGAGATCGCGATGAACGTGTCCGACAACTACCGTTCCAATTGGGAGAGTTACTGGGAGGAGACGCCCGACGAGGGAGGCTCCGCCATCTGGGACGCCGACCCGTCCCTCTCCGCCGGACCGCACAGCGAACTCCTCCTGCCGCACGCCGACTTGGGCCGCGTCATCGTGGACCTCGGCTGCGGCAACGGCACCCAGACCCGCTATCTCGCCACCCGGTTCGCCCGCGCGGTGGGCGTCGACCTCTCGCACGCCGCCGTCGAGCACGCCCGCCGGGCCGCCAAGGACGACGCGGTGGAGTTCGAACAGCTCGACCTCACGGACGCCGCGGCGGTACGGGACCTGCACACCCGGCTCGGGGACAGCAACGTCTACATGCGCGCCGTCATCCACCAGAGCGAGCCCGAGGCGCGGCCCGCCGTCGCCGCCGCCGTGGCCGAGCTGATCGGCAGCGCGGGGCGGGCGTTCGTGGTCGAGCTGACCTCGGAGTCGCGTGAGGTGCTGCAGCGCGCGGCCGCCGGTCCGGACGGTCCGCCGCCCAAGCTGCGCCGCGTCTTCCACCACCGGCTCAAGCCCGCCGACGCGCCGGACGAGGAGATCCCGCGGCTGCTGGGGGAGGCGGGGCTGGAGATTCTGGCCACGGGGGAGACCGTCCTGCCGCAGACGGAGCACTTCCCGGACGGGACGCGGATCGACCTGCCCGCGCGGTGGTTCGTGCTGGCGGGGCGGCGGTAGGACCGGGCCGCTCGGCGCAGTGCCGTTGGTCCCGGCCGTTCGGTGAGGCCGGGACCGTTCGCCCCTATCGGGCCGGGGGTACCCAGCGACGATCATGTGGCGGCGGCCGGGAGACGCCGTGTCCCACCATGATGTGCACTGTGTGTGCGGCCCATATGTGTGTGGCGCCCCTGTGTGCGGTCACCGTGTGCAGGGCGCCCCTATGCAGGGCGACCATGTGTGAAGTCACCATGTGTGCGGCGCCTCCCCGGCCCGACAGCCACAAGCGCAGATGGGGAGGCACCGTCCGGTGGACGAGGCACAGGTCGATCAGGGGACGAGCGGGGAGCGGATACGTCCGGCTGCTCGTGAGGAGGCCGGCGGGTCCGGCGTAGCGCTGCGGACGGCCGGACGGCCGACGTGGGTGGAGTGGCTGACGACCACCGACCACAACGACCTGGGGTCAGCGCGCGCCCCGCACGATCTCGATGGCGAGGACGCCCAGGCCCTCCTTCTCGCGCGGATAGATCTCCCGGATGTCCGCGAGTTGCCGCTCCCGTGTGACGGTCGGGTTGATGCTGCCCGGCCCCTCACCGTCGAGCAACGCCTCGAAGCTGGGGTACTCGGTGACCCGTCCGACCTCGACCTCGCAGGTGTCGTCGCCGCCCTTGACGTGGAAGCGGATGACGTCGCCGGGGGCGAGGTCGGCGAGGTGCGGGTACTTCACCCGGACCTCGACGGTCTTCTCGCCCGAGGCGACGAGGTCGAAGTACTGGCGGTAGAGGCGGAGTTCGTGGACGCGGGCGGGGCGGTCGTTCATGGGGCGGGGTGGCTCCTGGCGGCTGGTGCGGGGATGATGCGGCCGGTCTCGACCAGGTCGATGTTCCACGTCTCGGGCAGGTCTTCGCCGCAGAAGACGCAGACGAAGTCGTTCTCGCGCACGATGTTGTGCTCCTGGCAGCCGGGGCAGCGCCGGAACACGATCCCGTGCGTGAAACCGTCCGGGTGCGCGAGCCCCGCGCGGCCCAGGGCGTCGGACACCGCCGGCCAGGAGCTGGTGTCCGGGCAGTAGCCGGTCGAGTGGTTGGTGACGTAGGTCGCGGCCCATGCCGTCGCCACCTGGGCGAACGTGATCTCTCCCGCACCCAGCACCGGACGTCCGCCCGCGCACGCCACATGCTCGCTCCGGCATGGCGCGAGACGGAGCGCGCCGTCCATGCCGACCACGAAGGTGAACGGCTCGGCGAGTTCGGCCCAGGACTGCTCGGCGGCCCAGGCGCCGAAGTCGGCGGACGAGCCGATCCGGCGGCCCTCGGTGCCGGGCCGTACCGCAGCCCTCAACTCGGCGGGGCCCACGTACCGGTAGCCCCGTCCGCGCGGGATCACGTGGGCCAACTCAAGCCGTTCCTCCCGGAGTCAGACAAGCCCGTCGCCCAGCTTCTCCAGCAACTCCCGCTCGCGCTCGGGGCTGAGGCCCGCTCGCTTGGGGCGGTCCAGGCCCTGTTCGCGTTCCCAGGCCAGGGTGTCGAGCAGGAGTTCCGCGCGGGTGCGGTGACGCAGGCCGGTGGCGTGGGCCGCTTTGCCGTTCCAGGTGGGCCAGCTGTCGTCGCCGGTAGCGACCAGCCAGAGGGGGAGGGATTCGGGGCCCATGTACTCCGCGACGCCGTTCGCCAGGAGCCAGTCCGAACCGGCGGGGACCAGGGGGCCGACGTGCCCGGCGACGGTGCGGGCGACATGCAGCCACTCGGTGAAGGGGACGACGGGGCCGACGGCGTTGTAGGTGCCGGTGACGCCGGACTCGGCGGAGTCGAGGAGCCACGCGACGAGGTCCCGTACGTCGATCACCTGGGTCGGCATGGTGGGGGTGTCGGGGATCAGCAGGGGGCCCTGCCGGTCGCGGGCGGAGCGGGCGGCCCAGTAGCCGGAGCGTCCGCTGTGGTCGCCGGGGCCGCCGATGAGACCGGCGCGGGCGATCAGAAGACGGTCGCCCACGGCGGCGGTCGACGCCTGCTCGCAGGCGACCTTCGCCTCGCCGTACGACGCGCGGTCGGCCTCGGCGCCCTCGGCGGGTGGCAGGAGGGGCGCGGACTCGTCCGCGTCCGGCACGTCGTGGGAGGCGTACGCGCTGATGGAGGAGACGTAGGTCCAGTGCCGGGCCCTGCCGCCCAGCGCGGCGAGCGCCTCCCGGACGAAGCCCGGCTGCCAGGAGACCTCCACGACCTCGTCCCACTCGCGGTCCAGGAGCGGTGCGTACGCCGCCGGGTCGCGCCGGTCGCCGACCACCAGCTCCGCGCCGTCCGCGACGTCACCGCTCTCCCCGCGCGCCAGACAGGTCACCCGATGACCCCGCTCGATCGCCTGCCGCGACAACTCCCGGCCCACCCACGCCGTTCCGCCCAGCACCAAGATGTCCATACCGACAGCCAAGCAGTGCCGGCGGCCGACGCCCAGCCGGGTTCGCCGACAGCGGAGCGATGGGGGCGCCGTCCATGTGCGGGGCACACATGCATCCGCAGGGCGCCATGGCCCCGGCACACAGGGACCGTTGACCCATACCCGGCAGGGCCATCGGCCGACGCGGGCCGGGCCGTGGCCGGGGGATGCTCGGGTCGACCGATCCGGAGGTGTCCCGGGTACGAACGCATCGACCCTCCTCAAGGCCGATCCCGTCGCCGTCGAGGTCACCACGGCGACCCGTGTCCATGACATCGCCCACGACCTCATGCGCCGGCTGGCCGCCCGTACCCTCCCCGAACGGCCGACGGGCCAGGGCGCCGACTGCTGAGGCGCGGCCAAGGCGACCGTCTCCAACTCCCGCCC
>NZ_WWIR01000645.1 GCF_009863025.1 Streptomyces sp. SID4985 | reverse complement strand
AGAGGTCCTAACAGAAGCCGTTGATCATGTGACTTTCGGATTGGCTGGTCGTTGGTCCGATCGTGGGGAAACGTCAGTCGCGGCCCTGGATCGTCTCGGACGAACTGTGGTCGCTCATCGAGCCGTTGCTGCCCGTGCCGGGTCCGAAGCTGGTCGAGGGCAGACCGCGAGTCCCGGACCGGCAGGCGCTGTGCGGGATCCTGTTCGTCCTGCACACGGGCATCCAGTGGGAGTACCTGCCGCAGGAACTGGGCTTCGGCTCGGGCATGACCTGCTGGCGGCGCCTCGCCGCGTGGAACGAGGCCGGCGTGTGGGACGAACTGCACCTGGTGCTCCTGAAGAAGCTGCGGGCGGCGAACAAGCTGGACTGGTCCCGGGCGGTGATCGACTCCTCCCACGTCCGGGCCGCTCGACGGGGCCCAAAAGCGGTCCCAGCCCGGTCGATCGCGCACGGCCGGGCAGCAAGCACCACGTTCTCACCGACGGCCAGGGCATCCCGCTCGCGGTGTCGCTGACCGGTGGAAACCGCAACGACGTCACCCAGCTGATGCCCCTGCTCGACAAGATCCCGGCGGTTGCCGGCGTCGTCGGCCGCCCCAGACATCGACCCGACACGCTGCTTGCCGACCGCGGCTACGACCACGACAAATACCGGCGCCTACTGTGGCAGCGCGGCATCCGCCCGGTCATCGCTGAGCGAGGCGTGCAACACGGCTCTGGCCTGGGCATTTTCCGCTGGGTCGTCGAGCGCACCATCGCCTGGCTGCACGGCTTTCGCCGCCTGCGGATCCGCTGGGAGCGACGCGACGACATCCACGAGGCCTTCCTCGGTCTCGCCACCTGCCTGATCACTCACCGACACATCCAACGCCTTTGTTAGGACCTCTTACGCGCCCGGGATCGTCTCGTCGCGGTTCTCCCGGCGGGGTCGACTCCGGGGGCCGACCAGAAGGAGGTGCCCGCGCGGCGCAGGTCGTACGGACGTGCCCCGGTTCGACGGTGCCGTGTACCGGGTGCGGTGCGGATGGGTAACGCGCTGCTCGCCCGCCCGCGATATGTGGTGTTTTGCACGACTGTCTCCCATAGGTCCGAGGTAGCGTCAGGCGCACGAAGGGCGAGAGGAGGTTCCCTCCGCCGCGAACTGTGGGTCCGGCCGGATCGATCGGAGGTGTGGTCGTGTCGGTGGACATGAGCACGGTGGACGAAGCGAAGTTGAACGAACTGCTCGGGAAGGTCGTGACCGATCTGGGTGCGGTCGCGGCGGCGCCCCTGGCACTGCTCGGGGAGAGGCTGGGGCTCTTCCGGGCCCTCGTGGACGGCGAAGCCGTCACCCCGGGGCAGCTCGCGGAGCGCACCGGCACCCACGAGCGCAACGTCCGCGAATGGCTGGGCGCGATGGCCGCCAGTGGATACCTGGCCTACGAGGGCGACGACCGATTCCGTATGACGCCGGAACAGAGCGCGGTGTTCGCCGACGAGAACAGCCCGGCCTTCGCGCTGGGCGGGTACCAGTCGTTCCTGTCCTGCGGCTCGGCCGAGGAGCGCGACCGGCTGGAGCGCGCCTTCCGGGACGGCAACGGCGTCGGCTGGCACGAGCACCACCCGGACTTGTTCGCGGGTACGGCCCGCTTCTTCCGTCCCGGCTACGCCGCCCATCTGGTGGACGAGTGGCTGCCTGCGCTGACCGGTGTGGTGGAGAAGCTGCGCGGCGGGGGCAGGGCGGCCGACGTCGGCTGTGGACTGGGCCACTCCACCGTGATGATCGGCGCGGCCTTCCCGGACGCGCTGGTGACCGGCTTCGACAATCACGGTCCGTCCGTCGAGGGGGCCCGGGAGTTGGCCGCGGAGAGTGGTGTCGAGGGCCGGGTCTCGTTCGAGGTGGCAGGCGCCCAGGACTTCGCCGGCGGGCCGTACGATCTGATCGCGTTCTTCGACTGCCTGCACGACATGGGTGACCCGGTCGGCGCCTTGGCGCACAGCAGGGAGCAACTGGCTGACGGCGGCAGCATCATGCTCGTGGAGCCGATGGCGGGCGACCGGCTGGAGGAGAACCTCACCCCGCTCGGCCGCGCGTTCTACAGCGCCTCGAGTCTGATCTGCACACCGGCCTCGCAGTCACAGGAGGTCGGCCGCGCCCTGGGCGCCCAGGCGGGCGAGGAGCGCACCCGCCAGGTCGCCTCGGAGGCGGGCCTGACCCAATTCCGCCGGGCGGCACAAACCCCGTTCAACATCGTTTACGAGGCCCGCGTCTGAGCGTGGAACCCCGGTGGTCCACTCACGCCGAGGGCGCCCTGATCGAGCCGTGCGACCTGCGGTTCCGTTCGGGGTGCCTGGTCTTGCGGTCGTCCGGGGCCGATAGTTCCCACGCAGCTGCCGACATCCAGGATGCGGGCTGTCCCGGGGCCCCGGACCGCCGCCCAGGGCATACCGACAGGACCGCCTGGGTTGGTGGCCGCGCCGCAGGCAGGCTGCGCGTGAGTTGGATGGTTCGGGCGTGGACAGGTCGGCGTTACAAGGCTTGCGCTCGCTCACGGTAATCAGCCCAGCATGACCGAGCGCCCCCTCAGACTCAGATAGCCGTAGGGGCCACGACAGTCGAGCGTGCGTAGACGGCGGCGGAGCCAACATCGCCACCATCCGGAACCACAAACGCTGAAGCGAGAAACCGCCCGATGACTCCCGACCTCGGTCGACTGGCCGAAGTCATGCCCAGGCCCTCCCCACCCGCACACGCCCCCGACTGGAACGCCGCCGAAGCCACCCTCAACACGACGCTGCCCGGGGACTACAAAGAGCTCATCAGCACCTACGGAGGCGGCTTCGTCGACGGTTTCCTGCTGCTCCTGGAGCCGAGGTGCGCCAACGACGTCTACGACCAGCTCAAGATCTCGGCCGAGCGTGAGGAGGCCAACGACGCGCTGTGGCGGTATGAGGACAAGCCCACCGAGATGGATCCACATGAGTTCCGCCCTGCCCGGGGCATGTAGGAAGGCCGGCAGCGCGACGCCCCGCGCCTAGATCGGCGCGGGGCGGTCGGGGCGGGGCAGAGCGGGGTCAGGTCGCCGGGGTGACCTCCTTCAGGTTTCCGGCGTTCACCAGGTTCGGGATCGTCGTGTTCGTCACGTACTGCGTGCCGAGTCCGGGCTGGCCGAACCAGGGCCGGATCGGTCCGGCCTCCACCTTGAACGCCTTGACCACCTTGTAGAGGTGGTAGTTGTACGCCGGGTCCGAGGCGTTGTACTCGTCGAGGTTGGTCGGGGGGATCGCGCGCCGGATGTACGGGGTGCCCTGCGGGGCGAGGAAGTTGCCCCGGCCGCTGCCGAACAGGTCGACCATCTGGCCCACCCTCAGGGTCTTGGTCTCGTGCACCGGGCGGCCGTCACGCAGGACGAACCCGTTGTTGTCCGGGTACCACCAGCCGGACTTGTTCTGCTGGTCGGTCTGCCAGTAGCAGCCGAGGAACCAGTACGGCGAGGTGCTGTCCTGCGGCTTCCAGCCGCGCAGCATCCGGGCGATCGGGCCGGTGCGGGGCAGATGGCTGGGGCCCAGCCGCCAGTCCTCGCGGTAGTACGTCTCCAGGCCGACCGGCGGTGCCGTGGTCGAGCCTGCCGACCGGTGGGTGGTCGGGCAGCTCTGACCGGCGACACCGGCGACGCCGGTTGCCCCGGCGCGGGCGCCGACGGCCTCGACGGGGGCCGGTGCGAGGCCGATCAGCAGGAGCGGCGATGTGAGCGCGCTCACCACGAGGCGACGCAGTAGCTTCATCCGAGTCTCTTCCCTGTCCCTTATCAGCCGGTGCCGCACGGCACCGGACACACGGGCGATGCCCGTGACGGAGCCATTAGTGGCGGGCGGGAGAACGGGGTACCGGGATGGTGCGGCCGGAAAGACCTCCGAACGGCGCAGAAAAGGAACCCGGGCGGCGCAACCGTGTGAGCGGACTCACGTAGGGAACCGTGTTGCCTCCGGGGAGCCGGGATAGCAAGGTGCCGGATGTACTGCGGGGACGGCCGATCACTGGGGAGTGTCATGGCCGTCCCCGCGGTGTTTCCGGGCAACGCCGTTCAGGCGGGCCCGAATTCAGGGCACGAGTTCAGGGCACGGGTTCAGCCGAGCGGAACGGCGTCGCCCGGGGCGGTGTGCCAGTTGGTGACGATCGGGGCATCGACGGTGATGGTGCCGACGGACAGGGAGACCGGGTTGGGGTCGTCGTCACCGATGGCGACGATGATGGAGTCGAGTTCCTTGCCGCCGTTCTCCTTGGTGGTCTTCGGGTTGACCCCCGCGTAGGCGGCAGTGCTCCCGCTCAGCTTGATCTGCTTGCCGACGCTCTGCTCCGCGGGACGCGCCTCGGTGCCGTCGGAACCGAACGCCACGGTCGGGAGCGCGGCGGGCAGGTAGCAGGTGATCCCGGGCTTCGCCTTGGCGGTGATCAGGATGTATCCGCCGCCCTGGGTCTCGGACTTGGTGCTCCAGGAGATGTCGTTGGCACCGCAGCCCTGCTCGACCGGCTCTCGCTTGCCGCCGCCGGTGTCGGCGCCGGAACCGGCGGCGGAGTTGGATCCGGAGCCACCGGCCGATCCCCCGGTTCCCTGGCCCGTGGTGCCGGAGCCCTTGCCGGTGCTCTGGCCGCCTCCCGCGGTCGCCGCCCCGGACGGGTTGGTCGTCCCGCCGGTGGGAGTGGCGGACGAGGAGCCCTGTGCGGCGCCCGTGTCCGTGGTCGCGTCGCCGTTCTGACATGCGGTCATCAGCATGGCTCCGCCGACGAGCGCGGCGGAGACGAGAAGGGCCTTGCGACGGTTGCCGAACATGAAATCCCCTTTGGTCATCAGCAGTTGCGACCGATGCCGTTTCGGCTCCCCGTGGTCGCATGATCACTATGAGGGGTCCGCGAGCCGAGGAGACACCAGACCTTCGTTCCATGACAACGCTGTCGCAGACTGGTGACATGGTCACGCCGGGCCGGGGGCGCGGGCGACGGTTGCCGGTCACGCGTCCGCGTCGCCGCCGCCCCGGCCCCGGCCCCGGCCCCGGCCTCCCCAAAAGCAGTCGAGGAAAGTTCGCGTACCGTCTGTCGAATTCGCGTCGCCCGTCCGACGTAGAGGCGTACCGACCGGAGACACAGCCGAGGAGACCCGCCATGGCCCAGTACGCGATCCTCATCTACGACACGCTCGACGCCGACGACTACACGCCCGAGCAGCGGGCGGCGAGCCAGCGGCACGCCGACGACCTGGTCGACTCCGGCGCCCTGATCACGGCGTACGCGCTGCGGTCCGCCGACACCGCGACGTCGCTGCGCGGCGACGTGGTCACCGACGGCCCCTTCATCGACGCCAAGGAAGTCGTCGCGGGCATCTGCGTCGTCGAGGCTCCCGACCTGGACGCCGCGCTGGAGTTGGCGCGGCGTAACCCCGCCGTCCAGTGGGGCCGTGGCGGTGTCGAGGTGCGGCCCGTCGCGGGCGGCATCCCTCCCCTCGCCCGATGAGGGCCGCGGCGGACGCGGCGGACGCGGGGCGGGCGGTCGCCGACGCGCATCGGCGCGAGTGGGCCTTCGTACTCGCCGCGACGGTGCGTGTCGCCCGCGATCTGGACCTGGCCGAGGAGTGTGTACAGGAGGCGTACGCCGCGGCCCTGTCGGCCTGGGAACGCGACGGGATCCCGCGCAGCCCCGCGGCGTGGCTCACCACCGCGGCCAGGCGCAGAGCGGTGGACGCGATTCGCCGGGAGCGGACGTTCCGCTCGAAGCTTCCGCTGCTGGTGGAGCCGGAATCGACCGTCGACGAACTCGCCCTGGACGGGCCGGACGAACAGGCCGTGGACGAACAGGCCGTGGACCCGGAGGACGTCGTCCCCGACGAACGCCTGAGGCTCATCTTCACCTGCTGCCATCCCGCGCTCGCGCAGGAGGCCCAACTCGCGCTCACGCTGCGGCTGGTGTGCGGGCTGCGCACGGCGGACGTCGCCAAGGCGCTGCTCGTGCCGGAACCGACGATGGCCGCCCGGATCACCCGGGCCAAGAGGAAGATCGCCGCCGCCCGCATCCCCTGGCGGCTCCCGCGCGCGGCCGAGCTGCCGAACCGGCTGACGGCCGTACTCGGCGTGATCCATCTGCTGTTCACCGCCGGGCACACGGCTCCCTCGGGCCCCGAGCTCATGCGCACCGACCTGACCGACCGTTCGCTGCACCTGGCCCGCACCCTGCGGGATCTCATGCCCGACGAGCCCGAGGTCCGGGGACTGCTGGCGCTGCTCCTGGTCACCGACGCCCGGCGCGCCACCCGGACCAGCTCTGAAGGACGGCTGCTGCGGCTCGCCGAGCAGGACCGCTCGCTGTGGGACCGTACCGCGCTGACCGAGGCGCGGGAGCTGATCGTCGCCGGGCTGCGCGGCGGCCGCGCGGGGCGCTACCTGGTGCAGGCGGCGATCGCCTCGCTGTACGCGGAGGCGCCGACGTACGCCGCAACGGACTGGCCTCAGATCGTGGCGCTCTACGACAGGCTGCTGTCGCTGTGGCCCTCGCCGGTCGTCGCGCTGAACCGGACCGTGCCGCTGTCGATGGCCCAAGGGGCCGCCGTCGCCCTGGTTCAGGTCGAGGCGCTGGAGCAGGACGGACGGCTCTCCGGGTATCAGTACCTGCCGGCGGTCAAGGCCGAGCTGCTGCGGCGCCTCGGGCGCATGGACGAGGCGGGGGTGGCGTACCGGCAGGCGCTGGAGCTGACCGGCAACGAGGCCGAGCGGGCGTACCTCATCGGGCGTCTCGCCGAGCGGGAGACCTGGTCCGAGCGCTGGTCTGAGTAAGGGTCGCGTGCCCGGACACGGTCAGACGGCCCGGACGACAGCGCCCGCGTCTTCGAGCGCGGCGACCTCGTCGGCGGGCGCGGCGGTGTCGGTGACGAGGGTCTGCAGGAGGGCGGCAGGGGCGACGTGGGCGTAGGCGGTGTGGCCGAGTTTGCTGCCGTCGGCGGCGACGATGACGCGGCGGGAGGAGGCGATGGCCGCCTTCTTCACCGCGGCGTCGTCGAGGTCGTAGGCGGTCAGACCGTCGGCCGCGGACAGCCCGCAGCAGCCGATGACGGCGGTGTCGAAGCGCACGGCCGCGAGGGAGGCGAGGGTGAGGGGGCCGGTGAGGGCCCCTTCGGCGGCGCGGGGCCGGCCGCCGGGCACCATCAGTGTGGCCGGGCCCGGTGTCTCGCCGAGCAGGTGGATGGCCTGCAGGGACAGGGGCATCACGGTCACGGGCCGCTCGCGCAGCAGGCGGGCCACCTCCAGGCAGGTGGTGCCGCTGTCCAGCAGGACGCTCTCGCCGTCGGCGATGAGTGCGGAGATCCCGGCCGCGATCCGCCGCTTGGTGTCGACCGCCTCGTGGGCGCGCAGGGCGAAGGGGGGTTCCTCGCCGCGCAGCAGAAGGGTGCGTGCCCCGCCGCGGACGCGTTCGAGGACGCCCTGGGCGGCGAGGGTGTCGAGGTCGCGCCGGATGGTCATCTCCGAGGCGCCGGTCAGCGCCGCGAGCTCCTGGACGGTGGCGCCGCCCGAGTCCCTGACGACCTTCGTGATCAGCCCGTGCCGGTCTGCGTTGCTCATACCCGGGATTGAACACCACCCCGAAATGAACAATCAACTTGTTCGTTCACGCGTATTTCGAACATGCCTCATGTTCGTTACGGTGGGCGGCATGGAACGTTCGCTTCGAGCCGCCCGTGTGGCGACCTACGTCTACTTCGTCCTGTGCGGCACCTTGATGGGCGCCTGGGTGGTCCACATCCCCGCGATCGAGGAACGCGTCGGCATCAGCCACGCCACGCTCGGCGGTCTGCTGGTGCTGCTCGGGCTCGGGGCCTTCGTCGGCATGCAGGTGGCCGGTCCGCTGGCCGACCGTCTCGGCGCCCGTGTCGTGGTGCCCGTCAGCGGCGCACTCTGCGGCGCGGCCCTGGTCCTGCCCGGTCTCGCTCAGGAGCCGTGGACCCTGGCCGGGGCGCTGCTGGTCTTCGGGTTCTGCAACGGCTGCCTGGACGTGGCCATGAACGCCCACGCCGTGCATGTGGAGAAGGCGTACGGGCGGCCCGTCATGTCCGGCTTCCACGCCACGTTCTCGGTCGGCGGCGTCCTCGCCTCGCTCGTCGGGGCGGGCGCGGCGAGCGCGGGCCTGAGCCCGGTCGCGGACATGGCAGCCATGGGGGTCGCGGGAGTCGTGATCTCCCTGGTCGCGGCGCGTGCTCTGCTGCCTGCCGAGCCCGTCGCGGAGCGCCCTTCCGAATCCAGCTCCGACGCCAACTCCGGCTCCGGCTCCGTGGCGTCCCCGGCCGTCGAGCGGCGCCGTACCAAGGGCCGGGTCTGGCTGCTGGCCGTCCTGGCGCTGATGGTCATGCTGTGCGAGGGCGCCGCCAACGACTGGAGCGCCCTGCATCTCAAGGACATCCTCGGTGCGTCCGTCGGGACGGCGGCCTTCGCGTACGGCACCTTCGCCGCGGCCATGACCCTCGGGCGCCTGCTCGCGGACCGCTTCGTCGCCCGGTTCGGCTCCAGGGCGATCCTGCGCCACGGCGCGGCCACGGCGGCCGTGGGCATCACGCTCGTGGCCCTCGGGCCGTGGATGTGGGCCGCGTTCACCGGCTGGGCGCTGTTCGGTCTGGGCCTGTCCGG
Organism: Streptomyces sp. SID4985; assembly: GCF_009863025.1. Taxonomy (GTDB): domain Bacteria; phylum Actinomycetota; class Actinomycetes; order Streptomycetales; family Streptomycetaceae; genus Streptomyces. The sequence continues at coordinate 80,689 of NZ_WWIR01000645.1, read as the reverse complement.
GTGCGTGCCCCAGCTGTTCAGCGCGGCCGGGCACGCCGACCCCTCCGCCGCCGGTGCCAACGTCTCGCGCGTCGCGGGCCTCGGCTACGTCGGCATGCTCGCCGGACCCGCCGTCATCGGCTGGTCGACCCACGTCGTCGCCCTCAACCACGCCTTCGTCCTGCTGACCCTGCTGTGCGCGACCACCGCCGTGGGCGCCGGGGTCCTGCGCGCGGCCGGGCCGACCTCGCGCTGCACTGCTCGAAGGACATGCCCGGGGACAGTCCGGAGCCGGAGGGGATGATGTGCCTGCACCCACGGCGGGACGATGTCCGTGACGTCCTGGTCGACCCCGGCGGGCGCCGGTTGGACGACCCTCCGGCGGGCACCCGCGTGGGCACCTCCGCCCCGCACCGGATCGCTCAACTCACCGTTTCTCAGCCGCACTTGGCGCTGATCCCCGTGCGCGGCAACGCGGACACCCGCCTGGCCCTGGCCCGTACGGGCGAGACCGTCGATGCCGTGGTGCTCGCCGGGGCGGGCCTGCGGAGGATCGGCCGGGAAGCCGAGGCCACGGAGGTCCTCGACGCGCACCGGATGATGCCCGGTCTCGGCGCCGGTCAACTGGCCATGCAGACCTGGGAGTCCGACGAGGCCACCCGCGCGGTGCTGGCCCCGCTCGTCGACGCCGACGCGACCCGTGCGGCGGTCGCGGAGCGGACGCTGCTGCGGGCGCTCGCCGGACACTGTCATGCGCCGATCGCCGGGCACGCCGCCGTCGGCGCCTCGGGCGAAGTCCGCCTCGCGGCCCGGGTGTACGCCCCGGACGGCTCCGTCGTTCTCGGCGCCGAGCGCGTGGGAGGACTCCCGGAAGAGGTCGGGCGCGCCGCGGCCGAGGACCTCATCAGCCAGGGCGCGAACGAGGTTCTCGCTGCCTCCCGGCGCACCTGAGACGCCACCCGCGCCGCAGAACCACACCGCCCCGCGCGGCAACCTCAGTCGATGCAGAACTCGTTGCCCTCGACGTCCTGCATGACGATGCACGAATCGTTGCCGTCGTACAGCAGCCGCACGCGCACCGCCCCGAGCGGGATCAGCCGCGCGCACTCCGCTTCGAGGGCGGCCAGGCGCTCTTCACCCACGAGGCCGGTGCCGACGCGCACACAGAGATGCACGCGGTTCTTGACGATCTTGGCCTCGGGAACACGCTGAAAGTACAGTCGCGGGCCCACCCCCGAGGGATCACCGCAGGCGAACCACGAGCCCCGGTCCTCGGGAGACCGGGAGCGCTCGAAGTCGTCCCACGTGGCGAACCCGGCCGGTGGCGGCGGGACGACGTACCCCAGCACCTCGCACCAGAAGCGAGCGACGCGCTCGGGTTCCGCGCAGTCGAAGGTGACTTGGAACTGTTTGATCGACGACATCCACGCTCCAAAGCAGGGGGACTCTGTGATCGGCCCGTAGTGGCGAATCGGGCCGTCGCGCACGGCGGGGGCGCGCTCTCAGTCGGAGACGCGCAGCAGCAGCTTGCCCATGGACGCCCGTCCGCCGATGAGCCGGTGTGCCTCGGCCGCGTCCGCCAGGGGGAACTCGGCCGTGACGGGAAGGACGACCGTCCCGTCGTGGACGGTGCGCAGGGCGCGTTCGGTCAGCGCGCGCAGGGCGCCGGGGGCGGTCTGGGCGAGGCCGAGTACGGAGAAGCCCGCGACGGAGAGGCCCCGCGCGTACAGCTCGGCCTGACCCACCCGCCAGGGGTCGGCACCGCTCGCGTTGCCGAAGGACACCAGGCGCCCGAAGTCGGCCAGCGCCTCCAGGCCGCGCCGCAGCGTGTCGCCGCCGACCGGGTCCAGGACCAGATCGACGCCCCTGCCGCCGGTGGCCCGGCGGACGTCCGTCTCGAAGGTGTCGGGCCGGAACACGTGGTCGTAGCCGTGCTTGAGCGCGTAGTCGGCCTTGGCGTCGCTGGAGGCCACCCCGTAGACCGCGCCCGCGCCCGCCGCCCTGGCCAACTGGCCGACCGCCGTACCGATACCGCCCGCCGCGCCGTGCACCAGCACGCTCTCCCCGGCCCGCAGCCGCCCCACCTCGTGGACCAGGGCGTGCGCGGTCGGGAGCACGGTCGGCAGCGTGGCGGCGGTCCGCAGGTCCAGCCCGTCGGGCAGCGGGAAGACCCTCGCGGCCTCGGCAAGCACGACCTCGGCGTAGCCGCCTCCGTCGACGAGCGCGGCGACTTCCTGACCCACCCGCAGCTCCTCGACGCCCGCCCCGACGGCCCGGACGCGCCCGGAGACCTCCAGGCCCGGCCGGTAGGGCAGCGACGCCACCCGGTACCCCTCGGAACGCGCCTTGACGTCCGCGAAGTTGACCCCTGCCCAGACGGCCTCGACGGTCACCTGACCGGGGCCCGGCTCGGGCGCCGCCGTCTGTACGACCCGCAGCACCTCGGGACCGCCGTACTCCTGGAATTCGACCGCACGCATGCGCAAGACCACCCTCCCCTGAGTGTTCAACCGGAGGCGAACACTAGCACTGTACGATGGCCATCGAACAGTAGATGGAGGAGGGCATGGGAATGCCGGACCGGACTCAAGGCACGAGCCATCGTCAGCCGCCCGTGCACACGCACCCGGACGATGTCCCACTCCTCACCGCCCTCTGCGCACTCGCGGACCCTGTCCGGCTCCAGCTGATCCGCGACCTGGCCGGCCACGCCGACTGGACGCTCAGCTGCAGCAACTTCGACGTGCCGGTCGGCCGGGCGGCGAAGAGCCACCACTTCTCGGTCCTGCGCGACGCCGGTCTGGTCGAACAGCGCGACCAGGGCCCCAAACGCCTCAACCGGCTCCGCCGCGAGGAGTTCGACGCCCGCTTCCCCGGCCTGCTCGACCTGACGCTGCGCGCGGACGAGGACGAGTAACGGCCCCCGGGCGCAGGCGGATCGGCGGGACGGCCCGAAGTAGCCCCACCCGTCACGCCAAGCATTGACGTGTCCACGCCCCATCGCTACGTTGCGACAGCGTTTCAGCCCCACCGGCGTTCTCCGCACGAGCCGCCTTGTCCTCCGCCACGACAAGACGTCACCACGTGCACCCCGCATGGCTCCAACACCCTTGACCAGGAAGCCTCGTCCACCCCAAGACAACGTTGTCACCCCGCTCGTTGTCACCCCGCTCAAGGAACCACATCGAGTCCTCCCCCTCCCCCACTCCCACAGGAGGCGCAATCGCGATGTTCGGGATCTCGTCATCAGGCAGACGTCAGAGCGGCCCGCCCGGGTGGCGGTCGGGTCGGCCGGGCCGGGGGTACGCCGTCCTCGGGGCCGTGGCCGGGGCCGCGTTGTTCGGTGCGTACGCGCTGCCCGCGCCCGCCGCGGTGGCCGCGGTCGCCCACCCCGCCGACCTCGTCGCCCACCCGGCCGACCTGGTCAACCCCTTCATCGGTACGTCCAACGACGCCAACGACTTCCCCGGCGCGGACGTGCCCTTCGGCATGGTGCAGTGGAGTCCGGACACCTCCTCCCGGCCGCCCGGCGGCGGGTACGAGTACAAGGACTCCTCGATCACCGGGTTCAGCCTCACGCACATCGCCGGGCCGGGCTGCGGCGCGGCGGGGGACGTGCCGGTGCTGCCCACGGTCGGCGCCGTCAGCAACTCGGCCACCGACTCCTTCTCGCACGCCAACGAGTCCGCCACGGCGGAGTCGTACAAGGTCGCCCTCGACAACAAGGTGACCACAGAGCTGACCACCACCACGCGCAGCGGCATGGCGCGGTTCACGTTCCCCGCGACCACTCAGGCGAACCTGCTGTTCAAGCTGAACGGCAGCCAGAACGGCGCGAGTTCGACGCAGTTCAACGTCGTCTCCAGCACCGAGGTCAGCGGTCAGGTCACGAGCGGCAGGTTCTGCGGGGCCGGGAACAGCTACACCGTCTACTTCGACATGGTCTTCGACCGGCCGTTCGCCGGCAGCGGCAGCTCTCTCGCGCCGCAGTCGAAGCAGCCGAATCCGAGCACGGAGCGGGCGGGCAAGAACGCGGCGGACCAGCCCAACCACCCGCGTCTGCACGGCACCGGGCCGAAGACGGCCGTCAAGGACGACGCCACTCCCCGGGCCGCCGCGTCCAACGCCCATGTCACCTTCGACACCAGCTCGAACCAGGTCGTCCAGGCCAAGGTGGGCGTGTCCTACGTGTCCGTCGCCAACGCGAGCGCCAACCGTGCGTCGGAGAACCCGAATTGGAACTTCGACGCCGTCCGCACCTCGGCGCACGACGCCTGGGACGCGGCGCTCGGCAAGGTGCTGATCGGCGGCGGGACCTCGGACCAGCAGAAGATCTTCTACACCGCGCTCTACCACTCACTCCTGCACCCGAACGTCATCAGCGACACCAACGGCCAGTATTTCGGCTTCGACGGCAGGACGCACCAGGTGGACTCCGGGCACAGGGCGGCCTACGCCAACTACTCGGGCTGGGACATCTACCGCTCCCAGGCCCAGCTGGAGGCGCTGGTGAGCCCCCAAGTGGCCTCCGACACCGCCCAGTCGATGGTCGACGACTACCAGCAGACCGGGGTCTTCCCCAAGTGGTCGGAGAACAACGGTGAGTCCTATGTGATGGTTGGCGACCCGGCCGCCGCGATCATCGCCGACTACTACGCCTTCGGCGCACGGGACTTCGACACCTCGGCGGCACTCTCAGGTCTGCTGAGGCAGGCGAGCACCGCCAACAACGACCGGCCGGGCCTCAATTACCTTGACAGTCCGGGTTATGAGCCGCACGACGGCAGCTATGGCTGCTGCAACTTCTACGGTCCCGTCGCCACGACGCTGGAGTACGACACCGCCGACTTCGCCCTCTCCGCCTTCGCCGGTGCCCTCGGCGACAGCCAGAGCCAGAAGACGTACGCGCACCGGGCGCAGGACTGGCGCAACGTCCTCAACCCCGCCTCCGGTTTCGTCCAGCCGCGCAACCTCAACGGCAGCTGGACCGGCGGGTTCGACCCGACCAGCGGGACGGACATGGTGGAGGCCGACTCCTGGATCTACACGGGCATGGTGCCGTTCAACGTGGCGGGACTCGCCACCGCCAAGGGCGGCAACAAGGTGATGGGCGACTACCTCGACACCGTCCTGCGCAGCTACACCGGCGCGAACGGCTATGCCTGGGTCGGCAACGAGCCGAGCATCGAACTGCCCTGGGAGTACGACTACATCGGCATGCCGTACAAGACCCAGGCCACCGTGCGCGCGGTCCAGGACCAGATCTGGTCCAACTCCCCCGCGGGCCTGGCCGACGGCAACGACGACCTGGGCGCGATGAGCGCGTGGTACGTCTGGTCGGCGCTCGGCATGTTCCCGATGACACCGGGCACGTCCGATCTCGCCCTCGGTTCACCGCTGTTCCCGCAGGCCCAGGTCACGCTGCCCTCGGGCAAGACGCTCACGGTCAACGGCACCGGTGCGGCGGACAACGCGCCCTACGTCCAGTCCGCGACGTTCAACGGCTCGGCGTGGAACAACGCCTACGCCCCTACGTCCGCGCTCACTTCGGGCGGCACCCTCGACTTCACTCTGGGCACCACCGCCAACACCGGCTGGGCGAGCGGGACTTCGGCTGCTCCCCCGTCCTACCCCGGCGACACCTCCGCACCGGCCAAGCCGCGAGTGGGCCCGGTGAAGTCGGGTGTCAGTTCCTCGCTCTGCGTGGATGACGCCAACTCCGGTACGGCCGACCACACGGCGATCCAGCTCTGGTCCTGCAACGGCACGTACGCGCAGGACTGGACGGTCGCCTCGGACGGCACCCTGCGCACGCTCGGCAAGTGCCTCGACGTGTCGAACAGCGGGACGACCAACGGCACCCTCGTCCAGCTCTACGCCTGCAACGGCACCGGCGCGCAGGCGTGGACGATCGGCTCGGACGGCTCGCTGAAGAACACCAACTCCGGGCTGTGCCTGGACGATCCGAACTCCGCCACGGCGGAGGGCACGCGGCTGCAGATCTACGGCTGCAACGGCACCGCGGCACAGAAGTGGACGCTTCCGGCGGCGTAGCCGACCTGCGGCGGCCCACGCGGCACATCTCCTTCGCCCTGTCCTCTCCGAGAGGACAGGGCGAAGGCGTTTCCGGATGTGCAAGATCTGTAAGGGGCCTGTGGCAAGCCGGAGTTGGCGCATACCCTGTTCGCTCCGCACCCCGAGAACGACAGTCGCTGTGCCGACGTCCCCGCCTTCTGGAGAGTCACCGTGACCATCAGCGATTCCGTCGACCGCGTCGCCATCGACCCCTTCGGCGCCGACATACCCGCCGAGATCGCCAAGCTGCGCGCCCTCGGCCCGGTCGTCCCCGTCGAACTGCCCGGCGGTATACCCGCCTGGGCCCCGACCGGCTACGACGTCCTCAAGGACCTGATCCTGGACCCACGGGTCAGCAAGGACCCCCGGCGGCACTGGCGGCTGTGGCCCGAACTCGGTGAACACCCCTCCTGGGGCTGGATCCTGGGCTGGGTGGGCGTCGTCAACATGTTCACCACCTACGGCCCCGAACACGCGCGTCTGCGCAAGCTGGTGGCGCCGAGCTTCACGCACAAGCGGACCGAGGCGATGCGCCCGCGCGTGGAGTCGATCACGGCCGAGCTCCTCGACGCCCTGGCGGACGCGGGTGCGGACGGCCGGACCGTGGACATCAAGCGGATGTTCGCGCACGAGCTGCCGCTGCGGATGATCTGCGAACTGTTCGGCGTGCCGCCGGAGTTGCGGGCGGACACCGCCGGTCTCATCGCGGCCATCATGGACACCTCCAACCCGGGCCCCGAGCACACCGCGTTCGTACAGGAGCGGATCGGCACCGTCCTGGGCGGCCTGATCGCGTACAAGACCGGGCATCCGGGCGACGACATGACCACGGAGCTGATCCGGGTCCGCGACGAGGACGGCGACCGGCTCAGCGACGAAGAGCTGCTGTACACACTGCTGTTGGTGATCGGTGCCGGATTCGAGACGACGGTCAACCTCATCGGCAACGCGGTCGTCGCCCTGCTGGACGACCCCGCGCAACTGACCGCCGTACACGCGGGCGAGATCTCCTGGGACGCGGTGATCGACGAGACGCTCCGGGTACAACCCTCCATCGCCTCACTGCCGTTGCGCTACGCGGTCGATGACCTGACGGTCGGCGACGTCACCATCCCGGCGGGCGACGCCATCATCACGACGTACGCCGCCGCGGGCCTCGACCCGGCCCACTACGGCGACGACGCCCATCTCTTCGATGCGGCACGCGGGGCCGACGACCACATGGCGTTCGGCATCGGCGTCCACCGCTGCATCGGCGCACCCCTGGCCCGTCTGGAGGCCCGCACGGCACTCCCCGCGCTGTTCGACCGCTTCCCCGGCCTGACGCCGGACTACCGACGGGACGAGCTGCGGCAGGTCGCGTCTTTCATCGCCCTCGGGTGGCAGGAGGTACCGGTCCGGCTGCGCGGCTGATCACCGCGACGGCGGTACGACCGCCGCGATGAGCCGGTCGTACCCCGGATTCGCCAGGTCACGGGCAGGAGCTGGAGCTCTGGCCGATGACGTGGGCGTCCGCGTTGTCGGCCGCCTTCACCCAGGCGGCCGTCGTGCCGCGGCGGTCGTAGGTCTTGGTGAAGTCGGGGGCCAGGTCGATGACGAACTTGACCTTGTAGCACCAGCCGGCGTCGATCCGCAGCGTGTCCCAGTCCTCGCTGTAGGGGGTGTGGCCGCCGCCGGAGGAGAGGTAGTACGTGGTCTGGGCGACGTTGTCGCTCTTGCAGGTGGGCTGGGTGGCCGTCCAGGCGCCGGTGCTGTCCCCGCCGCGACACCAGTTCTTCAGCGCCGTGGCGCCCAGAGAGGTGTCGTTCACCGAGGACGAGCAGCCCGCGATGCTGCAACTCGCCCCGGCGCTGGCCGTGGTGGCCGAGCCCAGGACCGCGATGAACGCCATGGCGGTCACCGCGGCCGCCGCCCTGCCCAGTCTTGTGGGCAGCGATTTCTTGGATGCCATGATCAGTTCCTCCCCTTTCGCCCATGCTTGGGCATGGGCTCAGGAGGGAAGCTAGTGTCATTCACGGGTGCTGTCAGCTCATCGGCACCCCTGTGAAATTGCCGCTCAGCCGCTCAGCCCAGCGGCTTGGACAGCACCGCCTTGCGGTGGCTGAAGGTGTCCATCGAGTAGCGGCCGTGGTAGTTGCCCATGCCGCTCTCCCCCACGCCGCCGAAGGGAAGGTCGGAGACGGTCAGGTGGGCGAGGGGCAGGCCGTGGCCGAGGCCGCCGGAGGAGGTCTCGGCGGCGATGCGGTCGCGGGTGGTGCCCGAGTCGGTGAAGACGTAGAGCGCGAGGGGCTTGTCGCGGTCGTTGATGAAGTCGATCGCGGCGTCCAGGTCCGGCACGGTGACGATCGGGAGGATGGGGCCGAAGATCTCCTCCCGCATCACGGGCGCGTCGGGGGCGACATCAGCAAGGATGGTCGGCGCGATGTACTTGTCCGTACGGTCGCTCTCCCCGCCGACCGCCACCCTGCCGGAGTCGAGCAGGCCCGAAAGCCGGTCGAAGTGACGCTCGTTGATGATCCGGCCGTACTCCGGCGAGGCCGCCGGGTCGGTGCCGTAGATGCCCTCGACCGCTCGGACGAGCGCGGCCTCCAGGGCGGGGGCGGTCTCCGGGTCGGTGAGGACGTAGTCGGGGGCGACGCAGGTCTGCCCGGCGTTGAGGAACTTGCCCCGGGCCAGCCGGTCGGCGACCACGTCGAGGTCGGTGTCCCGGTCGACGAACGCCGGTGACTTGCCGCCGAGTTCGAGGGTGACCGGAGTGAGGTGCTCGGCCGCCGCGCGCATGACGACACGGCCCACCGTGCCGTTGCCGGTGTAGAAGATGTGGTCGAAGCGCTCGGCCAGCAGGGCCGTGGTCTCCGGGATGCCGCCCTCGACCACGGCGACCGCGTCGGTGTCGAGGTAAGCCGGGATCAGCTCGGCCAGCGCGGCGGAGGTCGCCGGTGCCAGCTCGCTCGGCTTCGCCACGACCGCGTTGCCGGAGGCCAGCGCGCCGACCATGGGGGCGAGGAGGAGCTGGGCCGGGTAGTTCCAGGGGGCGATGACGAGGACGACGCCGAGCGGGTCGTACTGCGTCCAGGCCGTCGCGTCGTCGCCGAGGTGCGCGGGAACCGGGGCCGGCTCGGGGCGCAGCCACTCCTCCAGGTGTTCCAGCGTGTGGTCGATCTCGCGGATCGTGAAGTCGATCTCCGTACGGTGGGCCTCGGTGGCGCTCTTGCCCAGGTCGGCGTGGAGGGCGGCGGCGAGGTCGGCGCCATGCTCGGTGAGCATCGCGCGCAGGCGGCGCAGCTGCTCGGTGCGCCACTCGACGGACTTGGTGCGGCCGCTGCGGAACGTGCTGCGCAGCCGGGCGACGGTGTCGGCGGGCTGCTCGGTGGGGGCGTGGTTCACGGGTGCCTCGCGTCCTCGACGATCAGATGTAAACACCAACCTTTCAGACGGTCGAGAAAATTCCACGGATTGCCCGGAATGACGTAGATCACGGCGCGTACGCGAAAGGGCCGCCCCGGATGATCCGGAACGGCCCTCGGTGGCTCTCGCGGTGGCTCAGGAAGTGGTCAGGTTGATCATCCGGTGGTCGGACAGCGTGCCGTCCACGACCCGGCACGTGTACGTGGGTCCCTGCGGGCCGAAGATGTAGTCGATCTTGTTGTTGCCGTCCGTGGGTGCGCCGGTGTGCGGCGAGGACGGGGTCGGCTGCCCGCACTCCTGGTGGCCCGGGTAGAGGGGGTCGAGGTAACCGACGTCGTTCTGCGTGGTGTTGAGGTCACCGCCGTAGTAGGTGGTGTAGCCGAGCGGCGTCAGGCCGTCGACGGTGTCGCGCATCGTCTGGGCCTGCTTGGGGCGGTACAGGTCCGACGGGTCGGTGTCGTCGCCCGCGGGTTTGCCGTTCGGGTCCGTGTACGGCCCGCTGCTGAAGTGGGCGTTGCAGTACGCGGTGCCCTCGGCCGGCATGACCGCGCAGAGCATGGGCCGCTGCTCCTTCGCGAAGTCCGTCGACTTCTTCTTGGGCGGCGACGGAAGGACGGTGCCCTGGTACCAGGTGTTGCTGTCGGGCACGGCGAGGGCGATGCCGAAGGAACCCCGGCTGACACCGTCGTTGGAGTCGTCGCAGTCCTTCTGGGCCTCGATGTCCGTGTCGCCGACCTTGAAGGATGTCGGCATGAAACGCACGTCCATGGGACCGGCCCAGCTTTCGAGCGCCAGCTCCAGAGGCTTGGCCGCCTTCTCGCAGATCTCCTGGAAGAAGATCGCGTCGGGGCGCCGGGTGCCCATGGCCTGGTGGAGCGCGTTCGACACGTTGGTGGCGACGGTCGTGGACGGGGCTTTGTTCAGGGAGCACGAGCCGTTGTTGTTGGCGCAGACGTTCCAGGAGACGACGTCACGCGCGACCGGCGCCTGCGCGGTGGGCGCGGGCGCGGGACTGGTGGAACCCTGTCCGCCGACCTTCACCAGGGTGAAGCGCTCCCAGGAGCCGAGGCTGTTCGGATCGATGGGCGCACCCGTACGCGCCCGCAGCAGGCCCGTGTCCGGGTAGGTGCCCAGCTCCGCCGCGACGTACTTGCCATTGGACGCCAGCAGGCCGAAGGTGCCGTCGGACAGTTTGCTGAGGGTGAAGCGCTCCCAGGCCCCGATCGTCGTCGCCCGGGTCCGCAGCATGGAGGCGCTGGCGTCGTCCTCGGTCGTGACGTAGTTGCCGGTCGCCTCGGAGCGGAAGCTCACCGCGCTGCCGAAACCTTTGTCCGTGACCCAGTCGGTGTGCAGCGTGAACTGCTCGGTGGGTCCGGGTGCGGTGGCGGTCAGGTTGGCCCTGAGCTTGCTGTCACCGCCCGTTCCGGCGGAGACGGTCACGAAGTGACCGGCCACCTTCAGTGCCCACCTCTGGCCCGCCGACGACGGGGGCACCGGGGTGTCGGCCGCGGCTGACGGCGCGGCCAGTGCCACGACGGTGCTGAGCGCGGTGAGAACCGCCGCCAGCAGGAGCCGTATTCGTTTGAGCATGTGTCATCCCTCATGAACTCTCCGCGCCCGTGCACGGAGGTGAACGCGAGGTGAAGTCAACCATGATCCAGACCGGTGAGACACGGACATGTCTGACCGGTCCGTGCTGAACAGGCCCCGGCCGTCAGGAGGGCGATCCCAGCCGCACGTCCAGCCCGTCGGTCTCCGTCCAGAAGCGGTCGTCCGCGTCCTGCAGGCGGGCGGCGGCGTGGCGGAGGTGGAGGCGGGCGGCGGCCTGGGCGGCTTCGGGGTCGTGGGACTCGATGGCGGCCAGGATGGCGTGGTGCTCCTGGCGGACCGCCTCGATGAAGTCGGTGCGGCGGGCCTCGTTGGCACGGGTGACGCGGATGCCGTCGCGGGCCACCTCGCCCAGATAGCGCACCGTCTGGACGAGGACCGGGTTGCCGGTGGACTCCGCGATGGTGCGGTGGAAGGCCAGGTCCTCGTCGACGCCGTCACCGTCGGCGGCGACCGCCGTGTCCAGCGCGGCCAGCGCCAGCCGCATCCGGGCGATGTCGTCCGGTGTGGCACGGGTCGCCGCCAGGGCCGCCGCCTCCCCCTCCAGGGCGGTGCGGACCTCGACGATCTGGAGCACCTTGGACTTGGTGCCCGGGGACTCGCCCTCCAGGTCGAGCGGCCTGGTGCGCCGGGGCAGGACGAAGACGCCGAGGCCCTGGCGCGGCTCGACCAGGCCCGCGTTGCGCAGCCGGGACACCGCCTCGCGGATGACCGTACGGCTCACGCCGAGCTGTTTGACCAGCGCGACCTCGGTCGGCAGTCTGTCGCCCTCGGCGAGCCGCCCGGACTCGATCTCCTCCGCGAGGATCGCGGCGACCCGGTCCGCGAGCCGTATCGGACCGCTCACCTTGGAAAACATGCTTTTCAGTCTATCGACCTGCGCTCTGCGGCCCGGCCCCGAGCGCGGTGACGGCGGTCACCGCGTCGGTGTGGTCGGCCAGGTACTCCCGGACGACCGACTCGAAGTCCGGGTCCGCCGCCAGGCCGAGCGTGGCGGCGCGCGCGTTGTCGAAGTCGGCGGGCCAGGAGCCCACGATGGCCTCCACGGCGGGCTCGGGGGCCACCGTCACCAGGTCGGCGACCGCGTCCCCGGCCACCCGGCGCAAGGTCCGGAGCATCTCGGCGACGGAGACCGTCAGCGCGGGCAGGTTGACCGGGAGCCGCCCGCTCAGCTGACCGGGACCCTCGCCGCGCTCCAGCTCCGCGACCCGCAGGATGCCCGCGACCGTGCGCCGCGGCGAGGCCAGGGCCACCCGCAGGGCGGGGTCGACCGGGCAGACGGCGGGCAGCCCGGCCAGCGGCTCGCGGACGATGCCGGACAGGAAACCGGACGCGGCCGCGTTGGGCCTGCCCGGCCGCACCGACACGGTCATCAGCCGGGCCACGCGCCCGTCCACGAAGCCCCGGCGCGTGTACTCGGCGACGAGCTGCTCGCAGACGAACTTCTGCACCCCGTAGCTGGAACGCGGGGTCGGCAGGGTCGCCTCGCTGACCACCTCGGGCAGCGGCAGCGCCGGGTCCGAGCCGTACACCGCGACACTGCTGGAGAACAGCAGCCGTACGACCGGCCCCCCGGCGGCGGACTGCGCGCGGGCCGCTTCGAGCAGGGCGCGGGTGGTGTCCACGTTGGCGGCCATGCCGAGGTCGAAGTCCGCCTCGCACTCGGCCGACACGGCGGACGCCAGATGGATCACCGTGTCCACCGGCTCGGCGAACAACTCGCCCAGCCGCTCGGTCAGATCACCCTGGACCACCTGCACGAGCGGGTCGGCGGCGAGCGGTGACGCCTCCGGCACGAACAGGTCGGCCAGCACCAGCCGGTCCACGGGCACGCCGTCGAACGTCCGTGTCTCCAGGAGCCGTTCGGCCACCTGGCGGCCCAGGAAGCCGAAGCCACCGGTGATGACGATCCTCATGCGTGTGCTCCTCGGTAGTCGCGCAGCCAGCCGAGCCCCTCGCTCGTCCCGGCGCGGGGGCGGTACTCGCAGCCGATCCACCCCTCGAAGGCCAACTCGTCGATGACGTCGAAGAGATGGCCGATGTTCAGTTCGCCCGCGTCGGGCTCGTGCCGGTCGGGCACGCCCGCGATCTGGAGATGCCCGACCCGGCCGGTCGGCAGGTCCCGGCGCAGGGCCGTGCTGAGGTCGCCCTCGGTGATCTGGCAGTGGTAGAGGTCCAGTTGGACCTTGAGATTTTCGGCGCCCAACTCCCGTACGACAGCGTGCGCCTCCGCCTGGCGGTTCAGGAAGTAGCCCGGCATGTCACGGTGGTTGATCGGCTCGATCAGGAGGTCCACCCCGACCGCCCCGGCCCGCTCGGCGGCCCATCCGAGGTTGCCCAGGTAGGTCTCGCGGGCCGCTCCGGCCGTCGCCAGTCCGGCCATCACATGTACGCGCGGGCAGTCCAGGGCGGCCGCGTACTCCAGGGCCCGGTCGATCCCGGCCCGCGTCTCCGCCTCACGTCCGGGCAGTGCGGCGGTCCCCCGCTCGCCCGCATCCCAGTCGCCGGGTGGGGCGTTGAACAGCACCTGGCGCAGCCCGTGGTCGTCCAGCAGACGGCGCAGCTCGGCGGCGTCGTACGCGTACGGGAACAGATACTCGACGGCTTCGAAGCCGTCCGCCGAGGCCGCGGCGAAGCGGGCCGGGAACGGGTGCTCGGTGTACATCATGGACAGGTTCGCTGCGAACCTCGGCATGGTCACTCCCATGACGCCGGTGGGCGCCGGTCAGCGGTTGACGACGTCCTTCTTGGTGGTCAGTACGGCGGCGGCGCCCACGACGAGGCTCAGCGCCAGCACGTACATCGGTATCGACGCCGAGCCGGTGCTGTCCTTGAGCGCGCCGATCATGTACGGGCTGACGAAACCGGCCAGGTTTCCGACCGAGTTGATCAGCGCGAGCCCGGCCGCGGCCGCCGTGCCGCCGAGGAAGGCGGTGGGCAGCGACCAGAACAGCGGGGCGCAGGTCAGCACTCCGGCCGCCGCGAAGGACAGGGCGATCAGGGACAGTACGGTCGAACCCGACCAGGAGGCGGCCAGGGTGAAGCCGACGGCGCCCATGAGGCTCGGGATCACCAGATGCCAGCGGCGCTCCCGGCGCCGGTCGGCCGAGCGCCCGAAGAGGTTCATGGCGACGAGGGCGGCCAGGAACGGCACCGAACTGAGCACGCCGATGGCCAGGTTGCCCTTGATGCCGGTGGATTCCACGAAGGTCGGCATCCAGAACGTCAGCGCGTACTGGCCCATCACGAAGCAGAAGTAGATGAGGCTCATCAGCCACACCTTGGGGTCGCGGAAGCCGTCCCAGACCTTGCCGTGGACGGTCCGGTGCGCGGCGTCCTCGGCGAGCGCCCGCTCCACGACGGTCTTCTCCTCGTCGCTGAGCCACTTCGCGTCCCGCACCCCGTTGTCGAGGTAGAACAGCGTGGCCACACCGACGGCGAGCGCCGGGAGCGCCTCCAGCGCGAACATCCACTGCCAGCCCTGCCAGCCGCCCGTGCCGTGGAAGGCGTCCAGGATCCAGCCGGAGAGCGGGTTGCCGAAGATGCCCGCCACGGGGATCGCCGACATGAACATCGCGATGACGCGGGCCCTGCGGTGGGACGGGAACCAGTAGGTGCAGTACAGGATGACGCCGGGGTAGAACCCGGCCTCGGCCGCGCCGAGCAGGAACCGGAGCAGGTAGAACGTCGCCTCGCTGGTGACGAACACGAACGCCGCCGAGACCACGCCCCAGCTGATCATGATCCGGGCGATCCAGGTACGGGCGCCGACGCGCTGGAGCAGCAAATTCGAAGGGACCTCGAAGAAGAAGTACCCGATGAAGAACAGCCCGGCGCCCAGACCGTACGACGCCTCGCTGAACCCCAGGTCGTCCGACATCTGGAGCTTGGCGAAGCCGACGTTGACGCGGTCGAGGTAGGAGACGATGTAACAGAGGACGAGGAAGGGGACGATGCGCCGGACCACCTTGCGGAAGACGGCGTTCTCGTGGGTGAGGTCGACTTCGGTGGCGACCGTGGGGAGCGACATGGCGAATCCTTGGAGCGGCTCAGGGGGATTCTCGGGACGGGGGTTTCACCAGCGGGCGCCGAACACGGAGCGCAGTTCGGCGAGTTCGGGTTCGGTGAGTGGTGCGGGCCGGCGGTCGGTGAGCAGCCACAGGCGTGCCGTCTCCTCGAGTTCTTCGAGGACGGCTAGGGCGGAGGCCGCGTCGGGCCCCCAGACGACCGGGCCGAGCCGGTCGAGCAGCACGGCCCTGATCGGCGTACCGCTCGCGGCGCGTTCGGCGATGCGGGCGGTCACGAGGTCGGCCACGCGTGGGTCGCCGGGCCGGTGGTAGGGGACGAGCGGAACGTGCCCGACCTTCATCACGTAGTACGGCGTGATCGGCGGGAGCACGTCGTCCTGGCTCCACACTCCGGCCAGGGTCAGCCCGACCAGGTGCGTGGAGTGGGTGTGGACGACGAAGCGGGCGGTGGGGTCGGCGGCGTAGATACGGCGGTGCAGGGTGAGGGTCTTGCTGGCGCGGTCGCCCGCGACTTGTTCGCCCCGCGCGTCGACGAGGGCCAGCCGGTCGGGGTCGAGGAAGCCCAGGGCCGCGTCGGTCGGGGTGATCAGGTGCGAGTCGCCCACCTGGGCGCTGATGTTGCCCGCGCTGGCGTGGACATAGCCGCGCGCGAACAGGCTCGTGCCCACCCGCACGATCTCGCGCCGGGCCTCTTCGATTTCAACGGGGTCGGTCATGGCGTCCGTCATGACTTGTCCAGCAGGGCGAACGCGGCGGAGAAGAAGTCCGGGCTTCCGAAGTTCCCCGACTTCAGGGTGAGATGGAGCGTCTCCCCGTCGGGCAGGACGGCCGCGCACCACGGCACGCCGGGGTCGATCTGCGGGCCGATCCGGAGGCCGGTGACGCCGAGCGCCTGGACGACGGCACCCGAGGTCTCGCCCCCGGCGACGACGAGCTGTCGAACCCCGTGTGCCACGAGCCCGCGCGCCACCTCGGCCAGGGTACGTTCCACCAGCTCACCGGCCTCGGCGGCGCCGAGCCTGCTCTGCACCCCGCGTACGGCGTCGGGTGCCTCGGTGGAGTAGATCAGCACGGGTCCGTCAGCCAGATGAGCGTCGGCGAAGGCGAGCGCCTCGGCGGCCACGTCCTCACCCGCGGCGATCCGCAGCGGGTCCACGCTGAACGCGGGGCGTCCGCTGTCCACGAACGCCCGGACCTGGCCGTTCGTGGCCACGGAGACCGAGCCGGAGACGATGGCCCGGTGTCCACCGGCGGGTGGCAACTGGGCTGCGGCCGTGGAGGGTTGGACACCCCAGTTCGCGGGGAGTCCGATGGCCAGGCCCGAACCGGCGGTCACCAGCGGCAGTTCGCTCACAGCCTCGCCGAGGCGGACCAGGTCGTCGTTGGAGACGGCGTCCACGACGGCGAACGCGACTCCTGCGGACCGGAGTTCGGCGATACGGGCCCGCACCGCGTCCGCACCGGCCGCGAGGACCGTGTGGTCGATGAGTCCGACGGGACGGGTGGTCTGGGCGCCGAGCACGTTGACCAGGTTGGAGTCGGTCATCGGCGTCAGCGGGTGGTTCCGCATGCCGCTCTCGCTCAACAGCACGTCGCCCACGAAGAGATGGCCCTTGAAGACCGTGCGCCCGTTGTCCGGGAACGCCGGGGTGGCCACCGTGAAGTCTGCGCCCAGCGCGTCCATCAGGGCCTCGGTGACCGGCCCGATGTTCCCGGCGGGGGTGGAGTCGAAGGTCGAGCAGTACTTGAAGTAGATCTGCTCGGCGCCCGCGCCCCGCAGCCACGCCAGCGCGCGCAGGGAGGCGTCGACCGCCTCCGCGACGGGAACGGTACGGGACTTGAGCGCGATCACGACGGCGTCCGCGTCCCGCGCGACAGCCTCGGCACCGGCTTCGGGTACCTCCATGAGCTGGACCACGCGCATGCCCGCGCGCACCAGGTTGTTCGCCAGGTCGGTGGCGCCGGTGAAGTCGTCGGCGATGGCGCCGAGTCGGATGCCCATGTCAGTCGTCCTCCGGCTTCGGCAGGTCGATCCCGGGGAAGATCTTGATGACCGCGCTGTCGTCCTCGCCGCCCAGGCCCGAGGCCGCGGCCTGGAGGAACATCTGGTGGGCGGTGGCGGCGAGCGGCAGCGGGAAGCGCTCGGGGCGGGCGGAGTCGAGCACGATCCCGAGGTCCTTGACGAAGATGTCGACGGCGGACAGGGGCGTGTAGTCACCGGCGAGCACATGCGCCATACGGTTCTCGAACATCCACGAGTTGCCCGCGCTGTGGGTGATGACCTTGTAGAGCGTCTCGGCCGGTACACCGGCCTTGATGCCCAGCGCCATCGCCTCGGCGGCGGCCGCGATGTGGACGCCCGCGAGCAGCTGGTTGACGACCTTGACCTTGGAACCGAGCCCGGCGCTCGCGCCCAGCCGGTGCACGGTCGCGCTCATCGCGTCCAGCACCGGACCGGCGACGGCGTACGCCTCCGGGGAGCCGGACGTCATCATGGTCAGCTCTCCGGCCGCCGCGCGCACGGCGCCGCCGGAGACGGGAGCGTCCAGGTAGAGCACGCCCGACTCGGCCAGTCGGCCTTCCAGTTCGGCCGACCAGGCAGGGTCGACGGTGGAGCACATCACGAACACGGCACCCTGCCGCAGCCGTCCGGCGGCCCCACCCGCACCGAACAACACCTGTTCGATCTGGGCCGAGTTGACGACCACACCGACCAGGACATCGACGGTCGCGGCGAGTTCACCGGCCGTCGGGAAGGCGGTGCCGCCCTCGCGGGCGAAGTCGGCGGCCACGTCGGGGCGCAGGTCGTGGACCCCGACGTCGTACCCCGCGTTCCGCAGGCTCCGTGCCATCCCGAGCCCCATGGCCCCGAGTCCCACCACGCCCACACGGGGCAGGGCGGACCTTTCCTGGTCGTTCACGCGCAACATCCTTGTCTCGCTGTGGCCGCCCGGGCGCCCTTCCCTGCCGGGCCCCTTCGCCAACGGTCAGGTCATATGATGACCTGACGACGCGAGTTGACGCACTGTGATGCCGGTCACATCGAGAAGATCGAGGTGTCAGGGCCTCACTTCCGGGTCGCCGTGATGAACAGAACCGCCCCCGCCACCACGACGACCGCGGCGATCAGGGTGTGCAGCCGCGCCCGCCGCAGCACGTTCCGCACCTCCCAGGCGTGGATCAGCTCCAGGAGGCTCCGGCGCCGTGCCGCCGCCTCCGCGAAGTTGGCGCGGGCCTGTGCCAGGCGATGGGTCGCCTCCGCGCGGCGGCGTGGGTCCTCCTCCCTCGCCAGCAGGTCCTCCAGGCGCGCGGCGACGGTGCTGTGCCGCGTACAGGCGGCCGCGAGTTCCGCGGCGCTGGTGCCGAAGGGGCCGAGGAAGGCGCGCGGCTGTGCGGCGATCCTGGCGCGCAGGTCGTCGAGTCCGGGCTCGTCCAGAGAGGCGAGCGTGACGAACCTCGGGGACAGCGCCTCGCCGGTCTGCCAGATCGCCCAGGCCACTCCCGCCAGGGCGAGCAGCAGACCGCCGGCCGCGAGGGCGATGTCACGGGCACCGTGCACTTTCCCGATCGCGGCCAGCGGGACCCCGGCGAGGAGCACGCCGCCCACGGCGGCCGTGGCCCCGATGGTCCAGCGGGCGGTGGCCCTCATGTCGGCCACCGCCGTCTGCGCCGAACTCAGCACCGGCTGCCCGGATTCGGCGGGGGACGCGGAGGCGTCGCTCACCGACCGGTCCCGTCCCGCTGCTCCTCGGTTCCGCCGGACGGGCCTTCGCCGTCGCGGAAGAGCGGCTCCTCCCCCTCGTCGGGCTCGCGTCCGTAGGGCTGCCAGTCCGCGCCGTCGTACTCCTCGACGCGGCCGTCGTCGCCGAAGCGGATGTCGTGGACTTCCGGCTGTTCCTCTGTGCCCATCCTGTGTTCCTCCTTGTTGAGCTGGATCCGCTGTCCGGGATTCGGTCCGGGGTTGGGTCCGGGGGCCAGGGCGGTCATTCGGCCGCGCAGCCCCAGGGTTCGCCGTAGAGGGCGTAGGCGAGTCTGGACGCGTCGTCCGTGCCCTCCCGCAGGGTGGTTCTCGCGGTGTGGAGTGCGTGGCCGACCGGCTGGCGTGCGCCCACCAGTGCCTCGTAGAAGACTTCGGCGAAGCGGCGGGCGGTGTCCCCAGCGACCGGCCATTGCGTACCGATGAAGTTGCGGGCCCCCGCGGCCATGAAGCTGTTGGCCCAGCCGGCCAGCTCGACGAGCCCGTCGCCGAGGCAGGCGCTTCCGCAGGCGTTGAGGAACACCAGGGCGGCCCGGTCGGCCAGCGTGCGTGCCTCTTCCGACCTGCCCAGGTGTACGGGCCGGAACATCCCGTCCCGCATCGGGAGTGCGGACAGACCGGCCTCGTCCACGCCGTTGTGGCACGCGAGGTGCAGCAGGCCGCCCTCGCCGCCCTCCACCCATTCGACGACCTGCCCGATCCGCCCGAACAACCGGGGTTCACCGCCCATCTTGCGCCGCAGGTGCTCCAACTCCGCACGAGCGTGAGCCAGTTCCTCCTGCGGACCTTCGCTGCCGAGTACGAACGCGGGCCTGCGCAAGGAGATCTGACGGTCCTTCGGATGCGGCTGGAACGGATTCCTGGAGAAGGCGATCGAGTCGACGAGGAAACCCCGGTCGTCGGCGGGGCTGCCGGTGATCGGGTAGAGAAGTTCCCACGGTATTCGCTGGGCGTCCTTGGTCGCCGCGAGACTGAAGCTGTCCACGGAGTCCCTGATCTCCAGGAACTGCTCCTTGACGGTCTGCGGGACGAGCTTGCGCCACATGTCGATCCCGTAGTCCTGGATCTCCTTGCGGGCCAGGACCAGTTCGCTCGGGGACCTCATGGAGGCGATCTTCTGCAACCGCGTACGCAGTTTCTCGAAGTACCGCACGTAGTCGTCGAGTTCGACCTCGACCGGGGCTCCGTTGGCATCGCACAGCAGCTGGAACTGGAGGCGCCCGCGTCCGATCGGGAAGACCTGAAGGGTCACATGGCCGCGCTCCGGCGCGAGCGTGTCGACGCGGATCGCGTCGCCGACGGTCCATGTCTGCGTCGCTTCGAGCGTGCCCCGCACCGGCAGGCGCAGTCTGCCCAAGTAGGTGCCGCCCGCCCAGGCGTTGAGGACCACGGAGTAGGTGTGGAGTCCGTGCACGCGGACCGGCAGTCCGACCGGCGAGGGCTCCTGGCCGGGCCGTACGACGATCTCCCGGTCCGCGCCGTCCGGCGCGCTCACGCCGTTGGGCAGGATGGCCGAGAGCCTGATGCGCAGGCTGCCCGTCGACACGTCGAACGGGTGCCCGGCCGTGGCATCCCCTCGTGCCGGGGCGCCGCGACCGCCGAAACCGGCGGCGGAGGTCCCGGGATGCCACAGGTACACCGTGATCACCACGGTCTGTTCGAGCCGCGCCGTCCCCGCGACCGAGGCACGCAACTCCCAGCCCGCGACGGGCTGCTCGGGTATCCCGACGGCCGTCGGCCGCTCGCGTGCGGGCTCGTCCACGTAGTAACGGTCGACGGTCCTGAGGTGCAGTTCGTCGCCCTCGCCCACGCCGGCGTCGTGGAGACGGTCGCTCATGATGAGCCTGCGGTCGCCGCTCCAGAAGGAGAGCGCGGCCGCCGGGCGGCCCGGCGAGCCCCACGGTGAGGCGGTTCCGTACGAGTCGAGCACCGGCCTGACCAGGTCGCGCAGCCGCAGGCTGGAGGGCGCCCCCTCGACCTGGAACGGCTGCCCGTCGGGCCCCTGGACGGTGAACTCACCGATGAGGTAGGGGCGATGCCGGTACGTCTCCTGGCGGACCACCACCCGTTCGGAGGCGCCCGCCGCGACGAGCAGCCCGCGCAGCGATGCGACCTCCCGGTCCGCGAGCGCTCGCGCGATCTCGACGGCGGCCTCGCCGTCCCACGCCCCCTCCGCCTTGCGGACGTAGATGAAGTCGGCGCCGGAGTCGTGGATATCGCGGACGATGTTCAGGAACTCGGTGTGATGGCTCGCGCTCACCAGGACCAGCGCGACGACGGAGCCGGAGGGCTGCCCCGCGTCCCTCGTCCCGCCCGGGCCCCTGATCCGGCTGAGCGTCTCACGGAAGACGGCGTTGCCCGGATACTCCCGCGCGGCGCAGCCGACCAGTGCGCGTTCGGCGTCGTCCGAGGGCCGCTGTCCGACCTGGCGCCTCAACTCGTGCCAGAAGACGTCGGCCGTGAGTTCGGCGTCGGGAAGCCAGCGGGTGTCCTCGGCCAGCTCGGCGCGCAGCAGGATCGTGGCCTCGACGGGGGTGATCACCCGCCTCAGCTCGGCGTAGAGGGCGTCGCGCCAGCTCATGAGCCGGCCTTCGGGGCATCGCAGCGGTTGATGTAGTAGATCTCGATCGTGGCATGGTCGTCCGCGCCGCCGGACCAGAAGTTGCGCAGGCCCACGTTCTTCCCGCAGAACGCGCCCCGTCGCCCGTTCTTCAGCGCTTCGTTGATGTCCTGGGCGAGCGCCTCACCGTTTTCGAGGCTTGCCTTGGGCGCGCTGCCGAACGTGATCACCATGCCGATCCGCCGTCCCCGGCCGGACTTGTTCATCTCCTTGTCCACGGCGGCGACCACCTTGCGGACGTCGTCCTTCCTCAGCGCGGAGGGCCCCGGCGCACGGCCGGTCGCACCGCGCCCCAGGGTGACTTCTATGGTGCGGTAGTGCGGATCGATGCCGCCCGGCCCGGCGTTCTTGGGCGGCTCGGACTCCCCGGTGCCCGGAGCAGGCGGTACGGCCTCACTCGGCCTCGGGCCGCCGGACGACGCGAGTCCGAGCGCCAGGGCGATGACGAACAGGGCCAGGAAGAGATCGGCGAAGAGCCAGCCCGCCAGGTACCTCGGCGCGATGCCCTTCCCCCGCCCCGCTCGGTCACGGCTCATCCGTCCTGCTCCGGATACCAGCCGTCGGCCACGCCCCCGTCGTCGCCCGTGTCCTTGCGACTGTCGGTGCTCCCGGGCCCGGCGGGGGGTGTGCGGGGCGGCGTTCCGCCGTCGTGTCCCTGCCCCGTGTCCTGTCGCGGCACCTGGCGGCCCATCGGTCCGTCGCCCGCGCCGTTGGCCGTCGTCGCGTTGGTCATGCCCGAGGCCACGGACGGGGTCGGCATACGGCCCCCGTCGAGCACGGCGAGCACACGCGCCAGAACGTCCATGTACTCGTAGAGCCGCTCGCTGTGATCGACGAACAGCTCCATTCCCAGAGCCACTTGACGGGTGCCCTCGACCACCGAGGCAGCCACCCGGGTGTGGGCGACATCGGCGTCCCGCGAGGACTGGCTGGCCTCGCCCAGCTCCGTGAGGAGCTCCTTCAGCGCGGCGCGCGCGGCCTGCTCCTCGGCGGCCAGCTCGGCGCGCAGAGCGGTGAACCGGCGGATGAGGTCGTGGGGGACAGTGAGCGAGCGCCCCATCTCCCGCAGCTCTCCGGCGGAGGCCGTCCACCGGTCGAGCGCGGTCGTGAAGGAGCTCTCCGGACCGGGCTCGAAGATCTTCGCCAGGCGCTCGGTGCTTCCTTTCATCGTCGCGGCGAGGGTCACGGCGGCCGCCGAGATGTCCCTGGCCGCGCGCACCAGCTTGGCCGCCGGAAGGGTGGCGGCCTGTGCCGCGGTCGAGGTCGACAACTCAAGGTTGATCAGCATGAGTTGTCCCGCGACCTCCTGGCGCTCCCACTCCCGCGACCCGTGCCGCTCGGCCGTCCATTCCCGCCGCTGCAGCACGGCGGTGAGGACGACGACCACGACGATCAGGGCGATGACCGCGAGGACGGCCGTGCCGCCCAGGCCGGAGATCCACAGCCGGAGGAAGTTGGTGCCCTTCGGGCTGTCCTCGAAGTCCTCGAAGGCCTTCCACAGCGAGAACCAGGTGACCGCGATGGGCACGAACACGGCCGCGTCCCGGACACCGCCGAGTACGGCTTCCACCGCACCCCGGCCCGCGGGCTGATCCGGCATCAGAAGCTCGGGCGGATAGGCCCGTACGAGGTCGATCCCGGCCAGGGAGGAACCGCCGGCCTTGGCCTCCGCGGCTATCCGGTGCAGGAGCTGCGATCCCTGCGCACTGGGGCCGCGCGCGGCGAGCTCGTCGAGCCGGGCCGCCGCACGCAGCACGGCGGCCGTGGAGGCCGCGGGGGCCGTGGGGGTCGTCTCCTCTGGGGTCACGTGGCGCCTCTCATTCCTGGTGCTCTCCCCCGGACTTTCTGCTGCTCAACTGGTCGCGGAAGTAGGCGCTTTCGATGGCGGTCAGCACCTCGTACCGGGCCATGCGGCCGCGTGCCAGGCGCGACAGCGCCATGAGCAGGGCCGCGTCGGGGCGTTGTCCGGCATCCGCGAGCACCGTGACCACGCCGGTCCGCCCCGGCGCGCTGCCCACCGCGCACGTGACGAGGAGGCAGTAGAGATCGACGGCGTCCCGGAATCCACCGAGGGCCATGAGCCGTACCGCGCGGCCGAGGTACACCCGCTGACGCAGTGTCCGGCAGGTCTGTATCCGGTCGTCCCGCCGGTCCTTGCGGCGTGCGCAGTGGGCGAGGAGTTCGCGGCCGAGGAGCGGGTCGAGGGCGCTGATGCGGTCGACGGCCGTGATCAACTGGTGTGTGGCCAGCCGCTCGACGGCGTCGTTGCGGACCTCGTCGAACTCCCGTCCCGCGATGCCCACCGCGCGCGCCACCATCAGGACGTGCAGCACATCGAGGCTCTCGCCCCGGCCGCCGACCGTGCTCAGCGCACCCCGGACGGCCTCGACGACCAGGCCGGTGTCCGGCCGCGCCTGCTTCAGCCGGGCCAGGAGTTCGCTGCGCGCCTCGGGATTCCAGCCGTCGCTCACCCGGAGCGCGCGCCGGAGCGCCTCGGTGTGCAGGGCCGTCCGTACGTGACCGTACGCGTCCAGGTCCCCGCGATGCGGCGCCCACGCCTCCACGAGCGTCTCCAGCTCGGGCAACGAGGCACGGCGCAGATGCAGTTCGATGGTCGGACGGCTCGCCGGGCGGGCGAGGAATTCCGCGGCCTGCGGATCGATGTCCCGGGCCACGGCGTCGTGCAGGAGGCTCGTCACGTCGGCGATGACACCGGGCGCGATGTAGTGGTGGCGCTGCCACTCGCGTACGTCCTCGGCCGTGGCCAGCGGGCCGTCCGGCAGCAGTCTGCGCACCGCGTCCGGGCCGCGACGCCGGTGGTACTCGATGAGCTGCTCGGCGCGGGCGAGGGCCTCGGGGTCGTCCGGCTCCGTGTTCATCACGACGGTGACGCGGTCGCTCTGGCCGTAGAGGGAGCCCTGTTCCGGTTCCTCCAGGAAGACGAAACGCGGCAGTCCGGTGCCCCGGTCGGACTCCTCCCGGGTGGCGAAGGTCCACTCCCCCGCGACGAGCGGGGCGAGCACGTCGTGCAGCACCCGCACCACTTCCACGGGGGGAACGGGCGACCCGATGACGGTCACGGGTGACTTCGGGGTCGCCATGACCGCCTGCGCGACCGGGGCGAGCAGACGGGCGGGTACGGTGTCGGCGGCACTGGCCAACTCCGCGACAGCGCCGGTCAGATGTTGTCTGAGCTTGTCCAGCGGGACGGTCGGCAGCTCGCTCCGCCCGCCGTCCTGCAACGCGCCCGCGGGCAGCCACTCGTCCCATTCGCTGCGGCACAGCGCGAGGGCCAGGCCGAGGTCCAGCCAGTCGGCGGGGGCGGTCAGGACGTGGGTGAGGGTCGATCCGGCGCGGCCGCGCGCGTCGCGGACCGGCCGTTTGCGGATCATCGCCGCCTCGGCACCGAACCGCAGATAGAGGAAGCCGGAGCCCGGTTCGCTCGCGCCCGCGTTGCCCGGCCCGGTGACCGCCCACACGAACGGGGCGACCCGGCCGTCCCACAGGTGCAGGTCGTCGCGGTTCAGCGACGTCGCCACGGGGCCGACTCCGTTGCGCCCGGTGAGGGAGTGCTCGGACCAGCGGTAGACGCTCAGGTCCGCGCGGGGGCGCGCCCGCACGGACGGCGGGAGAGCAAGGGTCACGAACCCTCCTCCGTCCGGCCGAACCGACCGGCGTCAGTGGTGATGACCCCCTTCATCGCCAGCAACGAGAGCAGGGGCATGAGCACCCGCTGCTGTCCGAACGACTCGGGGGGAAAGCGCAGCACGCCGTCCGCGTCCGGCACGGGAAGCGCCGCGGTCCCGGTCGCGGAAGCCAGGTGCAGCGTCGCGTCCTCGCACTCCTTCACCGGCGTCAGCCACTGTTCCCCGCCGCGTGCCGCCAGCATCGCGTACACGTCCCGGCTCTCCTCCTCGACGCGGGTGAGGTCACCGGTCTCGCGGGGGTCGCGCCGTCTGGACAGCCACTGCTCGACCTCGTCGAAGCCGCGGTGCCTGAGCAGGTCGGACTTGCCGACGACCAGGGCGCAGGGCAGCCGGAGGAACGGGTCCGCGGGACGCGCCTTGTGCACGCGCAGGCGCTGGAACACGGTGTGCACCGCGGGGTCGCCCGCGTCGTTCGGTTCGCCGCCGGACTGCCCGTTCTCACGGCGCCCGAACGCGGCGAGCCCTCGTACGGTGTTGGGGTCGACGACGCACAGGAGCGCGTTCAGCCCGCTGAGGAAGTCGGTCTCGGGGCCCGTGTCCTGGAGCCGCTCGCCCGCGATGTCGAAGAAGACCACGGTGTGCGAGCGGCGCGTCCGCACGTCCGTGACGACGAGGCCGATCGCGAAGTGCAGGTCGGCCCTGACCCTGGTGGGTTCGAGTTGCTGCCGGTCCTGGACCAGGGGGTGGACGATCGTCGACATGTAGGCCGAGTACTGCATCAGGTCGAGCGGCTGCACCTGGAGGCCGACCCGGTTCATGGCGTCGACGTCGCTGGTGACCTGGTGGATCATCGCGGCCAGCAGATGGGACTTGCCGGTGCTGGTGGCGCCGACGACCCCTACGCGGACGGGCTCCGTCCCGAACGCCGGGTACCGCTCGGGGAGGTTGTGGCTCTGCACCGCCGCGTTGCCGGGGCAGGTCCGGTACGCGTGCTGCTCCAGGCGCAGCCGGCCCTCGGCGTCGGCGGGAACCGACTCCGGCCGCAGTGGGACGAGGCTTCCCGAGCCGTTGTTGTGGGTGCGGGGGAGGCTGTCCCAGTCGAGTTCGTTCAGACAGACCGGGCACTCGACCGTGGAGCGTGACACGGCTGTCGGCGGTACGGGGGGCGGGGGCGCGGTGCGCGTGGCCGTACCGGACGTGCCGAACGCCGCGGTGATCCTCGACCACAGGCCGCCGCGGCGCTCTCCGGCGCCGCCGTAGGTGTCTCCCCGACGCGCGGTCGCGGGGTGTGTACGGCTCGTCGTGCGGGCGTGCCGCGCCCGGAAGTGCTCCTGGCGGCGGCGCAGTTCGGTGAAGGCTTCCGCCGCGTCCTCAAGGCGTGCGGTGTGCCGCACGGAGAGCGCGCGCCGGAACCTGAGGGTGACTCCCGGGCCGATCCTGGTGCTGATCGCCTGGGCGGACGGCAGCGGCCCGGCGGACGGGAAGACCGGCAGCAGGAGTTCCTGGACCGGTGTCTCGTGGCTGAGGATCAGGTCCCGGATCTCGCGCCGTCCGGCGTCCGGTGCCGTCTCGCCCGTCAGCATCCACAGCGCCACCAGTCCGGCGGCGTGGACGTCGTACTCGGCCAGGGCTCGGCCACCGGTTCTGCGGCCCGGCGGGGTCCAGTCGGGGCCGGGCCCCGGTCCGAGGGGGTCCCCGACGCGGACCGCGCCCTCCAGGCCGCTCAGCTGGAGCCCGTCCCCCTCGGACCACCACAGGTGCTCCGGGCTGATCGCGCCATGCACCAGGCCGCAGGTGTGGAGCGCGTCGACGGCGGTGAACAGGTCGTGGACGACGTCGGTGAGACCGGGGCCGTGCAGCCGGTCCGGGTCCGTCCAGCCGTCGAGGCACTCGCCGTGCCAGGACAGCAGCAGACGCGGGGCTCCCCGGCGCGCGTCCCGGGCGATCACATGGGCGAGTTGATGCGGCATGTCGTGCCGCAGCGTGCGGCGGACCAGCCTGTTGTTCTCGTACTCGCGCTCGAGTGCTCCGCCCGACGGCTCGTCGAGGGCGGACTTCACCACGACGCGCTTGCCCGTGGGATGGAGGCGGTAGCGGACGAACTGGAAACTCCCCCGGGTGAAGCGGGCACCCGTGCCCGTTTCGGGGACGAGCCGGAAACTCTCCTCGGCGCCCTCGGACGACCCCGGACCGCGCCCTCGGAACTCCTCCGGCCACGCCTCTGGGAACTCTGCTGCCAACCCCGTGCCCTCCCCCACAGCCCGGCGTTCCTTTCCACGGGTCGGCGCACCGCGCACGTCCCGGAAGGGACTCTCTATCACAGATAATGCCTGTGTTGTCCGCGCTTTCACCCAGTCGCGTGCTAACTGACGTACGCTCAACCTTCTTACGGCAAAAGCGGATTGATCAGACGCACGCCATGGGTAGAGTCCCCCGGAACGAGCCGTGGTGCCGAGGGGGAGGCTTGACCGCATTCAGCACGCGACTGCTGCGGCGTGAGGGGGTGTTGACGACCCTCGCCGGGCTGTACCCGGATTCGGCGAGTGCCGGGTTCCTGCTGGACTCGCTCGGGGCGGACAGCACCCGGCTGCCCTCGTTCGGCGGCGGGCTGACCCCGCTGCACTACTGGGACCAGGTCTGCACCCGCATCGAGTACGGCGCCTTCCGCTTCGGCCTGGAGGAGCTGCTGGCCGAGGTCCTGGAGGAGTACCCGGGCCAGGACCGTATCCGCGCCTTCCTGGCCTCCCACGGCGGCCGGGGCGCCCCCGGCGGCGAAGGCGGCCAGGACCCGGGCGGCGGCGAGCCCGCCCTCCCGTCGGCCGTGCGCATCCTGTGCCTGCTGGCCGAACCGGCCGGAACCCCCCGCCCGCTGCGCCTGCGCGCCGAGTACCGGACGGTGCAGGAGGCGGCCCGGACGGCGACCGGACGGACGGTGGACGTCCAGTTGTGCGCGGCGACGCGCGTACGCGACGTCATGCCGGCCCTGCTGGAACACCGCCCGCACGTCCTGCATGTGGCGGGGCACGGTTCGCCCAACGGCTATCTGCTCCTGGAGGACGAGCAAGGAGTGGTGGCCCCGGTGCACGCGGCCCGGCTGGCGGCCGCGCTGAAGGCGTACGGGAAGCTGCGCACCCTGGTGCTGAGCTCCTGCCACCTGGGCCGCCATCTCGAGCACTTCTCCGACTGTGCGGCCGTCTCCGTCGGCGCCGTACACCCCTTGCGCGACGACGACGCGCTCGCGTTCACGCGCGGCTTCTACACCGCCCTGGGTTTCGGCCAGAGCCCGGCGGAGGCGTTCCGTTACGGGCAGGCCGAGTTGAGCCTGACCGGCGCCGATCCCCAGGACATGCTTCTTCAGCCCCCGTCCGACGGCACCACGGAGGACAGGGCATGAGCCAGACACGTCCCGCGTGGAGCGGCGTCGACCTGGAGGCCCGCAGGCGCCGCTACCAGGACGGCGGCGGCACGCCCACGGCAGCGGACTCGGCCGAACCGGCGGGAATGGCACAGGAGTTCAGGCTCGGGCTGGCCGGAGGGCGCGCCGGAGCGGACACCGGCCGCGCGGACGAGCCCGAGGACGACGTCAGCGTCGTCACCCCCCAACTGCTGGAGAAACTGGGCGCTCTCACCCGTTCGTGCCCCGAGTGCCACCACACCTTCCGGCTGGGCGAGGAAGTCACCGTCGAACACACCGGCACCGGCGACGAGTTCCTGATCCGGCACCGCAACCAGCTGCTCGGGTGCCGCAATCCCGACGGATCACAGGAACTGACCCGCATGGCGGCCGAGTTCCACGAGGGTCTGGACGACGCCAACCCGCCGCCGCCCGACCTCCACCCCGTACGGCTCGACCCCGGTCACGAGCTGCTCAGGCTGCACCCGGGCACCGCGTCGGGGTCCGCCTCCCGGTACCGATGCTGGGTCTGCGGGGACTCCCTGCGCCCCAAGGAACTGGTCATCCACTGCACCTGCTCACCCCACGACCCGCAGTGCAAGTGCGCCGTCCATCTGGACCCCGACCGCGGCCGCATGTGCTTCGACGACTGGAAGAGCGCGCACGGAGGCACGGTGCCCTGCCTCATGCGGAACGCTCCGAAGGGTTCCTGATGGCCACCCCCACCGACGAGGGCCGCTTCGCGCGGCACCGCCTGATTCCCGGCTGGAACCAGGACCGCCTCTCCGCCGCCACCGTCGTGGTCGTCGGCGCGGGCGCCCTGGGCAACGCGGTCGTCCAGGCGCTCGCCCTCGCGGGTGTGGGCCGTCTCCTGGTCTGCGATCCCGATGTGGTCGCCGTCAGCAATCTCAGCCGCTGCCCGCTGTTCCTCCCCTCCGACGTGGGGCGGCCGAAGGCGGAGACGGTCGCCCGCGCGCTCAGCCGACTGGCCCCGGACACCGCGACGTCGGCACGCGTGGCCCCGCTGGTGTCCGGTGTCGGTCTGGCCGAACTGCGCGACGCCGACCTGGTGGTGAGCTGCCTCGACAGCCGGGCGGCACGCGTCGAGCTCGCCACGCGCTGCAATCTGGCCTCGGCGACCATGCTCGACGGCGGTACCCACGAATGGGGCGGCCAGGTCTCCGTCCACCCCCCGGGCGGCCGCTGCTGGGCGTGCGGTCACGACCGGTCGTCGCTGTTCGTACCGGACAGTCCCCACTCGTGCGCCGCACCCGTGCGCACCCTGCCCGAGGGCGCCTCCGCGCCGGTTTCCCTCCTGGTCGGCGCGTGGCTGGCGAACTACGCGGTCAGGCTCCTGCTCGGACTCCCGGTGGGCTCACGGCTGCTGCGCGTGGACGCGGCCGGCGGAGCCGTACCGGTGGCCGGACGGAGTCTCGCGGAACACCCCGACCCGGGGTGCCCCCTGCACGAGCGCATCGAGGACGCCGACGTGACGCGGCTGCCGTTGTCCGCACGGGACACGGTCGGCGAGCTGCTGCTCCGGGTCGACGCCGACGAGGAACCGCTGACGTGGACCGGGTTCCGCGAGGCCGGGTCCGTACGGTCGCCGCTGGCCACCGGGACGCGGCTGCGGGCGGCGTCACCCGACACCCGCCTGGCCCGACTGGGCGTCGCTCCAAGGGAGATACTGACTGTGATGCACCCGCGCACGTCCGGTCTGCGCTATGTCGAACTGACCGGCGAAACGGCTGCCGCGGCGGAGGTGGGCCGGTGAAGGACGAGATCTACGCGGAGCTGGCGCGCATCATCCCACCGCAGGAAGCGGTGATCATCCTGCGGACGCAGACCGGCTTCCCGGCCCAGCGGATCCCGTCCACGGAGCTCAACGCGAAGCTCTTCTGGTCGGAGGTACGCCGTCTCGTGGACGCGGGAGTGATGCTCGACGGCGAGCGTGAACTGATCCTCATCACGTCCACCGAGTATCCGGGCAACCCGGTCCTGCGCAGGGCCCGCGAGTCCCTGTCCCCCGAGTCGGCGGGCACAGCCGACGGACCCGATCAGGCGTCCGCCGCCCCCCAGCGGGAAACGCCGACGCGGCCCCCCACCACGGCGCGGGAGTCTCCGCCCGAACCGGAGCCCGGTGTCCGGTGGACGCAGCCCTCCGCCCGTCCGTCGCCCGGGACCGGTCACGGCTCCGGGGCGCCGTTTCACGGACAGCCCACGCCCACGCGTCCGTCGCCCGAACCGCAGGGCCCGCACGTCGTGCTGATCTTCGTGGGGCGCGGCCACCACCCCGAGTTCATCCAGGCGGTGCGCGAGACGGAGGACCCGTCCGCCCAGGTCCTGTACGTGAGCGCGAACGACGGCGTCGACTTCGGCCAGGTCGCCGTGTCCGTACGGCACGAGCTGGCCGAGGACCGTATCGAGGCGCTGCGCCGACGGCTCGTGCAGGACGGAGCGGCGCCCGACCTCGAGATCATCCAGGACGCGTACGAGCATCGCCCCTATCTGCTGGAGAAGTTGCTGGTGCGCGGGCCGGACCATCAGCCGTTCGACTTCGCGGGAGTTCCGTCGATCACCACGGTGCGGGACATCGCCGTGGCGATCCTGTCCCAGTACGGCTCGGACACCACCCATGACAGGGTCGGCCACCGCAGGCGCACGGTCGTGGACCATCTCCAGCCCGACGGCAGCTTCCTGCGCCTCGACCCGAGCCAGTCCCTGCACGACGCGGGCGTCGGGGACGGCGACACCCTCAACGTCTATCCGGAGAGCACGGCGGGCATCGGCCAGCTGAAGCTCCAGGCCATCCTGCGCGTGCGCGAGGAGATCCGCAGATACGAGAAGCGGCACGAGAACTTCACGGTGCTGGAGATGGACGACCCGGACTTCCCCACCGAGTACGAAGTGGGCTTCCGGGCGCCGGGGTTCCGGCCGCCCGGCGCCGGTGAGCCCCATGACGCGGATCCCTCGGCGCAGCAGGAGCACACCGTGCTCATCGCCCTGGGAGCGGGCTTCCCGCTGCAGGCTCCGGCCGCGATCTGGCTCACGCCGATCTTCCACCCGAACATCGCGCGCAATCTGACGGCGGCCCCGGACGGTCTGGTCTGCCTCGGCGCGCTGCAGGGCTCCTACCGCCCCACGCTCGACTTCGGCCAGCTGTGCCAGATCCTGGTGGACATGGCGAGGTACCGGAACTACGACGTACGTACGGAGAACGAGGGCGGCGGCGGAACGGTCGACAGGCAGGCCGCCATCTGGGCGAGGTCCGAGAGGGGACAGGCGATGATCGCAGCGATCAGAGGGGCCGCCGCCGGATCGGCCGACCCCGCGGGTGACGAGGGTCTGCGCCACAGGGCCCTGCGTGTGCGGCCGTCGGACGAGGTCGGCGATGCGGGTTGAAGTCGAGCTGTACCGCGGCGACGCCCACGTGCCCGAGCGCAGGGTCGGCCTCATCGCGCTGCTCAAGGCCGTCCTCGCGGACGAACTGGCCGCCGACCGGCGCCGGGCCGCCTTCAATCTCAGGTTCCAGCCGATCGAGGACCCGGAGGACTACCCCGGGCCGCCTCTTCTGAAGAACCGCCAGTCCGGTTACGGCTATCTGAACGTCATGGCACAGGTGGAGGGTCGAGTGATCTACCGTCATCCGCACTCCGTCAAGGGTCTCCTGGGCCCCGCGCTCACCGCGCTCGCGCGGGAGATCGACGCGTCCGAGGAGTACTGGTCGTTCCGCATCGACGCACCGGGCATGGACGACGCCCCCGTACGGCGGCTTCCTCCGCCTGTCTCGGGAGCCATGGACGTGGACATCTCCCGGTCCGCCCGGCTCTCCTTCGGGGTGCGCCCCGCCGCCGAGCCGGAGCTGCCGGAGTTCGACCTGGTGGAATCGGTTCTTCCGCCCTCGACGGAGGACCAGCGTGTGACCGTGGTCCTGGCCCCGGGCATCGAGCGGCTCCTGACACGTGAACTCCCCTTGTCCGACCGGGTCGAGGAGGGCGGCTTCCTGTTCGGCAAGGCATACCGGCGCCCGGAGGCCGAGGAGCGCTACGTCGTGGTGGTGGAGCACGTTCTGCCGGCGGAGCACAC
Source organism: Streptomyces sp. SID4985 (assembly GCF_009863025.1). Taxonomy (GTDB): domain Bacteria; phylum Actinomycetota; class Actinomycetes; order Streptomycetales; family Streptomycetaceae; genus Streptomyces. The sequence goes on along the minus strand of NZ_WWIR01000645.1, from coordinate 48,087 downwards.
CGGGGCGTCCTTGATGCACTTCACGTTCACCGGCGACTCCTTCGGCGCCATGAGCCGTGCTCTCAGGGACCGACACCCCGGAGCCCGGCTGGTCGGCTGGTACCACACCCACCTTTTCCCGGCGGTCGGAAGGATGGGGCTGTCGGGCACCGACATCGATCTGCACCGGGCCACCTTCCGCCGTCCCTGGCAGGTGGCCGCACTGATCAACTACTCCGAAGGCAACCGGGTACTGCGCTGCTACGCGCGGTCCGACGCCACCATGGAGGCCAGTTCCCTGTGGAGCCGTGATGACAACAGTGACAGATACCGTCCCGCGGCTTCTTCGCTGGGCCGCCAGTGAGCCGGAGACCGGGGCACCGCTGCCCGGCCGCACGGCCGGACCTACGTCACCGGAGCAGGATCCGGCGCTCCTGGTGGAGCGGCTCGCGGCGGTGACGGCGGCGAGGATGCGCCTGTCGGACCCGCCGCTGGGCGACCCGGGTCCGGCGGGCCTCCCCACGCTTCTGCTGGCCGCGGCCGTGGCGCTGCGCGAGGGCTCCCTGGCGGAACGGACCCTGGACTCGGTGTCCGCGCCCGGGTCCGCCCGCGACCTGCTCGCCCGGCACGGCCTCGTCCACCCCGTGCTCACGGCGGGATCGCGGTCCGTCGGCACCTCGCTGGGTACCGCGCTGCTGCGCCACTCTCCCCTGACCGGCCTGTTCGACGCGCCCGCGCCGGGCGACGACGAGCCGTGCCGCCAGCTCCTCGACCGGCTCCTGGACCACCCGGAGGGCCGCCGCACCGTGACCGCCGCGCTGTCCGCTCCCCCGCGCACGCCCGACGCCATGCTCTGGCGCTCCGGGCTGCTGAGCCGCTACCGGTTCGACCCGGCCGAGCGACAGTGGGTCTACGACGTGTACGAGACGGCGCTGCTCCACCACGGGCCGTACTACATGCGGCGCACCCGCGAGGCGGTGGCGGTGCTCACCGGGGAGACCTCGGGTGCCCCGGACACCGACCGGGCGGCGGCAGCGTGGGCGGATGCGACGTCCGACTGGTGGCGGCCGCTCGACGTGCTCGTAACGCGCTTCCCCGCCGAGCTCCGCGCCCGCAGGATGCTCCGGGGACACGAGGGCGGACTCCGGCTGTCCCGGCTGCGCGCGCGGGCCGAGGCCCTGCGGGAGCTGCGGGCGGTGACGGCCCGGTGACCTTCCCGCTGACCGTCGTCGCAGGCGGCGACGACGACCGCCTCCGGCTGCTCTCGTCCTCCGGCTCCCTGCCGCTGCGCGAGGCGCTGGCGTCCGGAGACTTCCTGCTGCTCGAAGAGCTGCCCCCGGAGTACGCGGACCGCCCCTGGTCGGACTTCGCCGTGACGTGCCTGCTGCGCGCGGAAGTCACCCCGGGCGCCCACGTCTTCATGCCCGCCGCCCGCCCTGCCCCCGTGATCGAGAAGTCGCCCGGCCCGCCTCCGGCGGATCCGTCCGGCCATCCCGAGTCCGTCTCCGACGAGGAGGCCGTACGGCTGGCGTACTGGGACAGCATCGAGCGTGTCGCCTCCCTGCTGCGCGCGGACCTCCCCGTGCTCGTGATCACCGAGAAGCTCGTCGTCGCCCATCTGTGGCCCGACATGACCTCGCTCGCCCAGCGGCGCGGGATCCTGCTCGCCGAGCCCGACCCGGCGGACGACCCGGTGGCCGACCTCTCGGCCAACCCGCGTCAGCGGCGGCTCGCCCAGCTGCGTACGCAGCTCGAAGGGCTGAAAGAGGGGGACGTCATCGTGCTGCCCCACCTCGACCTGCTGTGCGGAGGCGCCGACGTCAGCCGGCACACCGAGGCCCGGGAACTGGTCGAACTGCTCTACGAGTATCCGGACAGCCTCGTGCTGGCCTTCGCCGACACCTCGCTCTCCCTGCCCGAGGTGCTCGCCGAGCGGTTCAGCGCGCGGCTCTCGCTCACCGGTCTGCCCCCCAACGTCACCCCGCCCGGAGGCGGTGAAGTCCCGCTCGGGCAGGCCCTGGTGACCTCGGCCGAGGCGGCGACCTTCGAGGGCTTCCAGCCACGGGAGTTCTACAAGCACATCGCGGGCATGAACCCGGTGCGGCTGCGGCAGGCCATGCGCTACGCACGCCAGGTGCACGCGGAGTCCGACCGCGCCACCGTCTCGGACCTGCGCAGGACACTGCTCACCTTCAAGGCCCAGCAGTACTCGGGCTTCGAGATCCCACAGGTGACCCTGCAGGACATCGGCGGCTACGAGGAGGTCAAGGCGGAGATCCGCCAGGCGCTGTCCCTCGTGAGCGGCGCGCAGGAGCTGCCCGCGTCGATGGAGGAGGTGCGCAACGAACTGGTGCCGCGCGGCTTCATCTTCCACGGCCCGCCCGGCACCGGGAAGACCCTCTTCGCCAAGGCCATCGCCAACGAGCTCAACGCGACCATCCAGGTGGTCTCCGGGCCCGAGGTGATCGACATGTACGTCGGCGAGAGCGAGCGCAAGGTGCGCGAGCTGTTCGCCGCGGCCCGGCGCAGCGCGCCCTCGGTGATCGTCTTCGACGAGATCGACGCCATCACCATGCAGCGCTCCGGACGCGGTGACGGGGGCACCCGGGTCGGCAACAGCGTCGTCGCCCAGATCCTCACGGAGATGGACGGCTTCCGGCCGGAGGTGCCGATGCTGGTCATCGGCACCACCAACCGCATCGACATCATCGACGAGGCCCTTCTGCGCCCCAGCCGCTTCCGCAGCCTGGCCGTCGGGCTGCCGGACCTTCCCGCGCGCCGGGCGATCCTGCGTCACCATGCCCGTCGTTACTCCATCGATCTGCAGGAGGAGCTGTTGGAACTCATCGCCGAGGCGAGCGAGAACCGCAACGGCGACGAGCTGCGCTCCATCATGAGTGAGGCGTTCGTCGACCTGTATCTGCGCAAGACCCCGCCCAGCCCGCGCCGCATGGGCTGGCTCGTGGGCAAGCTGCAGCAGGACCGCCGCCAGCGCGCCGCGGAGCGCCAGTGACGACCGCGGCGCACCGGTACGGGGAACTCCCGCCGTGGAGCCCGGACGATCTGGCGGCGATCCACCGGCTGCAGGCGCTCGGGCGCAGTGTGGGGCACCACTTCGTGGGGCGGCGGCTCGCGCTCGACCTCCTGGAGGTCGCGGTCATCGCCCGTGAGCACGTGCTGTTGCTGGGGCCGCCGGGAACCGGTAAGACGGACCTCGTGACCCGGTTCGCCGCCGGTCTGGGCACCCGGCCGTTCGTCCGGCTGCTGACGCGGTTCACCGAGCCGTCCGAGGTGTTCGGACCCGTCGACGTCGCCGCGTTCCGGGACGGCAGGCACGCGATCCGCACGGAGGGCATGCTGCCCGAGGCTCTCATCGCCTTCCTTGACGAGATCTTCCAGTGCGGCAGCCCGATCCTCAACACCCTTCTGACCGTGATGAACGAGCGGGTGTTCCATCACGGCAGGGAGTCCCAGCCGGTGCCGCTGATCAGCCTGATCGGTGCGTCGAACACCCTCCCGCAGGACCCGGCGCTCGTCGCCTTCGCCGACCGTTTCCTGCTGCGGGTGAACGTGTCGCCCGTGGCGGACAGCCATCTCGAGGAGCTGCTCGAGAAGTCCTTCGCTCCGCACCCGGCGGAGGGCGCGGGCCACACCTGGGTCGATCACGAGTCCCTGGAGCGGCTGGGCCGCCAGGTCGACCGGGTCGACCTGAACCGGGTGACCGCCGTGTACCGCTCCCTGATCCGCGAACTGCTGGCGCAGGGAGTCGTGTTGTCGGACCGCAGGATCGTGCGCGGTCTGCGGCTGGTGGCCGCCGCGGCGATGCGCCGGGAGAGTGTGCGTGCCGAGCCCCGCGATCTGTGGCCGTTGCGGCACATCTGGACCGATCCCGCGCACGAGCGGCTCGTCCAGGAGTCGGTGCAACGTGTGGTGGAGGCCGACGGGGGTCCGTCGGCCTCCACCACCCTGCGAGCGGCACACCACATCCTCGGCGAGGCCAAATTGACGAGCCGTCAGGTCTCCGCCGGTGCGTCCGACGCGGCCGTCGAGAACGTGCTGCGCGGACTGAACAAGCTCCGCCTGGAGCTGGAGAGCGTGGAGCCCGCCAATCTCACCGCCCGTGACGAACTGACCACTATCATCGACAACACCCTCGCGCTGCTGCGGGTGTAGGAGACCGACCGATTCCACACCGCTCCGGGGGAGCCGGTGGCGTACTGGGGGTGACGGGGCGTATGTGCAACCCACGCAGGGTCAACATCACGGCGACCCGGGAGGTGGTGGAGGCCTGGCAGGTGGAGGTCGAGCGCCGGGTCAGCCGAACCGACACCGTGGTCAGCGAAGTTGAGGTCGCCTACCCCTTCGGCGGCACCCTGGGCGCCCGCACCCGCGAGGCGTTCGAGCACGCGCTCGCCTCCGCTCCCGGCTGGCAGGAGGCCGACGGCGTCTTCGTCCTCGACCTGCCCGACGGACGGGTGACGTACCGGCCGTCGACGGGCGAACTCCTCGTGACCGCCCGCCTGGAGGAGGAGGCCCGTGCGGAGGGTCGCGCGAGCGACGTACTGAGCGGGACCGTGTCCGACACGGCGCAGGGCGCGGGCGAAGGCCGTTACTACGACGACGACTACGGCGGCGTCACCTACGCGAGCGCCGAGGCGGACGCGCGGCGACAGGCCGAACACGCCGCCGAGTCGCAGGCCATGAGGCTGTTGGAAGAGGTGCGCCGACAGGCCCGGGACGCCTCCGACGCGGCAGCGGCGGCGGCCGACGAGCGGTTGCGCGCGGCCGCGGGGGCGGACGCGGAGGCCCGCCTGGCGAGCGAACGGGAGCGTCTCCAGGGCGAGTTGGAGTCGCGGAACCGTGAGCGGCTGCAGCAGCTCGCGAGCGACGGGCTCGGTGCCGTCAACGAGGTGCTGGCCGCTTCCTACCGTCAGGCGATTCTGGCGTACGCCCGCGAGCACGGCGCCACCGGCATCCAGGTCGAGGAATCGGACCATGTCATCGACATCGAGTTCGAGATGGAGGCCTGACCCGATGCGGGTGCGCGTGCGGTTCCGTTTCAACGCCGAGACCGGCGAGGTCGAGCTGTTCCGTGTCGACGACCTCGGGGGCTCCTCCGTCGGCGCCGATCACGACGCGGAACACGACCGGATCAGCGCCGAGCTCGGAGCGGTGGCGGCCCGCCGGCCCGAAGTGGAGGAGATCCGGCAGGCCCCGCCGACCGGTTGGCCCGCTCCGCGCGTGGTGCACGCGGAGACCGCCGACGACCTCGCGGCGGACACGGCGGACGACGGCGAGCGTGAGACCTGGTGAGCCGACATGCCCACCTGCTCGTCAAGGCCGCCCGGTCCTACGCCGAGGCGGGCGCGCACACGGACGCCGCCCGCTGCTACGACGCCGTCGGCTGGCGGTGGACGGCGGCGGAGGCGTACGAGCGCGCGGGCGACCTGGAGCACGCGGCGGAGACGTACCGCAGGGCCGGGCACGCGGCCCAGGCCGCGCACTGTTACCGCCTGCTGGGCCGTCCCGAACGCGCCGCGCAGTGCTGGCTGGACCGGAACCGGCCGTTGGAGGCCGCCTGGGAGCTGTTGCTCGCGGGGCACACGCACCGGACCGACTCCCTGCTCGCGGCGGCGGACCGGCTCTCCGGGCAGACCGCCGGGGGCGGTTCCTCCCCACTGCGTCTCGAACTCGCCCGCGCGTTGCGGGCCCGTATCGGCGGCGGTCCGCCGGAACCGCTCCTCGCCGCGCTCGGCCGCCTCGAAGTGCACCTGGGGGCGCTGTCCTCGCGCGGGGAGCGGATCGCGCTGCTGGAGTGGGGCGTCGAGGCGGCCGACCGACTGGAACGGTTCGACTGGGGGGCACGGTTGTTCGGCGCGGCGCACCGACCGCACGGTGAGGACGAGGGTCCGGACGAGATTCTCGAACGGTGGCACCAATGGGCGGGCCTGCACCTGGGCGGCAACGCGTGGCTGCCGCCCCTGAACGTCCGCGCGGGGTGAGCGGTGCCCTCCTCCCTCCGGCGGCTGCGACAGCTCTTCGGCCGCTCCCCGCGCTCGACGCCGCATCCTCCGCCGTTCGCCACCGGGCCGTTCACGATCCGGCCCGCGGCGGACCCGGAAACCGACGACGCCCGGGGGGTTCCCTTCCTCGTGCGCCCGGCCCGGGAGCCCGGGGAGCGGACGGCGGATCACGCGAGTCCCCCCGACGAGGCACAACCGGTCACCGCCCCACCGGACAGCGCCGACCCCCCGCTCTGGCGGAGCGCGGGCGTCTTCCACTCCGCACGGCAGACGCTCGCCGCGCTCGGCACCTTCCACGGCGTCGGCGCGCACACCTGGACGTGCCGACGGCAGCCCGGTTCCGGCGGCTACTGGCTGCTGAGCGGCGCGGGCACGGCGACGGGTACGGACCTGGTGGCCCTCCACGGCGGACGGGCGTGGCACGTGCTCGCCGACGGCTCCCTGACCGGCCCCAAGGGGACCACCGGACCTGCCCACCTGGACGAGGTGCTCACCTGGCCCGAGGTCACTCCGGTCGAACTGGCCACCGCCTTTCCCGCCGTTCACGGCCCGGAGCCCGGTCACCATCTGCTGTACGTCCTCACCGCCCCGGAGCTGCTTCCCGCGGTGGCGCGTCACACGATGGCGGCGGTCGTCGAGACGGCCGTGGTCCCGGTCGGAGTCTGCGGTCTGTTCCCGCCGGGCCAGGAGCCGCCGCGTGAAAGGCTGTTGCTGATCCTGGGCGGACCGTACGAGCCCGACGCGGCGGATGCCGCGCGCATGGTTCCCGACTCCCTCGTCCACGCCGTCGTCTCGCTTCCGCGAACGGCGGTGTGCCGACCGGCCGCCCACTGCCCACAGCTCCTGATCGACGTACGTCTGCGCCTGCCGGTCGACGAGGAGCTGCTCCAACCCGGGCTGGCGGAGGACGAGTTCTGGCTGCTGAGCGGAAGCTCCGAGCAGCCCGCCGCGCGCCTGTCGGTCCTCGGCAGCCCCGCACCGCTGGTGATCCAGCCGCCGGGCTCGGACCTCCGGTGTCGTCCCCCGTCACCGGGTGCCGGGGCGACGGGCCTGCCACCGGCGCCCGAGACACGGGTCGAGGTCCGGCCGAGCGCCGTGGCGGACACCCGGGTGGACGCGGTGCTGCTCACGGACGACGACCTGGGCGCGGTGCGCCGGTATCTGCGGGGGCGTCCTCTGGCGGAGTCGGCGTTCCTCGTTCCGGGGGCCGGGTGTCATCTCCTCCTGGACCCGGCGGACCTGGCCGCGTCGCTCCCCTTCGGCACTCCCCTGCGCCGGGTGGGGCCCGGCAGTTGTTACGTGCGCTCCGGCCATGACCTCGTCCCCGCTCTGCCGCCGGGGGCGCGAGTGCGTTCCCTCGGGGTGACCCCGAGTACGGCGGTCGCCTGTGTGCCGGGGGCCGTGCACCGCTTCGACCTGGACGGGCTCGTCCCGGTCTGGACTTTGTGGGCGTCGGTACGTGCCCCCTCCACCCCGGCGGGTGTGTCGGAGACGGGCCGACAGCTCTTGTCCGCCCTGGACGGTCTCGTCGGCGAGGACAGCAAGGGCAGCGGGCTCGAACTGCCGGACGTGACCGACCCCACCGAGACGCTGGCCCGGGCCGCGCGTCTGTACGCGCAGGGCCACCTCGTCGAGGCGGCGGAGGCCTACCGCAGCGCGGGCGATCCGCTGGAGGCCGGGAGGCTGTACGAGCAGGCCGCGCTGCGTCTGATGGAGGAGCGGTGACGGCTGCCGAGAGGGAGGCCGTCGTACACGGGGGGCCGCGGCATCTGCGGGATCTTCCGGGCGGCGGCGCCGACGGCGCCCGTGCCGTCACCGGGCTCTCCGCCGACGGCACCCTGCTCGTGACCGTCGACGGGCAGCGGCTGTCCTGCACCGACGATCTGGGGCACGGTGTCTGGTCGGCCGACCGGGATGCGGGGACGCCGTCCGGCGAGCGGGAGGCGGGAACGCCGTCCGGCGGCCGGGAGACCACGACCCCGTTCGGCGACCGGGGAGCCGCAACGCCGTCCGGGCCGCCCGCCCGGATCGTCTGGGGCCTGGACGGCGGCGAGTTCCTCGTCCTGGGGGACGGCCGCCTGGACGTCCACGACGCGGACACCGGTGCCCTCCGTACGCCGCCGGAGGGCCTCGCCACGGCTCGGGGCGCGCGGGCGGCCGCCGTCTCGCCGGACGGGCTGTGGGTGGCGTTCCCCCGTTCCGGCGGAGGCGTGACGGTGCATCACCGCGGCTCCGGCGAGGACAGGCTGCTGCGCACCGCCGATCCGGTGGCGGATCTGGCGTGGGATCCGCTGGGGCGCCAGTTGTGCCTGGCGACGCACAGCTCGCTCCAGTTGTGGAACGTCCGCGCGCAGCGGCTGGACTTCTCCCCCGCCGGGGGGCGCCCCGGCATCACGGCGGTCGCCTGGTCGCCGGACCGGTCCCTGCTGGCCTGTGCGGACGCCGACGGCGTGCATCTGCTGACCCGCGACTCCGGCACGGTGACCGCCACGTCGCCCCTGGTCGCGGGCGAGGTGCTGGCGTTGGCGTTCAGCCGGACCGGACAGTTCCTCGTGTGTGCCGAGCGGGGTGCCCCGGTGACGGTGTACGACCGGGCGCTGGAGCCGGTGGCGCGGATCCCGGCCGACGTCCACGAGCCGCACGACGTGAGCATGTCCGCGTACGGCCGGGTGCTGGTGCGTGTTCCGCTCGCGCGGGACACGGACAGGGCCGGAGATGTCCTGGCCCTGTGGGAGCTGCCGGACGCCACCGCGCCCGCGCCCCGCCGCCGTTCCGCCGCGGGGCTGCGCCGCTGGACCGCGGCCATGTGCCGCTCGATCGGGCGCAGCGTACCGGCGCCGCGCACCCGGGCCCTCGCGGCGTCGCCGCCCCGGCTGCTGCACGACGCGGGCCCGGCCCTGGCCGCACCCGCGTTCGCCTGGACCGGCGACGACGACCGTCACGTGGCCGAACTGCGCCCCGGGCTGATCGGTCTGCGCACTCCGGGCGAGGAGGGCGCGGTGTGGGCCTCCGCCGTGCCGACCGGGCGGGACGGAGCCCACGATCTCGCCGTCGCCCCCGGCGCGGACGGCCCTGTCGTGGTCGCCACCAGGTCGGGCGGCGCCGCGCTGACCGTGCTCGACCGCTCGACCGGGGCTCTCCTCGCCTCGCTCCCGGGTGGCCAGGCTCCCGTGTGGTCCCCGTTCGGCACCCGTGAGCTGCTGGTGCCCGAACCGGGTGACGTACCGACTCACTTGTACCTGTACGACCTGCGGCAGCCGGAAGCCCGTCCGCGAAGCCGCCCGGTGGCGCGCGGGACCGGTCGCCCGGCCTGGTCGCCGGACGGCGGTCTGGTCGCGGCCGGTACGCAGGGCGGCGTGCTGCTGTGGCGCATGCCCGGCTTCCGGCGCACCAGCCCCCGGCTCGCGCTGCCCTCGGACACCTTCGTGGCACGGGTCGCCTGGTCGCCCGACGGCGGGCTCCTCGCGGCGACTCCGGTCGCGGGGCAGGGGCCGACCGTCGTGTGGGACACCGCGACCTGGCAGGTCCACCGGGAGCTGGGCCGTCCGGGCGGTCGCGGCTGGGCTCCCGCGCTGGCCTGGTCGCCGGACAGCACCATGCTGGCCGCGCCGGGCCCCGGCCAGGACACCAGGGCGGTGGAGGTCTGGGACGTCGTACGCGGGGAGCGTGTGCTGGTCCTGGAGCCGACCGGTGTTCCGGTCGGCCATGTGTGGTCCGTGGCGTGGTCCCCCGCCGGGGACCGGATCGCGACCACGTACGGCGGCGGCACCACACTCCTGTGGGACCTGCGGACGGGCGCCACCCCCTCGGCTCCGGACGCGCCGCTGCCGCTGCCCCTCGCCGCGCTGACCGAGCTGGCCGGAGCCGCGGCGGCCGCGGAGGCGGCGGTGCCGCTGTCCACGCTGGTCTCCGTGACGCGGCTGCTGCGGACCACTCCCCCACCAGGGGCCGAACTGGCGCACCGGGGCCGGGTGGCGGCCGAACTGCGTTCTCTCGCCTGGCCGTTGGCGGCCCATCCGGCGCTGGCGGCGGTGGTGGCGTCCTGTTTCCCGGCGGACCCGCGCTTCGCCCCGCCGCCCGGTGTGCCGACCGCCGATCTACGGGCCGCCGTCGAGCGAGGACTGCGGGGCGGAACCGAGGAGCCCTCTCCGGCACCGCTGTCACCCGAGGTGTTCGCCGCGTCGCTGGAGCGGGTGCGCGCCGAGGTGCTGCCCACGCTGCGCATGCTCGGGCCCGACGCGATCCGCCAGGACCCCGGCATCGTACGGCGGTTCCTGCGCGGGCAGTACGACGGCGACGCACGGACCCGGCGCAGGCCGCCCCTCACCACCCTGCGCCTTCCGAACGCGATCGGCGACGACCTGACCGGTCCCACGGCCGCGGGCGCCCCCGCCGAACTGGTGCGGCACGGGCCCCCCGACCGTCTCGTACCCAGTCAGCTGGCGCTGCCCGAGGACGTGCGCGAGGCGCTCCGGGTCGACGACGCGCTGCTGTACCGGACCCGCCTCGCCACCGCTCCGGTCGCCGTGCGCAACGCCGTGCTCGTCCTGGACACCGGGGCGGCGGCGCACGGCCGGGTCGGCAGCTGTCTGCGGGTCTGCGCGCATCTGCTGGCGGAGGCGCTGCTGCGTGCGGGACGGGCACTGGAGCTGGTGCGTCTCGACGGGCGGTCCGGTCCGTTGCCGCTGATGCGGCAGGCGGACCTGGTGCGGCTCTGGGAGCCGCAGCCGCCCACCCCGCCCGACCCGGCACGCGCGACGGCGCTGGCCTCGGCGGCGGCGGGGCGGCTCATCCATCCCACGGCGGGCATGCCCCGCGTCCTGCTGCTGACGCACCCCTACCAGCCGCGTCTGGAGCTGCCCGAGTCACTGACGCTGCGCGCCCACTACCCGGGGCATCCGGTCCTGGCGACGGAACCGCACAGCTGGACGATCGATCCGGACGTGGCTCCGGAACGGCTGCGCGCGGTGCTGGCGGGTGTGCTGTCCCACCTTTGACGGGCCCACCGTCAACGCATTGACGCCGCCGGTCAGTTGTCGACTGTCAGCCGCACATCATCTGCTCGATCCCGTCCGGGTCCAGCCGTTCGAGGAGCGCCTCCAGCATGTCGGGCCGGAACGCGTCGCCGAGGATCTCCACGCCGCCCGGCGACCAGGTGAGCCGCAGCCGGACGAGGCGGCCGCGCGGATGCTCCGGGTACTCACTCGCGTCGATCAGGTCCGGCAGCTCGGGTACGAACCGGTAGCGCGGGGCCGGTGTGCCGGGCTCTTCGTTCACGACCACACTCCTGGAATCACGGTTCCGCAGACGGGGCACGCACCGTCCACGAGGCTCACTTCGACGGCGCCCCACACCTCCCGGCCGATCACCTCGGCGGAGCACCGAGGGCAGTGCGTCGCCCGGCCCTTCGCACCGAGCGCCCGCTCCACGTAGACGTGCGCGAGTCCGGCCGAACGGCCGATCCGCACGGCTCGGGCGAGTCGCTCCGGTGTGGTGGGGACCTCGTCCGCCATGCGGTAGGTGGGTGTGAAGCGCAGGAGATGCCAGGGGATCTCCCGGCCGACCGAGGCCAGGAACCCTGCGATGAAGTCCAGTTGGGTGTCCGAGGCGCTGGTTCCCGGGATCAGCGGAGTGCTGACCTCCACCCACACTCCGGCCCGGTGCAGCGCTCGCACCGTCTCCAGGACGGGGGCGAGGGGTGCGCCGGTGAGCCGCCGGTGGGCGGTGTCGTCGGCGGCCTTGATGTCGATGTTGACGGCGGCCAGTCCCGGGGCGAGCACGTCGAGGGCCTCCGGGGTGACGAAGCCGTTGGACTTCCACAGCACCGGCACCCCTCGCGTCGCCGCCACGTCCGCCAGCCGCAGCGTCAGCTCCGCGGCGAGCGAGGGCTCGGAGTACGACAGGGCGATGCCCGCTCGTTCGGCGGCGGCCCGCTCCACCACGTCGTCCACGTCGACGGGGGTGGTGGGCCGGTCGGTGTCACCGTCGTCGCGGCCGTACTGCGAGAGGCGGTGGTTGACGCAGTAGTCGCATCGGAACGAACACCCCGGCGGGGCAAGGGTGATGACCCGGCTGCCCGGCCGGAAATGGTAGAAGGGCTTGCGTTCGACGGTGTCCTGGTGGACCACGGTGGTGTCGAGAGTGAGGGTCTCCACCGTGTCGTCCCGGCGTCGGCGTACCCGGCAGGCCCCGGTCTCACCAGGGCGAAGCCGGCAGCGGAAGGGACACAGGACGCACTGGACCCCGTCAGCGGTCACCTGGTAGAAGCCCGCGCGACTCCACCCCAACGCCCCTCCCTCACCGAGAAGTCGGCTACGTTCAGCCACTTCACCTTACGCCTCGGAGCGGAACGCGGCCGCCCCTTCGACCAGCGGGGCGTCAGGGCGGTCAAGGTCGGTTACGACAGTCCGCACCGGGCGTGTGCCGTCAGCGCGACTTGCGCGCCCGCGCCGCCCGCCGCGCCTCCGCGAGCTTCCGCGCCTCCGCCTCCTTGCGGGTCTCCTTCGCCGGGCGCCCCGGGCGGGTGCCCATGCCCCGGAAGGGGGCGTTGGTGTTCTTCGCGGGCGCGGCCGACGGTGCGCGGCGGGCGCCGGTGATGTCGGTCAGCTTCGCCTCGCCGGAGCGGACCGGTGTGACCGTGGGGCGGATACCGGCGCCCGACATCATGCGGTTGACCTCGCTCCGCTCCCCGGGCGTGACCAGGGTGACCACGCTGCCCGACTCGCCCGCGCGGGCCGTACGGCCGCCGCGGTGGAGGTAGTCCTTGGAATCGGCGGGCGGGTCCACGTTGACGACGAGGTCCAACGCGTCGACGTGGATGCCGCGGGCGGCGACGTTGGTGGCGACCAGCACCGTGATCGCGCCGTCCTTGAACTGGCCGAGCGTGTGGGTGCGCTGGGGCTGCGACTTGCCGCTGTGCAGGGCGGCGGCCTTGATGCCGCTGTCGCGCAGGTGGCGGGTGAACCGGTCGACGGCCACCTTGGTGTCCAGGAACATCAGCACCCGGCCGTCGCGGGCGGCGATCTCGGTGGCGGTGGCGAGTTTGTCGGCCGGGTGCACGAGGAGTACGTGGTGCTCCATCGTGGTCACCGATCCCGACGGCCGGTCGACGGAGGCGTACACCGGGTCGTGCAGATGACGCTTGACCAGCTGGTCGACATCGCGGTCGAGCGTGGCGGAGAACAGCATCCGCTGCCCGTCGGGGCGCACCTGCTCCAGGAGTTCCGTGACCTGGGGCAGGAACCCCATGTCGCACATCTGGTCCGCCTCGTCCAGCACCGTGATCTCCACCCGGTCCAGACGGCAGTCCCGGCGCGAGACCAGGTCGGTCAGCCGTCCCGGGGTGGCGACGACGACCTCGGCCCCGGTCTTCAGCGACGCCGCCTGGCGACTGATCGACAGACCGCCGACCACGGTCGCCAGCCGGACCCCGAGAACCTGCGCGTACGGCGTCAGGGCGTCGGTCACCTGCTGCGCGAGTTCCCTGGTCGGTACGAGGACCAGCGCGAGGGGCCGCTTCGCGTCGGCGCGGCGGCCCGCCGTGCGGACCAGCATCGGGAGACCGAAGGCGAGCGTCTTGCCCGAGCCGGTGCGCGCCCGGCCGAGGACGTCACGTCCGGCGAGGGCGTTCGGCAGGGTGGCCGCCTGGATCGGGAACGGCTCCCGCACCGCCAGCTCGGTCATCGTCCGGGCCAGCTCCGAGGGCAGATCCAGCTCGGCGAACGCCTCGATCGGCGGCAGGCCCGGCGTACCGGAGTTCTGCTCGGGGTTCTGCTCGGGGTTCGGCGTCTTCGCGTTCATGGGGACCTTCCTCTGCTGGTGACCCCGAACGGAACAGGGCCCGCGCCTTGGTCGGCACGGGCCCTGTGTGTTTCGAAGCGTACGGACATTTTACCAGCGTGCGGCCCGCCACGGTCGGCCGTCACGGTGGCACCACCCCCCACCAACCCACCGAAACCCGGCGGAACGGCACCGGTTGAAAAATCCCCGCACCGCTCATTGACGCGTCCCCGCCCGACTGCAATCGTTCTCTGACAACGGTTTCAGCGACGAAACGGGAGATCCTCTGTGAGCACCATCCATGATGTGGCTGCCCGCGCCGGGGTCTCCGCGGCCACCGTCTCCCGGCACTTGCGCGGACAGCGCGTGCGGAGCGCGGAGGTGATCCAGGAGGCCATCGACGCGCTGGGGTACCGGCCCAGCGCCGTCGCGCAGTCGCTGAAGTCCGGGCGGACGCGGACGATCGGTGTCGTCGTTCCCGACATCAACAACCCGTACTTCGCCGCCGTCGTGAAGGGCATGGAGTCGGCCTCCCGCGACCGCGGGTACCGCATCCTGCTCGCCAACAGCGACGAGAGCGGCGAGCGCGAGGACGACGTGCTCTCCGACATGATCCACCAGGTCGACGGGGTGATCCTGGCCCCCGCGACCGAGCAGGACGAGACGCCGCTGCATGTCCGGGACGCGGGCGTGCCGCTGGTGTTCGTGGACCGTGATCTGGCGGGCGGCGAGCACTTCGACGCCGTGCTGGTGAACAACCACGAGGGCGGCCGGCAGGCGGCCTCCCATCTGCTCGCGCTCGGACACACCCGGATCGCCGCCATCAGCGGCCAGCAGGAGACGACGCCCGGACGACACCGCCGCGAGGGGTTCGTGGAGGCGCTGGCCGAGGCGGGCGTGGAACTCCTGCCGGAGTTCGACCTGATCGGTGACTTCAGGGAGGAGAGCGGCTACCAGCTCACGCTGCGCCTGCTCTCCGCGGCCGAGCCGCCCACGGCCCTGTTCACCGCCAACAACCTCATGACCCTGGGGGCGTTGAAGGCGCTGCACGACATGCGCGTCGGCATCCCCGGCCAGATCAGCGTCATCGGCTTCGACGACCTCGACACCGGCCCACTGCTGAACCCGCCCCTCACCGTCGTCGACCGCCCCATGGTCGAGCAGGGCGTGCTCGCCATGCGCCTGCTGCTCCAGCGGCTCGGCCAGGACGAGGACCGGGACGGCGGTTCCCGTCGGATCACGCTCGACACCAAGCTCGTCCAGCGCGGCTCCACGGCTCCGCCGAGGCGTTAGCCGCCACCGGCGCCGGGCCACACCCCCGCCGTAGCCGGAAACATCAACACCCCCCAGGGCAGCGCCACTTGCGCCGTGCCCCTCCCCCAGCCATGCCAAAAACACCCATGCCCCCAACAGGAGGAAGACCGCGATGACCCGGACCGGTGTTCTCGTCGTCGGCAGCATCACCGCGGACGTCACCGCGTTCACCGGGCGGCTGCCCCGCCCCGGTGAAACCGTGCTGGGGGACGACTTCACCCTCGTCCTCGGCGGCAAGGGGGCCAACCAGGCCGTCGCCGCCGCCCGGGCGGGCGCGCCCACCTGGATGGCCGGCTGCGTCGGCGAGGACCTCTTCCGGGACCTCGCGCTGGACGGCCTGCGCACCCACGGCGTCGAGACCTCCGAGGTCCGTACGGTCCCCGGGCGCACCGGTGTCGCCCACATCCGCGTCGACGCCTCCGGTGAGAACGACATCGTCATCACGCCGCTGGCCAACGCCTCCCTCACGCCCGAGATGGTGGACGAGAGCATCGCCGCGACCCGGGACCGCACCCGCGTCCTGCTGCTTCAGCTGGAGGTGCGGGCCGAGGTCACCCGGCATGCCGCGCGGGCGGGTGCCGAGGCCGGGTTCACCGTGGTGCTCGACCCGGCGCCCGCGCAGTCGCTGCCGGACGACATCTGGCAGTACGTGGACGTCGTCACCCCGAACGAGAGCGAGGCGGCCGCGCTGACCGGCGTCGACGTGGACGGGCCCGAGTCCGCCGAGCGGGCGGCCCGCTGGTTCCTCGACCGGGGCGTACGGCACGCGCTGATCACGCTCGGCGGGGCCGGGGCGGTCTCGGTCACCGCGGAGGCGGTCCGGCACTTCCCGGCCTTCCCGGTCACCCCCGTCGACACCACGGCGGCCGGGGACGCCTTCACCGGCGCGTTCGGCGCGGCTCTCGCGGCGGGACTGGACACCGACACCGCCGTACGACGCGGCATGGCGGCCGGCGCCCTGGCCACCACCCGTCCCGGAGCGAGCCCCTCGCTCCCCGACCTGGCCGCGGTCGACGCCCTGCTCGCCGACGCCGACACCGATCCCACCCCCGGCCCGGCCTCCGCCGACGCCGCGACCGACCTGGAAGGAGCCGCCTCGTGAGGCGCAACAACGGAACGCTCAACGGGCAGCTGGCCCGGGTCATCTCCGAGCTGGGCCACACCGATCAGCTCGTCGTCACCGACGCGGGCCTGCCGATCCCGCCCGGTGTGGAGCGGGTGGACCTGGCCATAGCCGAGAACCTGCCGCGCTTCCTGGAGCTGCTGGACGTGGTCCTGGCCGAGGTCGCGGTGGAGGACGTGCTGCTGTCGGAGGAGATCAAGGAGGCGAGCCCCGAGATGCTCGCCGAGATAGAGAAGCGGCTGGCCGCACAGGGCGTGGCCCTGCGCTTCGTACCCCACACCACCTTCAAGCAGGCGACCGCCGCCGCACGGGCCGCCGTTCGCTCCGGGGAGTTCACCCCGTACGCGAACGTGCTGCTCACGGCGGGCGTCGTGTACTGAGGAGCGAGGCATGAGGCTACGACTTGAGGACGTCACCAAGTCCTTCGGCGAGAACAGTGTGCTGCGTGGTGTCACCTTCGAGGTCGGTCCGGGCGAGGTGGTGGCCCTGGCCGGGGAGAACGGGGCCGGGAAGTCCACGCTCACCCGGGTCATCTCGGGCGCGCACCAGCCGGACTCCGGCCGGGTCGTCATCGACGGCGAACCGGTGACGTTCAAGAACCCGCAGGCGGCGATGGCCCGGGGCATCGAGGTCATCTACCAGGAGTTCCGGCAGAACCTCTTCCCGCATCTGAGCGTCGCCGAGAACATCCACGTCCTCGACCGCGAGCGGCGTTTCGGACGGCTCCTGGTCTCCCGGAAGCGGATGGCCGAGGAGGCGCGGTCGACCCTCGCCGCGCTCGGCATGGACCGCATCGACGTGCTCGCGCCCGTCGGCACGCTGGGTGTCGCCGAGCAGCAGATGGTGGAGATCGCCAAGGCCACCTCCCACGAACTGCGGCTGCTCATCCTGGACGAGCCGACGGCGGCCCTCGACGAGCGTGAGTCGGAGCAACTCTTCGAGCAGGTACGGCGATTGAGGGACGAGGGCGTGTCCATCGTCTACATCAGCCACCGCCTGGACGAGATCTTCGAGCTGGCCGACCGCATCGTCGTCCTGCGGGACGGTCTGGTCGCCCTGGACTCACCGATCGCGGAGACCGGCCCGGCGCAGGTCGTCGCGGCCATGGTCGGCAACACGGTGGACGACTTCTACCCGAAGGAGCGCAACGCCGGGGAGGAGACCGTCCTGCGGCTGCGGGGCGTCGGCTCGGGCGCCGCGTTCCAGGGGGTCGATCTCGAAGTCCGCGCCGGGGAGGTCCTGGGCATCGGCGGGGTGGTCGGCTGCGGCCGCAGCAGTCTGTTGCGCACGCTGTTCGGCCTGGAGCCGCTCACCTCCGGCACGGTCGAGGTCGACGGCAGCCCGGTACGGCTGCGGCACGTCCGGGACGCCATCGCGGCCCGCATCGCCTACGTCACCCCCGACCGGCAGGCGGAGGGCCTGTGCCCCGACCTGTCGGTGGAGGCCAACGTCTCCCTGGCCACGCTGCGCAAGCACACCGGCCCCGCCGACCTCGTCCACCGGGGCAAGGAACGGGAGGCCGCCGGTGAGGTCATGTCCCGGCTGCGCGTACGGACCGCCTCCCCGGAGGCCGCGGTGACCTCGCTGTCCGGCGGCAACCAGCAGAAGGCGCTGTTCGCCAAGTGGGTCCTGACCGGCCCCCGGGTCCTGCTCATGGACGAGCCCACCCGAGGGGTGGACGTCGGTGCCAAGACCGAGATCTACCGCATCATCAACCAGCTCACCGCGGACGGCGTGGCCGTCGTCCTGGTGAGTTCCGACCTCCCCGAGCTCGTCGCCATGTCGGACCGCGCGGTCGTCATGCGCCAGGGGCGGGTGGTGGCCGAGATGACCGGCGACCGCCTGAGCGAGCAGTCCGTCCTGGAACACGCATTGGTGGGTGCCGCATGACCTCCGTACTGAAATCCGTGGCCCGCCAACTGCGCGCGGTATGGATGCTGTTGCTGGTGGGCGTGGTCCTGAGCATCGCGTCGCCGGTGTTCCTGACCAGCACGAACCTGCTGAACGTCGGCCTCGCCACCTCGGTGGTCGCGCTGCTGGCCATCGGCCAGACGTACGTCATCATCCTGGCGGAGATCGACCTGTCCGTCGGTGCCGTCCTCGGCTTCTCCTCCGTGGTGACCGCCCTCGTCCTGCGCGACCACGGGCTGCTGCCCGCGCTGGCGGCCGGAATCGGCGTCGGCGCGGCCGCCGGTCTGGTCAACGGACTGCTGGTGACCCGGACCCGGATGCCGTCCTTCATCGCCACGCTGGCGATGATGTCCATCCTGTCCGGGCTGACGCTCCAGCTGACCGACGGCAACCCGGTCGGCGTCGACGACTACGACTTCCAGGGCATCGGACAGGACTACCTCGCCGGCATCCCGCTCCCCGTGTGGCTGATGGTGGCCGGGTACGCGGTGTTCGGGGTGCTGCTCGCCCGTACCGGCTTCGGCCGCTTCGTCTACGCGACCGGCGACAACCTGGAGGCCGCGCGCCTGTCGGGCATCCGCACCCAGCGGGTCAAGGTGCTCGCCTTCGTGATCAGCGGGGTCCTGGCGGCGCTCGGCGGCTTCATCCTCACGGCCCGGCTCTCCACCGCCGAGCCGACCGCCGGTACCGGTCTGGAGCTGGAGTCGATCGCCGCCGTCATCATCGGCGGCACCAGCCTCGCCGGTGGCCGGGGCAAGCTGCTCGGCACCCTGATCGGCGCGCTGGTCCTCGGCGTCATCGACAACGGCATGAACCTGCTCGACGTCTCGCCGTTCCTGCAGAGCGTGGTCAAGGGCGTGGTCATCCTCCTGGCCGTCTTCCTCGACCGCAACGTGGACGGTCTCCGGGCGATGGTCGCCTGGCGCAAGCCGGCCGTGCCCTCAGAGCCGGTGTCACCGGACCCGGTCCCCGCGCCCGTCCCCACCGCGCACCACACCCCCTGAGCATCCCCGAGCACCTTCCGATCACCCCCGAGCATCCCCGAGCACCGCTGAACGTCCCCTGAACGTCCCTGAAGGAGCCGCACCATGTCCGTCACCCGTACCGTAAGAGCGGCCGCCACGCTCACCGCCGTCACCGCGCTCGCCCTGACCGGCTGCAGCCGGGGCGCGACCACCGACGCCGCCTCCTCCGGCAAGGCGTCCGGCAAGAAGACCGCCACGCTGATCATGAGCACCCTGAACAACCCGTTCTTCGTCAGTGTCGGGAACGGTGCCAAGTCCCAGGCGGCCAAGTCCGGGGTGAAGCTCAGCGTGCAGAACGCCAACAACTCCGACTCCACCGCGCTCAACCTGGCCACCACCGCCGTCTCCAAGCAGGTGGGCGCCCTGATCATCGACCCGGTCAGCAGCACCTCCGCGACGGCGTCCGTCAAGCAGGCCAACGGCGCGAACATCCCCGTCCTGGCCTTCGACCGCAAGCCCGAGGGCGGCGAACTGGCCTCCTTCATCGGCTACGACGCGATCCAGGCGGGCCGCAACGCCGCCGACGCGCTCGCCAAGTCCCTCGGGGAGAAGGGCACGATCGTCGAGATCCAGGGTCTCCTCGGCACCAACGTCGCCCAGGACCGCAGCAAGGGCTTCGAGGAGCAGATCGCGAAGTACCCGAAGATCAAGACCGTCACCAAGCAGGCCGCCGACTTCGACCGGGCCAAGGCGCTCGACGTCATGACCAACATCCTCCAGGCCCACCCCGACATCAACGGCGTCTACGCCGCCAACGACGAGATGGCGATGGGCGCCCTGGCCGCCCTCAAGTCCCGCCACCTCGCCGGGAAGGTCAAGCTGGTCGGCAACGACGGCATCGCCGACGCCCTCGCCGCGATCCAGGACGGCACGATGTACGCCACCAACGCGGAGTCGCCGTACGCCCTCGGCCAGAAGGTCGTCAGCCTCACCGGCGAGGTCCTCGACGGCAAGAAGGTGTCGGCCGCGGAGACCCTCCAGGGCAAGCTCGTCACCAAGGACACAGTGAAGGAGTACGCCCAGTACCTGGTCGGCATCGGCGACTCGGCGGACGTTCCGGCGGCGCTGCGGAAGTAGCGCCCGCCCGTCTCATGGTGGAGGTCCGGATTCCGGGCCTCCACCGTCGCGTTCCACGAACCCGGCGCCCTCGTCCTCGGGTGACACCCCCTATTCGTTCACCAGGATGATCTTGCCGATGTGGCCGCCCTCCTCCATGAGCCGGTGCGCCTCGGCGGCCTGGGACATGGGCAGGCGCCGGTCGACGACGAGCTGCACGGCGCCGCTCTCGATCAGCGGCCAGACCTGGTCCCGGACCTCGGCGACGATCGCGGCCTTCTGCTCCCTGGACCGCGTCCGCAGGGTCGTGCCGTGCACGGACGCGCGCTTGAAGACCAGTTCGGCGAGGTTGAGGTTGGCCTCCAGACCGTCCTGGAGGCCGATGACGACCAGGCGTCCGTCGGGGGCGAGGGAGCGCACGTTGCGTTCGAGGTAGCTGCCGCCGACCACGTCCAGGATGACGTCGTAGGGGCCGTGTGCGACGAAGTCCTCGGTGCGGTGGTCGATGGTGACGTCGGCACCCAACTCCCGTGCGCGTTCGGCCTTCTCGGGGCTGCCGACCGTGGTGACGACCCGGGCTCCGAGCGCCTTGGCGATCTGGATCGCCATGGTGCCGACGCCGCCGGCCCCGCCGTGGATGAGGAAGGTCTCGCCCTTCTTCAGCCCGGCGGTCATGACGATGTTGGACCACACGGTCGCCACCGCTTCGGGCAGCCCCGCCGCGTCGACCAGGTCGATCCCCTCGGGCACGGGGAGCAGTTGCCCTGCCGGTACGGCGACCTTCTGCGCGTAGCCGCCTCCGGTGAGCAGCGCGCAGACCTCGTCGCCCACCTGCCAGCCGGTCACGCCGTCACCGAGGGCGCTGATGCGGCCCGAGACCTCGAGTCCGGGGTAGG
This sequence comes from Streptomyces sp. SID4985, assembly GCF_009863025.1. Classification (GTDB taxonomy): domain Bacteria; phylum Actinomycetota; class Actinomycetes; order Streptomycetales; family Streptomycetaceae; genus Streptomyces. Next base: position 26,981 of record NZ_WWIR01000645.1, on the reverse strand, counting down.
GCGACGTGCCCGGCGGGACGGGGTAGAGACCCCAGCGCTGCATCACGTCCGCCCGGTTCAGGGCGCTGGCGGCGACATCGACGACGACCTCTCCGGCGCCGGGCGTCGGCTCCTCCACGTCGGTCCACTCCAGGACCTCGGGGCCGCCAGGCTCCTTGATCGACACTGCCTTCATGATGCTCCGTCCCTGATGCTGAGGGCTTCCGTGCGCGCATCGGCACATACCCGGAAGCTCAATGTTTACAGCACATACATTAGGTCGCGAGTGTATGCACTGTCAACATGGGGCGACTTCCGCACCCTCGGCCATCCCTACCGCGCCATCGCCGCCGACGCGGCGAACAGCGCCCGGACGGCTCCACGGACCTGAGCCTCCACCACCTCGGGGGTCGAGGAGTCGAGCTTGCCGTCCAGATACAGGAAGGCCAGCCCGTGGACGAGGGCCCACACCGTGGTCGCGAGCGCCTCCGGGTCGGCGGCACCCGGGAAGGCGCCGCGCACGATGCCGTGGACGTACTCCGAGATGGCGGCGGTCGCCGCGACCCGCTCCTCACTGCTCGGGTCGCACGGCTCCGCGAACATCACCCGGAACATCGCGGGCCGGTCGAGCGCGAAACGCACGTACGCCACGGCGACGGCCGCGAGTTCGTCCGCCGTCGTGGGCGCGGGATGCGCGGCCGCCAGCTTCCCGGCGAGTTCGCGATAGCCCTCGGCGGCGACGGCGGAGACCAGCGCGTCGCGGTCCGCGTAGTGGCGGTAGGGGGCCGTCGCCGAGACGCCCGCCCGTCGCGCCACCGCCCGCAGGGACAGACCGGCGCTGCCGTCCTCCTCCAGCAGCCCCAGCGCGGCACGCAGACAGGCGGCGCGCAGATCGCCGTGATGGTACGAGCCACTCGCTTGCGGCACAGGTCACACTCCTTGAAGTTTACGGCGCTTACATCTCTGACTTAATGTGAACGCTGCACACATTGTAAGCGATGTAGATCGAGAGGGGAAAGCAGGATGACCAGCGAACTGTTCTCGCCGTTGTCCCTGCGCTCCGGGCAGGTACTGCGCAACCGGATCGCCAAGGCGGCCATGGAGGAGAACATGGCCGTCGACGGCCAATTGCCGGGCCACGAGCTGTTCGGGCTGTACCGGCGCTGGGCCGAGGGCGGTGCCGGACTGCTCATCACCGGCAACGTCATGGTCCACGCCGAGGCGCTGACCGGGCCCGCCGGTGTCGTGCTCGACGAGGCCGCGCCACTGGAGCCGTTCGCCGAGTGGGCCAGGGCCGGCCAGGCGGGCGGCGGGAGGATCTGGATGCAGATCAACCACCCCGGGCGCCAGATCGGCTCCGACATGCCCGGCGTCGTATGGGGCCCGTCCGCCGTCGGTGTCGACCTCGGCAAGCACAGCGGCCGCTTCGGCCGCCCGGTCGCCATGACGGCCGAGCAGATCGGCGAGACCGTGACGCGGTACGCGGTGACCGCCCAGCGCGCCGAGCAGGCGGGCTTCGACGGCGTCGAGATCCACGCCGCACACGGCTATCTGCTCTCGCAGTTCCTCTCGCCCCTGGTCAACAAGCGCACCGACCAGTGGGGCGGCTCGCTGGAGAACCGGGCCCGGATGCTGCTGGACATCGTCCGCGCCGTACGGGCCGCCGTCTCGCCGTCCTTCGCGGTCGCGGTCAAGCTCAACTCCGCCGACTTCCAGCGCGGCGGCTTCGACGCCGACGACGCACGCCAGGTGATCGGGATGCTCGCCCCGCTCGGCGTCGACCTGGTCGAGCTGTCCGGCGGCAGCTACGAGAGCCCGGCGATGTCCGGCCGCCCGGCCGACGCGCGCACCCAGGCCCGCGAGGCGTACTTCCTCGACCTGGCGAAGGACCTGGTCAGGAGCAGCCCGTTGCCGCTGATGCTCACCGGTGGCATCACCCGGCGCGAGACCGCCGAGCGGGTTCTCGCCAGTGGCGTGGCCGTCATCGGCATGGGTACCGCCCTCGCCGTCACGCCCGACCTGCCGAAGCGCTGGCGCACCGGCCGTGAGGCAGAGCGGCAGCTCCGGCCGGTGACCTGGTCCGACAAGGCGCTCGCCTCGGCGGCGGGCATGGCCCAGGTCCGCCACCAGATGCGCCGGATCGCCCGGGGCAGCCGTCCGACGCCCGGCACGCACCCGGCGGTCGCCCTCCTCGCGGAGCGGCGCAAGCAGCGGCGGGCGCTGCGCCGTTACCGCTCCTGGCTTGAGACGGTGCGGCGCGCCGCGTAGCGCGGACCCCGTACGAACAAGGCGGCGCGGCTCCAACAGAGCCGCGCCGCCTCGTCGTTGGGGTCAACGTGAGCCGATCGCCTTCAGCACCTTCAGCGCCCCGGTCAGCAGCGCGGCCCACGTCTCGGGCGCGATGCCCGACGGCGGGGTGAACCCCTGGACGCGCTGGTGGGCGACGGTCTGCGCCTCGGTGTACTTGAGGATTCCCTCGGCACCGTGGCGGCGGCCGAGACCGGAGTCGCCCATGCCGCCCATCGGCGCGTCGACGCTGCCCCACGCGGCGGCGAACGCCTCGTTGACGTTGACGGTGCCCGCGTGCAGCCGGGCGGCCACGGCGCGGCCCCGCGAGGCACTGCGGGACCAGACGCTGGCGTTGAGGCCGTACGGCGTGGCGTTGGCACGCGCGACGGCCTCGCTGTCGTCGCGGACGGGGTAGATCGATACGACGGGCCCGAAGGTCTCGTGCTCGCACAGCGTCATGTCGGGGGTGACGTCGGCGAGGATGGTCGGCTCGTAGAACAGCGGCCCGAGATCGGGGCGCGCCTTCCCGCCCGCGAGGACCCTCGCTCCCTTGGCCACGGCGTCGTCGACATGATCGGTGACGGTCTTCAGCTGGGCTGCGGTGGTGAGGCTGCCGACATCGGCACTGAAGTCGTACGCGGCACCCACCTTGAGGTTCTTGGCGCGCGCGACGAACGCGGCCACGAACTCGTCGTGGACCGACTCGGCCACGTACAAGCGCTCGATGGAGACGCAGAGTTGACCGGCGGAGGGGAAGCACGCGGCGACCGCGCCGTCGGCGGCCTTCTCGATGTCGGCGTCGTCCAGGACCAACATCGCGTTCTTGCCGCCGAGTTCGAGGGAGGCGCCGATGAGCCGCTCCCCCGCGTCCCGCGCGATCTTGCGGCCGCTGGCGGTGGAGCCGGTGAACATCATGTAGTCGGCGCCCGCCATCAGCGCGCCGCCGATGGAGCTGCCCCGCCCGATCACCATCTGCCAGACACCGGACGGCAGTCCGGCCTCCCGCATCAGCTCCAGCGACCACAGCGCGGTGAGCGCGGTCTGGGTGTCGGGCTTCTGGACGACGGCGTTGCCCGCCATGAGCGCCGCGATCGCGTCACTCGCGGCCATGCTCAGCGGGTAGTTCCAGGGCGAGACGACCGCCACGACGCCCTTGGGATGGCGCAGTTCGGTCGTGTGGGTGAGCAGCGGGATCGCGCCCCGGCGGCGCTTGGGCGCCAGATACCGGGCGCCGTTGCGGGCGTAGTAACGGGACACGATGGCGATGTCCACGACTTCGAGGAACGCGTCCCGTCGGGTCTTGCCGTTCTCGGCCTGCATGAGGTCCAGCGCCTCTTCCTGGCGGGCGAGGACGAGGTCGTGGAAGCGGAGGAGGATCTGCTTGCGGCGACTCAACGGGGTTGCGGCCCAGGCCTGTTGGGCTATACGGGCGCGTGCGAAGGCGTCCTCGACGTCGGCGGGGGTGGAGACCGGGAGGTCGGCCAGGGGTGCGCCGGTGTAGGGGGCGGTGGTGGTCACGCGTACGGCGTCGGGCTCGGCGGTGACGCGTGCGGCGAGCCGCTCGATCCGCGCCGGGGTCAGGGACGCGGGCAACTGGGCGTGGAAGACTGGGGTGTTGGCGTGGGCGGTGGACATGACTGGACTCCTCACTACCGGCTGCGGACCGAGGTCGGGACCGGCAGGTGCAGGGCGAGCTGCCCCTCGGTCACGACGTCGAACTGGACCGTCCGCATCGGCTTGAGCGAGCGCAGGTCGTCGGCCATCCGCCCCTCCCCCACCGTGAGTTGGAGGTCACGCGGGACGAGCGCGGTGCCCGCCGAGAGCACGTTGGTCTGGCTGAGGGTCGAGTGCCACGCACCGTCGATCGACGTGTACGAGGTCAGGGAGCTGACCCGCTTGCCGCTCGGGTAGACGCTCTGGACCGGGGTGGGCGCCGAGAGCGCGAGGTCGGTTCCGCCCGCGTCGTTGGCGACCCGCGCGGTCGTGCGGTGCGCGTCGATGTCGACGTCGAGTCCGGTCACCCACTTGGGGAAGCCGTAGCCGTCATGGCCGCGCACCTGGGCGATCTCCGTGCTCACCGGCAGGGAGAGCACGTACGAGTCGAGGTGCTCGTTCTTGAGGGCGGCGACGAGGTCGAAGAAGCCGAGCTTTCCGTGCCGGGCGGGCTTCACGGCGATGCCGACGGCGGCCTCCGTGTAGAAGTCGATGTCGCACACGTCGTACCGGAAGAACATCGCCGAGACCAGGCCGAGTCCGGGCGCGACCTCCAGCGGGGCCAGCTCGCGGGGCAGCCGGGAGCGGATGGCGCGGGTGGGCGCGAGCATCGTGAGCCGGGCGGTGGAGATGCGGTAGTAGAAATTCGGGGTGAGGGTCTCGCCGATGGGCGAGTCGACCCTGGTCTTGGGCAGCTTCCGGAAGAAGTCGACGCCGCTGACGCGGGGGTCGCGGGCGACCTCGTCGAGGTCGGTGTCCATCCGGTAGCGGTCGTACAGGCCGCCCTTGGGGACGGTGACCGTACGGCCGCCGAGGTCGGCCTCGACGGTTTCCTGCTGGGATTCCTGCTGGTACGAGGGCATGGCGCCGCTCCTGGCTCGCATGTTGACGGTGATTACATCAGCGTAGCCACCAATGTAAGCACCGTCAACACATCGCGTTGCCGCCCGGCTCAGTCCTCCTCGTGCAGCGCGTTCCCCAGGAAGTCGATGGCGATCTTGCGGGCGATGTTGGCCGCCCTGGTGTCGCGCAGGCTGTCCAGGAGCAGGAAGTCGTGGACCATCCCGGCCACCCGGACCGAGGTCACGTCGTTGCCCGCCTCGCGGAGCTTGTTGGCGTACTTCTCGCCCTCGTCGCGCAGCACGTCCGCCTCGTCGGTGATGACCAGGGTGGGCGGCAGCCCCTGGAGCTCCTCCAGGGAGGCCCGGAGCGGGGAGGCGTAGATCTCGGCGCGCTGGGCGGGGTCGGTGGTGTAGGCGTCCCAGAACCACTTCATGGCGTCGCGGGTGAGGTAGTAGCCCTCGGCGAACTGGTGGTACGACGGCGTGTCGAAGTTCGCGTCGGTCACCGGGTACAGCAGGCACTGGGCCTTGAGGTCGATCCCGCCGCGGTCCTTGTTCATCAGCGCGAACACCGCCGACATGTCGCCGCCGACCGACTCGCCGGTGACGGCGATGCGCGAGGTGTCGAGGCCGTGCTCCGCGCCGTGCTCCAGGACCCACTGGCCCACGGCGTAGTTCTGCTCCACCTGGGTGGGGTACTTCGCCTCGGGCGCGCGGTCGTAGACCGGGAAGACACCCGCCGCGCCCGCGCCGACGGTGAGTTCGCGGAAGAGGCGGTCGTGGGTCTTGTCGTCGCCGAAGACCCACCCGGCGCCGTGGATGTAGAACAGCACCGGCAGCGGGCCGGTCACGCCCTTGGGCCTGATGATGCGGGTGCGGACGGTCCCCCACTCACCGGCGTCGACGTCGACCCACTCCTCGTCGACCTCGGGGCGCGGCACGCTCATGTCGCTCTGCAGATCGGCGAGGATGGCCCGGCCCTGCTCCGGCGGGACCTCGTAGATCCGGGGGTGCGGGTCGGTCGCCTCGGCCAGCGCCTTCGCGGGGGGTTCGAGGTACGGGGTGATGGGCGGCGGGATGTCGGTCATGGCCACTCCTTGGGATGGGCACACGAGTGTCACGTCGCGTGTCGCGGCACGCGGCCCGTCCGGCCGCGGGTGGTGACGGCTGCCCCGAGGCGGAGATCGTCCACACGTGCGCGGCGGAGATCCCCGTGTCCATGTTTGGCGCGCCCGCGATGGGGCGCAACCGCTTCACCGCCCCCCTCGCGGGGCGTGACCGGCCCCGCCCCGCTCAGGCGCCGGACGGCCCGTGCGGGAAGCGCACGAACCCGAACACCTCACCGACGAGGACGGCCAGGGACCGGTCCTCACCGCCCCGGCCCTCACCGCCCTGGTCTTCACCGATCCGGTCCGCACCGTCCACGGCCCAGCGTTCGAGGGCGACGTCGAAGCAGGCCAGGGCGGTGTTGACCATGGTCTGCGCCTTCAGCTCGGCGACGGGACCGCCGGTGTCCGTCCGGGTGGCGATCTCGGGTACGAGGGCCCCGGTCCAGGCCAGATGCTTCTCCAGGTACCGGGCGCGCAGCGCGGGCGTCTGACAGATGACGCGGGTCGCCCGCTTCCAGCGCCCCGCGTCGCCGTCCATCTGCTCGGCCGCGACGACGAAGGTGGCCCGCAGGGCGTCCCAGGCCGACCGCCCGTCGAGGTGCCGGCACAGCTCCTCGCGTACGTCCTCGGCGCTGGGGATGCGGTCGCCGAAAACGACGTCCTCCTTGTTGCTGAAGTACCGGAAGAAGCTGCGCTGGGAGATCCCCGCCGCCTTCACGATGTCGGCGACGGTCACCTGGTCGAACCCGGAGGCGTCGAACAGCTCGAGCGCCGTGTCGGCCAGCGCTTCCGTGACGAGCCGACGGGTCCTCAGGCGCAGACCGGGCGCGGTCGTGGTCTCCCTCATACCGTGAGGCTATCAGTGCCGAACTTGGCACACTGTGCCAGAAGTGGCGTACGGTGTTGCGTGCGGGGTATCCGTCGCCCGGGGAACCCGTCATACCGGCGCGCGCCACAGATCGCCGTAGGCCGTCACCACAGAGGGAGCAACAGCCATGACCAGAGTCCTCTTCGTCGTCTCCGCGGCCGACCGCTGGACGCTGAGCGACGGCACCGAGCACCCCTCGGGCTACTGGGGCGAGGAACTGGCGATGCCCCACAAGATCTTCAGCGAGGCCGGATGGGAGATCACGCTCGCCACCCCGGGCGGCAAGCCCCCGACGCTCGACCGGCTGAGCATGTCCCGCACCGCGGGCCTCCCCGGCAAGCTGCGCGAGGTCGGCCACTACCTGGACTCGATCCGGGCCCAACTGGACAGCCCGCGCCCGCTGGACGAGATCGACCCGGCCGCGTACGACGTGGTCTTCTACCCCGGCGGACACGGCCCGATGGAGGACCTGGCGTACGACGAGGTCTCGGGCGCCCTCCTCACCCGCGTCCTGCACTCCGGCAAGCCGCTGGCCCTGCTGTGCCACGCCCCGGCCGCCACCCTGGCCGCCCGGAACACCGACGGCTCGTGGCCGTTCGCCGGATACCGGATGACGGGCCTGTCCAACACCGAGGAGAAGCTCAACAGCTTCGGCCGCAAGGCGCCCTGGCTGCTGGAGGACCGCCTGCGCGGGGAGGGCGCGGACTACGTCAAGGCCCGCCTGCCGCTGCTCCCGTTCGTGGTGGTGGACCGCAACCTGTACACGGGCCAGAACCCGATGTCCTCCGAGCGGCTGGCCAGGCGGCTGGTGACGGACCTGGGCGAGCGCTGAGCCGACCCGATTCCCCGACCGAGGAGCACACACCGATGAACAGCCGCATCCTCCTGCTGGGCGCCACCGGTTACACCGGCGGCCTGGTCCTGGACGCCCTGCTGCGCCGCGGGGTCCGGCCGACCCTGGCGGGCCGCAACGCCGCCGCGCTGACCGAACTCGCCTCGCGGAACGGCGGTCTCGACCACGTGGTGGTGGACGCCACGAACTCCGGGGACCTGAGACGACACCTGGGCCGGGGAGACGTACTGGTCACCACCGTGGGCCCCTTCGAACGCCTGGGCCACGCCGTCGCCGAGGCCGCGGCGGAGACCGGCGCCCACTACATCGACTCCACGGGCGAGGTCGGCTTCGTCCGTACCGTGCGCGACCGGTACGGCCGACGAGCCCGCGAGACCGGCGCGGTGATGCTCCCGGCCTTCGGCTACGACTACGTCCCCGGCATGCTCGCCGGAACCCTCGCCGCCCGCCAGGCCGGTGACGCCGTACGCACCCTGGACATCGGCTACTTCGCCACCGGTCCCCTCTGGCGCGGCATCAGCCACGGCACCCGTACGACCATGCGCGACGGCCTGACCCTCCCGTCCCCGACGTGGCACGAACACCGGCCGACGGAGGAACGCACCGCGTCCCGAGTCCGCGAGTTCGCCGTCCAAGGCCGCCGAAAGTCCGCCTTCCTCGTCTCCGGCACGGAAGTCCTCTTCCTCCCGGACGACTTCCCCGCCCTGACCGACATCACCGTGTACAACGGCTGGTTCCCCGCCCTCAGCCGCCCCCTCTCCCTGATCTCGGCCGCCGTGAACACCCTGGTCCGCCTCCCCGGCGGCCGCCCCCTGACCGACCTCCTCACCCTCCCCCTCACCTTCGGACCCCCCGGCGGCCCCGACACCACGGAACGCGCCCGCACCCGCTCGTATGTAGTCGCCGTCGCGTCGACAGGCGCCCCTGGCGCACCCCCGCTCGCGGAAGTCCACCTCGAAGGCCCGAGCGCGTACAGCCTCACGGGCGAGCTGATGGCCTGGGCGGCAGTGCGGCTTGCCTCGGGGGCCGGTCGGGCCGCGGGGGTGGTGGGTCCGGTGGAGGCGTTCGGGCTGGACGTGCTGCGGGATGCCTGCGGGGAGATGGGGCTTGGGCCGGTGGGATGAGGGCGGGTGCCGACGGTTCGGACACCTGGTCGCTGCCCTGATCAGCCCGGCACTGTCACCGTAGCCAGAGGTTCTCGGCGGCCTCCCGCATCAGCGCCGGCTCGTCCGGCCGCTGCAACAACACCAGCCGATAGGCCAGATTTCGAACCCAGACCGGCAACTGGCCGTCAACCACGTGCGGACTGAGTGGCTGTTGCCTTTCCGTGCTTGACGGCTGCGTCTCCCCTCTCCGGGTTCAGGGCTGGCAGTCTCGGGCCGGTCAGGAGAAGGAAGTGATGGGCTCGTAGCGGATGTAAGTGGACGGGGGCGGGGGCGGGAGCATGGTGCGCTGTTCCCAGGTGGGGTCGAGGAGGCCGGGGCGGATCCACATCGTGCCTTCGAAGAGGTGGAGCGAGAAGCGGAAACCGTTGACGGCCACGGGTGCGGGGTCGGTGTAGCCGACGGGCGGGAAGGAGCGCCACAATTCGGTCTGCCAGGACGCCTGTTCGCCGGGAACGCCGAGGTCCAGGGTGGTGGGGAGGCAGGTCTCGTCGAGGGTGGCCTTCCACAGGCCCCCAGCCGCAGCTGAACCGGTCCAAGAAGTGGTGCCGCTTTCCTCGTCGTACTCGGCGACCAGTGGCTCGCACAACAGCGCGCCGTCCGGGCAGGACAACTTCACCCCGACCATGACGTACTTGGGGTCGAAGACGAAACTCTGCGGGTAGTAGCTGACGGTGTGGTGGCTCTTGTTGGTGACCGGGTCCGGGATGACCTTCTTTGGCAAGAAGTCGTTGATCACGTACGGCTTCGAGTCGTGAAAGTTCGTCAGGACAGTCATCGAGGTGGGGTCCACCTGGCGGGTGCCGGGCACGGAGAGGCCGACGTGGAACTCGGTGTGCGCCCGGACCGGCTGCGACGCGGAGAGAGGGAAGACCATGGCAGTGAGCAGCGAGCGACTGTTCGGCACGGTGAAGTACTTCGGCGGCCTGTCCCCGGTGTACGCCGTCCCGTAACCGCCCCTTGTTCTGAGCCAGCCCTCCCTGTCCACGGCGTCGTTCCACTGGGTGACTCCGTAGTGCGTCTCCAGGGCTTCGTTGACCGTGTACGTCTGGGCGATGAGCCGCTCCTCCAGGACATCCGCGTAGTCAACGTCGGGCAGGTTGGCGGCCTGGCGGGCCTTGGTGAGTGCGGCGAAGCCCCGGGCCTGGACGGAGGCGAGCTTGAGGAAGTAGCGGGCCGCCTCCGCGTAGCCGAGGTCCGTCTTGTGCTTCATCAGGCGGCAGAAGACCTCCATCAGCGGCTTGCCCAGCAGCGTGTCGCCGACGATGACGCGGTGCAGGCAGTACAGGGAGTAGGCCAGGCCGTTGACCTCGTCGGTGACGGAGGCGGCCCAGGTGGCCAGCTCCCCGGTGTCGACCTGAAGGAGCGGGCCGTCGGACTCCGCCGAAGGGTCGGCCGGCAGGACGGTGATGTCCATCATCGACTCGACGCAGTAGCCGACGCGGTGCTCGTGGTCGGCGAACATGCTGATGACGGAGTTCCAGTCCACGCGGTCATGAAGTTCGGCCAGCTCCGCGAGGACCTCACGCAGCAGCTCTTCGATGACGGCCAGCTGCTGCTGGATCTCGGCCACGGTGTCGGCCAAACCGACGAGTGCGCCGAGCGTCACCGTGAACCAGGAGTTCATGTCGGACCACAGGCCGGTGACCTGGTTGGAGATCGCAACGAGCTTCTGGTTGATCTCCCGGGCCATCTTCTGCTGCTGCGCCAAGATCGACTGCAGCATCATCTTGGCTTCGTCGTTGCCGTCGGCGATCTGCCCGATCAGATCCTTGATCTGGTCGATGTCACCGCCGATCCCTTGGAGGCCGTCGTTGATGCCGCCGATGCCCTCGAAGATGTCGCCCTGCTGCTTGAGGATCTGCTCCAGCAGCTCCTGGTGGTTGTTGAGGATGTCCTCGAGGTCCATCCCCGGGCCGCCACCGGCGATGGAGCGGACCAGGTCGACCAGGTCCAGCACCGTGCCGATCTGACCCAGGAACCTCCCCGATGCCTGCCGGCGCAGTACCGCCCCTTGGGGCGTGGCCAGAAACTCCCGCGCGCTCATGGCACGCTTCACCGCAACTTCGCTGCCCATCCCGTGTCCCCTTCGCCTGGCAGACCACGACGCGCCCTGTGCTCGAGGAGATCCACCGCAACACTGCGAAGTCAAACTACTACGGAAAGTTACTTTGATGCGGCCGGCACAGGTCGGAAAGGCGGCCCATGGAGGCTGACCGAGGGCCGCGTCCACAGGGGCCCCGGAGCCGAAACCTGCGGGGCCTGGCGGCCGTCGCCGAGACCTGCGGGGAAGCGGTCGCACTCACCCGATCGAGACTCCCCTTCGACCAACACCACTCAAGATCGGAACGACAACAGCCACTGAGCTCACGCAGCACGGCGAGGATCTCATCCGCGTCCGCGAAGGCCAGTTCCTCAACGAAGTAGTGCTCCCGGTGCTCCTGGTCGCACTCCGGCGCAGGTCGGTACTCGTCTCCGTAGAGACACCGGGCGTGCTCCGTCAGGGTGCTGTGCATGTCCTGGGGCCTACGACGCCATGATCCGCCGGACAGGACCTTAGGCCGTGTCCGCAAAGTCCCGCCTGGCGCGCTACTGGCTCGTCAGACCACGGTGCCATCGTCGAGCGGCTTCAGGCGGGTCCTCACGCGCGCGAGGAGCCGTCTCGATGAGATGCAGCAGGACCCAGGCCACGCCGAAGCATTCGTCATCGCCGAAGCAGTCCGCCAGGACACGAGCCTCCTCATCGGTCACAGGTCGCTCAATGAGACCCAGAAGAGCTCCCGCGCGTTCGACCGCCTCCTCAAGAGCCTCATCGGGCACGCCGTCCTCGGACGGGAGTTTGCCCAGGGCGGCGAAATCGGCAACCTCCGGACGGATCACGGCACATCCTTCCCAGCATCCATCGAAGTGAAGCGGCCGCGGCGGCCTCACCGGCCAAGGGCTGTCCCGCATTGATCTTGGCTCCGGGTGCGGAGCAACATGAAGAGCCGGCGAGGTGCTTATCCGGTGGTTCGTGAGGCGTCCAGGGATCGGGCGAAGTCGGCGAGCGTGTGGAAGTCGTTCTCCCGTAGGCCAATCCGCGGGTTGACGTGGTGCAGGAGCCGGGGACCTTGGTGGCGGGCGGTCACGTACATCTGATCCAGCTCGCTCTGCTCGTCGTCCACCCAGGCGAAAGGGCGGCCGTCAGCGTAGTCCACCAGCGGTCCGGTCTTCCAGTGGACTCCATCAGGGCGTTCTTGGAGCAGGACGTCGCCGAAGTCCACGAAGGGAAGTTCCGGAAGGCCGAGGACCGGTGCGATCCACCGGTTGGCGTCGTCCATCCATGTGGTGGCCCAGCACAGCTCGAAGCCGAGCTGGAGCAGGATTCGTCCGTGCTCCGGGTTGAGCCAGACGCGCAAGGGGCGTCGTCGGGACGAGAGGCTCCTGTCGTCCTGATGGGCGTCGTTCCGGGGGACTCTGAGTGTGGTGTAGCCGTCGGGACGCCTCTCCGGCTTGGCCGCATAGGGGTTGAGCGGCCCGTCCACGTCGAGGAACAGCAGCGGACGGTTCACGGTTTCCCCCGGTCTTGCGCACTGTGTACTGCCCCGATCAGCGTAGCTGTGGGAATGCCTCGGTGTTGATCCGGCCTGAGTGATGATCACGGTGCCCAGAGCGAACGCCCGGACTTGAAGGAGGAACTGAACCGCTCCCACAAACAGGTCCGGGCCCACGTCGAGCACGTCTTCGCCCGTATGAAGACATGGAAGATGCGCCGCGACTGCCGCCTCAAGGGCGACGGCGTCCACCACGCCAGGCTCGGCATCGCCCGGATGCACAACCTCGCGTTCACCGGACAGGCAAGTGGGTCGTACGGCGGCCCACCATGCCCGAGGCGGCTTGAAGATCTTTACGGGACAGCCCTTGGCAGGGGCCGGCCGGGGCTGTGCGGGACGGGACGACCAGGCTGGGCACCGACCTGTGCTTCGGTGTCTTCGGCGTGCTGCTGTCAGTCGCTGGCGGCAGTCGAGATCCGGGCGAGGATCGCCGTCGCCTGTGCCGGGTTGGCGCGGAGCCAGGCGGTCAGGTGTTCTCGGAACGGCCTCGGTGACGCAGGCGCGGACGGGGTCCGTTGCTCAGTCGGTTGCGGGTTGGCCCTTCGAGTTGGCATGCCGGTCGAACCGAGGTCCCTTCGGACCTGGACGCTCTGCGGGGCCGCTACGAGGAGCTGAGCCGGTTCTTCTCCGCCGCTGCCGACGCAGGCGATGTCGTCGTCCTCATGCTGGCCTGACATTCCGTCCTGTCGCGCCTTCACCCGCCTCCACACTTCAGCCGAGCAACGGTTGCGAAAGAAGCCCGGTCAGGCGCTTCGGCCGCGCATCCCCGCTGACGCGAACACCACCGTCGGCACCGACACCAGGATCGCCCGACCCAGGCGGCGCGACTGGACGGACTGACACTCACCGGGGGGAGACAGGGCTGATCTCAGCTCTCGCTGCGGTGGTTGAGACTGGCCCTGGCCGCGTTACGGACCCGCTTGGTGCGGCCGGCTTCGGCGAGGAACTCGATGGCCTCGACGTTCGTCCCGGCGGCGGTCTTGAGCTGGAGCCAGTTGGACGACGCGAGCAGGTCGTGCGGCTGCCAGGGCAGCTTGAGTGTGACGGCGCGGAAGAGGGACCACTCCCGCAAGCGCTGCGCCAGGAAGGGGCGGTCGGTCATGACCTGGGTCATCATCTGGGCCCACTCCTCGTAGGCGGGACCGGTGAGGAGGTCGACGGCTCGACGGTCCACGTGCCGCAGCACGGCGGACTGGGCCATCGTCCGGTCCGGATCAGCGAGGATGCGGCCGACCAGGTCGGCCTCGTCCGCGTCGGCGACCCGCCGCAGCTTGTCGAGGTAGGCCGCGAAGCGGGCGTGTTCGTCCGGGTTCTGCGCGAGGGGACGGAGATTCACGCGGGTACTCCTCAGGACGTGCAACGAAAGGCGCCGACGGGCCGGACGAGGTGACGTCCAGGTCCGGCCCGTCCGTTCGCCGCTAGAGGTCGAGCTGATGCTGGTGTGTCGTGTGCGTAGGCACGTACCCGAGGCTGTCGTTGATGTGTCTCATGTACGTGTTGCTGTCCGCCGTGTCGGTCAGGAGGCCGCCGAGGTCAGGACAGCGGTGGTGGGCCTGTCGGATCGACTCGGACTTCATCCAGCGGCCGAGGCCGTGTCCGCGGTGCTCGGGGAGCACGCCTGTGCCGTAGTGCTGGCCGTCGCCCGTGCCGTTGCCGGGGGTGACGAGTTCGGTGAAGCCGACGATCGAACCGCTCGAGGTGTCGATGGCGACGACGGTGTGCAGATGGTCGCCGCGTGCCTCCACGGCCTGTGCCGCGGCTCGGACCCGGTCGACGTCCCAGGTCACGGTGCCGTAGTCGGTGTCGTCCATGGGCATGTCGTCCATGGCGCGGCGTGAGGCGGCGAACGTCTGGGCGAGGTCGTCGGGGACGGTTCCGTGCCATGACACCAGGCGGTAACCGGGGTGCGGACGCTCGACGATCGCGGCGAGGGCGGTGGTGTCCACGTCGGCCAGCGGCAGGCGGGAGTACCTCAGGGTGAGGACCTTGCGGAAACCGCGGGCCGACAGGAAGTGGTCGCCGGACGAGCCCGCCTCAGCCTGGGCGATGACGCAGCGGCGAGTGTTGTCCCGGGCGGCGGCCACGGCGGCGTCGAGGAGTCGGGAACCGACGTGCCTCCGGCGCTCCACGGGGTGGACGCGAAGGGTCAGTTCGGCCAGGTGTTCCTGCCCGGGGCCGGTGAACAGGCGCAGAAAGGCCGTACCGACCGGGATGGCATCGGCGTCGGACGCCAGCCATGCGAGGCGTCGGCTGTGTGGCCCGTGAGCGGGGTCGATCAGTGGGGTGATGTGGAGCGACAAGGTTTCTCCGTCATGAGGAGGCGGCAAAGGGCACTACGCGGGCTCAATCTCTGGGCACTCCTGCGCATGTGCTCCACACCTCCTCGTCGACGGCGCCGGTCCGCGGCAGGCGGACGGCTGCCCGAACTTAGCTGACCCCTCGCCTCCTCGGCAAAGGGTTAGGACGGGCGACCGCTCCCCGGGCGACGAACCGAATTCAGCCCACCGCGTCAGGCTCCACCTGATCGCGCCCAGCCCCGTCCTCAGCCGCCGCGGCCGTCTCCGCCGCCGCGATGTCGATGAAGCGACGTATCGCCTCGGCGGGCATGTCGAGCCCCTGGGAAGCCGCGTGTTCGTCACCGAAGACCTGGACGGCCTCGGCGACGGCCAGGGCGAGTTCCGCTTCCGCCTTGCGCAGCTTGACCTCGGCCTTGTCGACGGTGTCGACCACCGCCAGCTGACGGCGCTGCTTCTCCTGGAGTCGCTGCTTGCGGGATGGCGTCTTGCCGGTGTTCTGCACAGTCACACCATGATCATAAACAGTGACGCAGCCAGAGATGCAATCGACAACTTAGCTTCGCCGCAGGGTTGTTCATGACCCCGCCGCACAAGGCGTCTCAGGCCGACAGCTCCCACGCGTAC
Organism: Streptomyces sp. SID4985; assembly: GCF_009863025.1. Classification (GTDB taxonomy): domain Bacteria; phylum Actinomycetota; class Actinomycetes; order Streptomycetales; family Streptomycetaceae; genus Streptomyces. Next base: position 11,651 of record NZ_WWIR01000645.1, on the reverse strand, counting down.
GGCGGTTCCGCGCCCGACCGGGAACAGGTCAGCGCGGCGGCGCGAGCCGCGAAGCCGAGTACGTCGCGCCAGACCTCGGCGTCGAGTCCCGCGACGGCCGCGTGGCTCAGCGCGTCGATCTCCCGCAGCCGGTGGAGCAGTGCCGCGTTGACCGTGTCGCCCGCTCCGATCGTGTCGACCACCGTGACCTTCGTACCCGGCACGCTCACCCGGCCCGCGCCCCGGCTCCACACGCTCAGACCGTCGCCGCCCCGGGTCAGGACGATCGCCGCCGGGCCGTACTCCAGCCATGCGGTCAGGTGGGTGTCCAGGTCGCCGTCAGGGCCGAGGTCCGCGAGCCAGCGGGCGTCCTCGATCGAGAGCTTCAGCAGCGCGACGTGGGGCAGCCAGGCGAGGAACCGCTTGCGGTAGGCGTCGGCGTCCGCGATCAGGCCGGGCCGGATGTTGGGGTCGAGGGCGGTGAAGACGCCGTTCTCGAACTCCCGGCGCAGCAGAGCCTCGTACGCGCTCGCGCCCGGCTCCAGTACGAGCGAGCACGTGCCGACGGACAGGGCGGTGGCGCCCTGCGGCAGCGCGGGCGGGAGCGCGAAGAGGCGGTCGGCGGTGCCCTCGGTGTAGAAGCCGTAGCCCGCCGACCCGTCGCTGCCCACGTCGGCCACCGCCAGCGTCGTCGGCTCGGAGCCGCGCTGGACCAGTTCGGTGTCGACACCCGCGTCCCGCAGTCCCGACAGCAGGGCGGCGCCGAAGGCGTCCGTGGACACGCGCGAGCAGAACGACGTCGGGGAGCCGAGGCGGCCGAGCGCGACGGCGACGTTGTACGGCCCGCCGCCCCGCTGTGGGAGGAGCTGCGGCAGCGGGGACGCCGACTCGGAGGTGGCGGCCGGGGCGGGGGCGGGCACGAGGTCGATGAGCGCCTCGCCTGCGACGACGATCACTGTGTTGATTCCTTCCGGTGCGCCGTGGAGCGGCGGGGCAATGGGTCGATGGGCATGAACGGGCCTGCGGGATAAGAGAGTCGTGGCGCGCTACGGCGACACCGCCGGGACATCGGCCACTCCGGCCGCCCCGACGGCACCGGCCCCCGGCGGACATCCGCAGGACGTCCGGTGGACCACCGCGCACGGCAGCCGAACCGTCCTCGCCGCACGCTCCGGCGCGTCCAGCCGATCGAGCAGCATCCGCAGCGCCACCCTCCCGACCTCACGACTCGGCTGACGAACGGCCGTGAGACTGGGCGAGAACAGGTCCGCCCACTCGAAGTCGTCGAAGCTGACGAGCGCGATGTCCTCGGGGATGCGCAGCCCCGCGTCGCGGAGCGCCTGGAGCGCGCCGATGGTCATCGCGTTGTTGGCGGCGATGAGAGCCGTGGGACGGCCGGAGCCCGACAGCAGGCGTTCCGTCGCGTAACGGGCGCCCTCGGACGCGGAGTTGCCGTGGGCGAGCAGCTCGGGGTCGTACGGGAGCCCGGCCGCGCGCAGCCCCTTCCGGTACCCCTCGATCCGCTCGGTGGTCGTACTCAGTCCGGCGAGGCCCGCCACCATCGCGATCCGCCGGTGGCCGAGCGAGGCGAGGTGTTCCACCAACTCCCGTACGGGCGCGGCGCCCTCGGCGCAGACCTGGTCGTACGCAGGCTGGTCGGACTCGTCGACGAGGCGGTCCAGGAAGACGGCGGGGACCGCGGCGCGGCCGAGGTAGTCGACGAGGGCCGACGGTTCGGCCGAGGGGGCGATGATCACGCCGTCGACGCGGCGCTCGTGGAGCATCCGGACCACGCTCAGCTCGTGCGCGGGGTCGTCGTGCGGGTCGGCGATGAGCAGGCCGTAGCCGGTGGCGAGTGCCTCGGCCTCGACGCCCTGGAGGATCTCGGTGAAGTAGGGGTTGCTGATCGCGGAGACGGCCAGGCCGACGGAGCGGGTGCGGGAGGTGACGAGGGAGCGGGCGAGGGAGTTGTGGATGTAGCCCAGTTCCTCGATGGCGCGGAGCACCGCGTCGCGGGTCGCGGGCCGTACCGGACGTGTGGCGTTCAGCACGTGGGAGACCGTGGCCACCGAGACACCCGCGCGCCTCGCCACGTCCGCCATCGTCCGCATCCCGTACTCCTTCGTGTGCCCCGTACCGCGTGGTGCCGCGTGTTCGCCCGCCCATGGTGGGGCCGGACGGCGGTGGGCGCGCCGGGGCCGGCGCGGGCCGTCCGTCCATGAGACCTCGTCCGTCGGGGAGACAGACGCCGAAGACCTATGAAAAGTCACACGTAAGCGTTTGCGCAAGCGCTTACGTGGCGATTATGTTTCCCCGCGTCTTCGGACATCCGTCCGCACACCGCCGTGAGGAGGCGCCATGCGCGCTGTCGTGGTCACCCAGCCGGGAAGCGCCGAGCTGACCGCCATACCCGATCCGAGTCCCGGTCCCTCGGAGGTGGTCGTCCGCGTCAGCTCCTGCGGCCTCTGCGGCACGGACATGCACATCCTGGGCGGCGAGCTGCCGTCCGTGAGCTACCCGCTCGTCCCCGGCCACGAGCTGACCGGTGTCGTGGTGGAGACCGGCCGGGACGTGCGCTTCCCGCTCGTCGGCCAGCGGGTCGCCGTGGACCCCAACACCCCCTGCGGCGCCTGCCATTACTGCCGGATCGGCCGCGGCAACCTCTGCGAGCACTACACCGCGGTCGGCGTGACCCGTAACGGCGGTTTCGCCGAGTACGTGGCGGTCCCCGCAGGCCGCTGCCACGTCCTGCCCGAGGGTCTGTCCGAGGCCGCCGCCGGTCTCGTCGAGCCACTCTCCTGCGCCGTCCACGGCCTCAGCCGCCTCCCCCGGCGGCCCGGTGAGCACTACCTCGTCTACGGCGCCGGGACCATGGGCCTGATGATGGCGGCCCTGGTGGCGCACTCGGGCGCGGCCTCCGTGTCCGTCGTCGACCCCAACACCCGCCGCCTGGACCTCGCCAAGCGCATGGGCGCCGACGCCACCGCCGCGAACGCCGACGAACTCGGCCGCGAGCAGGGCTTCGAGGTCGTGATCGACGCGACCGGCGTCATCGCGGCCATCGAGGACGGCCTGGGCCGCGTCCGCAAGGGCGGCACCTTCCTGCAGTTCGGCGTCGCGGACCCGGCCAAGCGGGCCTCGTTCTCGCCGTTCATGGTCTACAACCGCGAGATCGACATCATCGGCTCCATGGCGGTGCACAACGGCTTCCAGCCCGCGGTCGAGATCCTCGCCGGGGGCCTGGACCTCGACCCGCTCGTCAGCGACGTACTGCCGCTGGAGAACTTCGACGAGGCGGTACGGCTCTTCCGCGCCGGTGCGGGGCAGAAGATCCACCTGGCGCCGCAGCTGGACGATCCGCGCGTCGCTGCGGCCACCGAGCAGGCGACGGCCACGGACGCGGACTCGTGAGCGGCGTGACGGAGCCCGAGGCGGCTCCCGCGACCGACCCGAAGCAGCGGCCACGGCTGCGGAACGCCCTGATCTGGGTGTTCGGCGCCCTCGGCGGCATCCTGTGGGGCTACGACACGGGCGTGATCTCCGGCGCGATGCTCTTCATCCGCCAGGACATCGCCCTGACGCCCCTCCTCGAGGGCCTGATCGTCTCCGGTCTCCTGGTGGGCGCGATGGCGGGCGCCGGTCTTGCCGGAAAGCTCTCCGACGCGTGGGGCCGACGTCGGCTGATCCTGGGCGCGGCGCTGGTCTTCATCGCGGGTACGGTCGGCGCGGCGCTCTCCTCCGACGCGTCGCTCCTGATCGGCGCGCGGGTGCTCATCGGCGTCGGCGTGGGCATCGCCTCGGTCGTGGTCCCGCTCTATCTGACGGAGCTGGCGCCGATGGAGGTGCGCGGCGGACTCGCCTCCCTCATGCAGCTCCTGGTGACCGTGGGCATCTTCCTGGCCTACCTCACCGACTACGCGCTGGCCCCCGCGCACGCGTGGCGCTGGATGATCGGGCTCGGCGTACTGCCCGCCGCCGTCCTCGCCCTCGGCATCCTCACCCAGCCGGAGAGTCCCCGCTGGCTGGCGGGGCGGGGCCGCCGGGACGACGCCCAAGCCGCCCTGACTCTCCTGCGCGGCGACGACGAGGCCGCCCGGACCGAGCTGCTCGACATCGAGAAGACCCTGGCGGAGGAGCGCGCGGCGACGCAGCGGCTGTCCCTGCGGGACCTTCTCTCCCCGCGTCTGAGGCCCATGCTGGTCGTCGGTCTGCTGCTGGTGTTCTTCCAGAACTTCGGCGGCATCAACACGATCATCTACTACGCCCCGACGCTCCTGACGAGCATCGGCTTCGGCGACAAGGGCGCGATCCTCGCGAACGTCGGCATCGGCCTGGTCAACATGCTGATGACACTCCCCGCGATGCGCCTCATCGACCGCCGCGGCCGTCGCCCCCTCCTGCTCTGGGGCTCGGTCGGCATGTGCGCGGGCATGGCCGTCCTGGCCGCGGTGAACCTCACCCCGCTCGGCCACGGCTCCCTCCTCGCCCCGCTCACCCTCTTCGGCGTCGCCCTCTACGTCGCCGCCTTCGCCGCCTCCTGGGGTCCGGTGCAGTGGGTGATGCTCCCCGAGCTCTTCCCCACCCGCATCCGCGCGGGCGCGGTCGGCGTGTGCGTCGTCTTCAACTGGCTCTTCAATATGGCCGTCGCCCTGGTCTTCCCGTCCCTCCTCCACGCGTGGGGTGCCGGGGCGAACTTCGTCATCTTCGCCGTGACGACGTTCCTGTCCGGGGTCTTCGTGAAGCGGCTGCTGCCGGAGACGAAGGGACGGTCGCTGGAGCAGATCGAGCGGGAGGTGCTGCGGCGGGAGGACGCGGGGACGTCTGCGGCGGACGAGGCTGACGAGGCGGACGAGGTGACTCCCTCGACGGTGTCGGTGTCCTGACGGGGCCGATGTCGCGTCGCGTGAGCCGTGAGCCGCGCCGGAGGTTGGTTCCCCGGCGCGGCTCACGCGTGGGGGCGCACCGTCGGCTTGATCACCGCGTGGCCTCGGCCGGAGTCCCGGCTCTGAGGCTGGTGGTGAAGAACTCGGTCAGTTTCGCCACGGCGGGGTCGAGGAACTTCTCCCGGTCGCCGTAGAGGTCCACATGGCTGGCGCCTTCGATCCAGAACAGTTCCTTGGGCTCGTCCGCCTTGTCGATCGCCCGCTCCGCGTGGGCGCGGGAGTCCGCGCCCGTACCGACGATCATGAGCAGGGGGCGCGGGGAGATCATCTCGATGAAGGACCACGCGTCGAACTCGACGCACTGGTCGAGGCTGTACGTGACGATCCGGTTGGGCGCGTTCGGACGCATGCAGCGAGGGGTGCGATAGAACTCCCAGGCCTCACGCATCATGCTGCGCGGCGGGGCCTTCATCGCTTCTTCCTCGGTCATGGGGATGAGCGGCATCCGGCGGTCGGTCGACGCGGCGAAGGGCACATAACCCCCGGAGCCGCAGATGCCGAGCACCCCGACCCGTTCTCCGTCGTACCTCGTCCCGCGAGACGAGGTACGACACCGCGTCCTTGACGTTCTCGCTGCGGATGAACGGGTCTTCGAGGAAGTGGGGTTGCCCCTCGCTCTCCCCCTGGAACGCGGCGTCGAAGGTGAGGACCACGAATCCGTTGTCCGCCAGGCGCCGCGCGTAGAACGCGGGAGACTGCTCTTTGACACTGGTGACGGGATGCGAGACGACGATGCCCGGACGCCCCGAGCCGTCTCCGTTTCCCTCCGGAGTGAACAGTTCACCTGCGAGCTTCAATCCATTGCTGAAGAATGAGACTTTTTCTCGCATATTCCTCATGCTTTCCTTCGCGTGAAGGGCGGGCAAACGCGAACGCGCGCCGAGGGGGTGACCGGCGTGCGGCCACCCCCTTTCGGTTACAGGTTCTCCGCGAAGAAGGACTCCAGCTTCTCCAGCGCCTGCGCGGTGTACTTCGGCTGGTCGTACAGGTCGTAGTGGCTCGCGCCCTGGACGACGAAGATGTCCTTCTTGGCCGAGCGGGCGCGGTCGAAGAGTTCGAAGCCGTCCCGGTACGAGCCGAAGGCGCCCGGCACGTCGCCGACGATGATCTGGAGCGGCTGGGTCAGCAGGACCTCCGCGAGGTGGAAGGCGTCGAAGCCCATCGCCGCCTCCAGGCCGGAGAAGCGCAGCTTGTTCGGCGAGTTGGGGTCCTGCCCCCGGGGCGTGCGGTAGTACTCGACGGCGTTGACGATGTCCACGTCCCCGATGCCCGCCTTCTCCCGCTCCTCGGGGGAGTTGGGGATGTAGGTGGTGATCACCGGGTCGGCGCCGCGTGCCTCGGCCGTACGCTGCTTGCCGATCGCCTCCAGGGCCTCGACCGCCGCGTCCGGGGTCAGGTTGCCCTCGCGCATGATGCGGCCGTAGTTCGCGGCGACCACGGTGCCGAGCGCCTTGATCCGGTGGTCCGTCATCGTGGCGTTCGCGGCGTAACCGCCACCGCCGCAGACGCCGACGACACCGATGCGGTCCTCGTCCACGTAGTCGAGCGTGACCAGGTGGTCCACGGCGCAGCGGAAGTCCTCCACGCGCGTGGCGGGGTCCTCCAGGTAGCGGGGCTCACCGCCGCTCTCGCCCTGGTACGAGGCGTCGAACGCCAGGGTCACGTATCCCAGCTCGGTCAGCCGCTCGGCGTAGATGCTGCCCGAGGTCTGCTCCTTGCAGCTGCTGATCGGATGGGCGCAGATGATGGCCGGGTACTTCTTGGCGGGGTCGAATCCGTCCGGGAGGCGGAGGTCGGCCGCCACGTCCCAGGTGCGGTTCTTGAAGCGCACGGATTCCTTCTGCATGGCTGCTTCTTCCTTTTTTTGGGGGGCCGTCGCGGGGGCGGCGGCAGGGGAGGTGGGTCAGGCGGCCAGGTGCTTGCCGAAGAAGCCCGTCAGTTCGGCGACCGCCGGGGTGACGTACTCGTCCTTGTCGTAGAGGTCCACGTGGGTGGCGCCCTCGACGACGAACAGTTCGGCGTTGTCACCGGCCTCGGCGACGGCCTCGCGGCTGAAGTAGGCGGTGTCGGCCTTCGAGCCGATGATCATCAGCAGCGGGCGGGGGGCGATGAGCCGGATCAGCGCGTACGAGTCGTACTGGGCGAGCTGGTCGATACTGCGCAGCACCCAGCCGGTGTTCGAGCGGCAGTGGAGGCCGCGCTCCGTGTAGTAGTACTCGGAGCCCTCACGCCACAGGGTGCCCTCCTCCAGGCCCTCCTGCGACTCGGGTACCCAGTTCTGCATGACCGGGGCCTCGCCGCGCGCCTCGGCGGTGCGCAGGGCACCGGCCTGGTCGAGCATGGCCTCAAGGGCCTCCGGGCCCTGGGTGCGGCCGAGTCCGCGGCGGAACAGGTCGCCGGTGTCGGCGGCGCTGACGGTGCCGACGGCCTTGATGCGGTGGTCGGTCTGCGCGGCGAACGGCACGTAGCCGCCGGAGGCGCAGATGCCGAGCGCGCCGATGCGGGCGGGGTCGACATCGTCGCGGGTGGTCAGGTACGTGACGGCGGCGCGGACGTCCTCGGCGCGCTGGAAGGGGTTCTCCAGACCGCGCGGGGTGCCCTCGCTCTCGCCCTGGTAAGCGGCGTCGAACACCAGGGCGGCGAAGCCCTCGCGGGCCAGACGCTCGGCGTAGACGCTCGCGGTCTGCTCCTTCACGCCGCCCGCCGGGTGGGACACGACGACCGCCGGCAGCCGGTCGCCGCTGTGCTCGTCCGGGGTGAACAGGGTCCCGGCCAGCTTCAGTCCGGCGCTGTCGAAAGTGACGTTCTGCTTCATTTCTTCGCTGTTTCCTTCGTGCGGGTTCCTTTGTGCGGGCGGGGAAATCGCCGGTGGCTCCGAAATGCGGATCTCATTGCCACCGGCCACGTCATCGACATTCGCACGCGTCGGACTCCCGCGAAATGGGCCGCTTCTGTCCCCGGACGGACTTGTCCTGGGACAGAACTGTCCCCCTTTCGGAAATGGCTCTTCCTGGCAGAATCGTCCATATGAGCAGCAGTACGCACCGGAACGAGCTGGGTGATTTCCTCAAGGCCCGGCGGAAGGATCTCAGCCCGGCCATGGTGGGGCTGGCGGACGGCGGAGGAGGACGGCGCCGCGTCACGGGCCTGCGCCGCGAGGAGGTGGCCCTGCTCGCCTCGATCAGCACGGACTATTACACGCGCCTCGAACAGGGGCGCCGCCAGGCGTCCGCGGCGGTGCTGGACATCATCGCCGACGTCCTGCGGCTCGACGACGACGAGCGCGCGTACATGCTGGAACTGGCCGGAAAGGACGCGCACCGGCCGCGGCGGCGGGTCCCGCAGAAGGTCCAGCCGCAGCTGCAACAGCTACTGGACAACCTGTCCCACATCCCGGCCATGGTCCTGGGCCGCCGTATGGACGTCCTCGCCTGGAATCCCCTGGCCGCCGCGTTGCTCGGCGACTTCGACAACATCCCCGACAAGCAGCGCAATTACGTACGGATGGTCTTCCTGGACCCCGCCGTCAGGGCCCTCTACCGGGACTGGCCGGAGGTCGCCCAGACCGGCGTCGCCCAGTTGCGCATGGAGGCCGCCCGTGACCCGCAGGACCCCCGGCTGACCGCACTGGTCGGCGAACTCTCCATGCGGGACGAGGACTTCCGTCGCTGGTGGGGCGCCCACCGTGTCGCCACGCGCGGCATGGGAACGAAGGTGCTGCGCCATCCGGTCGCCGGTGACCTCACCCTCGACTGGAACACGCTCACCTGCGTCACCGACCCCGACCAGCAGGTGGTCACCTACACCGCGGAGCCGGGCACCCCCTCCCACGACGCCCTGCGCATACTCGCCTCCTGGACGGCGGGCGCCAAGGGAGCGGACCGGACGGGCCCGACGCCCCGCTGACCGGGCGAGCGGTCCCCGGTCCTCACTCCGCGAGGAGCCTGCGCAGCCAGTCCACCTGCACCACCCGGGCCGACCGGGACAGCGTCGCCTCGGGGGCGAAGCCGATGAAACTGTGGAAGCCGCCGGGCCAGGCGTGGAGTTCGGCCACACCACCGGACTGCCAGATGCGGGAGGCGAAGGCGACGACCTCGTCGCGCAGGGTGTCCGCGGACCCGACGTCCATGAAGGTCGGGGGCAGGCCGGTGAGGTCCTCGGCGCGGGCGGGGGCGGCGTAGGGGGAGACGTCCGGGCCGCTGCGGCGCTCGCCGAGCAGCGCGGTCCACCCCGTCTCGTTGGCCGTGCGGTCGAAGACGCCGATGCCCGCCATCTGGTGGGTGGAAGGGGTGTCGTTGCGGTCGTCGAGCATCGCGCACAGCAGCATCTGGCCGAGCGGCCGCGGGCCCCCGCGGTCCCGGAGGAGCAGCCCCAGCGCGGCCGTGAGGGCGCCTCCGGCACTCGTACCCACCGTGACGATCCGCTCGGGGTCGCCGCCGAACTCCTCGGCGTGTTCCACCGTCCACAGCAGCCCGGCGCGCACATCCTCGACCGGCGCGGGGTGCGGGTGCTCCGGCGCCAGCCGGTACTCCACGGACACGACGATCGCGTCCAGCTCCCTGGCCCAGGTCAGGGGCAGCTCGACGCCAACCCTGTTGTTGCCGATGACCATGCCGCCGCCGTGGGTGTAGTAGAGGACGGGACGGGGACGGCCGGTCGAGGGCGTGGTGGGGCGGCAGATCAGCAGCGAGATGTCGGGGGCGCCCTCGGGGCCCGGCACGGTCCGGTCCTCCGTCTCGAAGGCCCCGCCCATGGTCAGGTCCATGTCGGCGAGCATCCGCAGGGCCGGGCTCTGGCGGGCCATGCCGATCTGCTCGGCGGTCAGCGTCGGCGGCAACACCTGGTTGACCGCCTTCAGCGCGACGGCGAGTTCGGGGTCGAAGGGGGGCGGTACGTACGCCATGGCTGGCTCTCCTTGGTGACGCCTTCTGGTGCTCGATGGCTGTGCCGGCCAGTACACGCGGGCCGAGCGACACCCGTCCAATATCAAATCCGGGGCATCCCATATCCTCCGGGATATGGACCTCTCCAGCCGACTACTCGAACAGTTTCTGGTCGTGGCCGAGGAGCGGCATTTCGGGCGCGCGGCCGAGCGGCTCTCGATGCGCCAGCCGCCGCTCAGCCAGGCCATCCAGCGGCTGGAACGCCGGGTGGGTGTCCGGCTCTTCGACCGCGGACCGGGCGGTGTGGTCCTCACCCCGGCCGGGGAGGCGTTCGCTGCCGACACGGCCCGCCTGCTCGCCGCCGAGTCGGCGGCCCTCGACCGGGCCCGCCGTGTCGGCAGCGGCCTCGAGGGCGACCTGCGCCTCGGCTACGTGAGCCTGCTGAGCCTGCGCTATCTGCCCCGGCTGCTGGGCGCGGCGGCCGAGGAGCTGCCCGGTCTGCGCATCCGGCTGCACCAGGACTCCTCGGCCGTGGTGGCCGAGATGGTCCGCGCGGGCTCGCTCGACCTCGGCTTCGTCCGTGACCCCAGCGCCGTCCCGGCGGAACTGGTCGCCGATGTGTTCGCCCGCGAACGCGTGATGGCCGCCCTGCCGACGGGCCACCGGCTGGCGCACGCCGAGGCCCTGGACCTGGCCGAGCTGCGCGGCGAACCGTTCGTCCTGCCGACCGGGAGCGCCCTGCCGACGCTGCGGGACCAGATCCACCGCGTCTGCGAGGCAGCCGGGTTCACCCCGGCCGTCCGGGCATCCGCCGACGACCTCACCGGCCTGCTCAGCTACGTCGCCTCGGGTCTGTGCGTCAGTCTGCTCACGGAAGCTCTGCTCGACCTGCCGGTGCCCGGCATCACCTACGTCCCGCTGCGCGGCGCGCCCGAGCACCTGGAGAGCACCGTCCTCGCCGTCCACCACCCGGACCCGGACCCGGCCGTACGACGCGTACTGGACCTGGCCACCGGGCTGTACGGGAGCGGATGACGAAATCCAGTCAGAGCCGGTAGCCGATCTCCCTCTCGCGCATGAGCTTCTCCAACTCCTGGTCCGACAGCGGGCGTAGAGAGTTCAGGAAGCGACGTAGCCCCGTTTCGTCCAGGGTCTGGCTGGAGACCTCGAACTCGACGTTCCGGTGGCGGCGGGTGAGGGTGATCGCGTGGCCGCCGGGGAAGCCGACGACCGTGCGCATGTCGCCGGGGGCGGTCACCTCGCAGGTTGCTCCCTTCTGCAGGACATCGGGGCATTGGAGCGCCGATGTGACGGGTGGGCGGACGATGAGGTCCACGTACCCGCGTTCGTCCTGTCGGGCGGGACGGTAGGCGACGCCGAAGTAGGCGGGGCCGATCTCGGCGCGGGAGAATTTCATGCCCGGGGGCGGGGTGCCCAGGTACTGGAGTTCCGCGTGCTCCCGGTAGCGGGCGAAGTCCGCGTCGTGGCGGCGCTGTTGCGCCTGCGCCGGGCCGATGAAACCGCCGTACGCCACCCCGGCCGCCAGCACGGCCACCGCGCCCAGGCGCACCCACCTGCTCGGGACGAAGAACGCGGCGGCCACGGCGTACGGCACGCCCACCAGCGCGATCCGTGCATCGGCGCTCCCCAGGCCGACGCCCGCGTCATAGATGAACAGACCCACGATGACGCCGAGCGTGCCGAGAGCGAAGACGGACACCGCCCAGCCGAGCCGCTGCCGCGTGGAGCCGCACATGGGCACCACGGTCCGCGCGGGCACCCCCGCGGCAACCAGCACCCCCACCGTCACCGGCACCCCCACCGCGAGAACCAGCCCCACCGCCCC
>NZ_WWIR01000644.1 GCF_009863025.1 Streptomyces sp. SID4985 | reverse complement strand
TCCGGGCCGTGCCGTGGGCTCGCCTGCGGTGCCGGAGCGGGTCCGGCTGTCCGCGCCCCGGCCCCTGCCTCCCCCGGAGGGGTCCCTCAGCAGCGGCAGCCACGGCAGGATCGCCGATCCCGCCAGTGCCGCCCAGATCGCGAGGCCCGGCTGCCAGCCGCCGAGGGCGTGGGCCAGCGGGACGGCGACCGCCGCGGCCACCGCCGTGCCCGCGGCGAGCGCCATGGAGTACAGGCCCGTCATGGAGCCCACGCGGTCCGGGAACCAGCGCTTGACGATGACCGGCATCAGGACGTTGCTGACGGCGATGCCCATGAGGGCCAGCGCGCTGGCGGCGAGGAAGCCGGGGGTGCTGCCGACGTAGGGGCGTATCAGGAGCCCCGCGGTGATGGCGGTCATGCCCGCGCAGACCACGGCGCCCAGGCCGAAGCGGCGGGCGAGGCGGGGCGCGGTGGCGCCGAAGACCGCGAAGCACAGCGGGGGGACGGAGGTCAGCAGGCCCGCCACGCTGCCGCTCATGCCGAGCCCGTCGCGGACCTCCTCCAGGAGGGCGCCGAGGCTCGTGATGGCCGGGCGCAGGTTCAGCGCGGACAGGACGATGCCGACGACCAGCAGTCGTGTCATCCACGCGCGCGGGGATGACGTGGTCTGTCCGTCCGTACCGCGCGTGGTGCGCGGCTCTTCCGTGCGGGCCGCCACGGTCCCGGTTTCTTCACTCGCCATGTGGCCCATCATAGAATCATGGGATGATTGGTTGTCCATCCCCGGAGCGGCCGCACCCCGCGTTCGCGTGCGAAGGTGTGCCATGCCCCTGAGTCACCCCCGACGTTCGGCGCTGTCCGAGCAGGTCATCGCCGAGTTGCGGAATCAGATCGCCTCCGGCGAGTGGCCGGTCGGCTCGCGCATCCCCACCGAGCCGGAGCTGGTCGAGCAGCTGGGCGTCGCCCGCAACACCGTCCGCGAGGCCGTCCGCGCGCTCGCGCACAACGGTCTGCTGGACATCCGCCAGGGCTCCGGTACGTACGTCGTGGCGACGAGCGAGCTGGCCGGTGTCATGCACCGCAGGTTCGCCGACGCCGACCCCCGGCACATCGCGGAGCTGCGGTCCACGCTGGAGTCGGCGGCGGCGCGGATGGCGGCCGAGCGGCGCACCGAGAAGGACCTCAAGCAGCTCGACGCGCTCCTGACCAAGCGCGAGGAGGCGTGGGAGACCGGGGAGGCGGAGGCGTTCGTGGCGGCCGACGCGACCTTCCACCTGGCGGTGGTGGCGGCCTCGCACAACGACGTCATGACGGCGATGTACGCCGACCTCGGCGAGGTGCTGCGCGACTGGCTGCGCGCCGACGTGAGTGACGGGCTGACCCCCGAGACGCACATGGACCACGCCCGCCTGGTGGACGCGATCCGCGCGGGCGACGCGGACATGGCCGCCATGGAGGCCGCCAGCTATCCGTTCCTGTGCCGCGCGGGCCGGTTCAGCGCACCTTCTGGTGGCTGATCCACACCGAACGGATCTCCTTCCAGCAGCGGCCGGTCAGCTTGACCGTCATGGCCGCGTCGGTGTCCACGGGCGCGCTGTCGGTGTCGATGTCCCACCAGCGGGCGCACTCGATGTGCAGGCGGACCCGGTCGGTGTCCACGTAGGGGTTGTGGCAGTAGGCGACCACGTGCGAGCCCTCGACGGAGGTGCGGCAGGCGGCGCCGAAGGTGGGGGCGGGCGCGGAGTCGTCCGCGCGCGCGGGCGCGAGCGCGTCGAAGGGCAGGGACAGGACGAGGGCCAGGGCCGCGGTCACCGGGGCCAGGCTGCGGGACAGGCGCACAAGGGAACCTCCTCGGCCGGGCTGCGGAGGGGCGGGCGGGACAACGCCTGCTTCGAGCGTGCGGTGCAGGCGCCGGTACGGCCCGGCAGGTGAGCCGAACGAGTGACGCGGCTCGGGTGGACCGGCGTACCTCTCACGAGTGACGGACCCTGCGGCGCACCGGACCGCTCCCCTACGGGACGAGGCCCGCACCCCTTCCGGGACGCGGGCCTCGCAGGCACAGGTACGGCTCAGGCGCCGATCGCGTGCAGACCGCCGTCGACGTGGATGATCTCGCCGGTGGTCTTCGGGAACCAGTCGCTCAGCAGGGCGACGACGCCCTTGCCGGCCGGCTCGGGGTCCTTGAGGTCCCACTCCAGCGGGGAGCGGGTGTCCCACACGGCGGCGAGGTCCGAGAAGCCCGGGATGGACTTCGCGGCCATGGAGCCGATCGGGCCCGCGGAGATGAGGTTGCAGCGGATGTTCTGCTTGCCCAGGTCGCGCGCCATGTAGCGGCTGGTGGCCTCCAGGGCGGCCTTGGCCGGGCCCATCCAGTCGTACTGCGGCCAGGCGTACTGCGCGTCGAAGGTGAGGCCGACGACCGAGCCGCCGTTCTGCATCAGCGGCAGGCAGGCCATGGTCAGCGCCTTCAGGGAGAAGGCGGAGACGTGCATGGCGGTGGCGACCGACTCGAACGGCGTGTTCAGGAAGTTGCCGCCGAGCGCGTCCTGCGGGGCGAAGCCGATGGAGTGGACGATGCCGTCCAGGCCGCCCAGCTCCTCGCCGACCACGTCGGCCAGGCGCGCGAGGTGCTCCTCGTTGGTGACGTCCAGCTCGATGACCTTGGCGGGCTTCGGCAGCTTCTTGGCGATGCGCTCGGTCAGCGTGGGCCGCGGGAAGGCGGTCAGGATGATCTCGGCACCCTGCTCCTGCGCGAGCTTGGCGACGTGGAAGGCGATGGAGGACTCCATCAGCACACCCGTGACCAGGATGCGCTTGCCCTCGAGAATTCCGCTCATGGTGATCAGTGACCCATTCCCAGTCCGCCGTCAACGGGGATGACGGCTCCAGTGATGTACGAGGCGTCGTCCGAGGCGAGGAAGCGCACGGCGGCGGCGACCTCCTCCGGCTGCGCGTAGCGGCCGAGCGGCACCTGCGACACGATGCCCTTGCGCTGCTCGTCGGTGAGCGCCTTGGTCATGTCGGTGTCGACGAAGCCGGGGGCGACGACGTTGAAGGTGATGTTGCGCGAGCCCAGCTCACGGGCGAGGGAGCGCGCGAAGCCGACCATGGCGGCCTTGGAGGCGGCGTAGTTCGCCTGCCCGGCCGAGCCCAGCAGACCGACCACCGAGGAGATCAGGACGACGCGGCCCTTCTTGGCGCGCAGCATCCCGCGGTTGGCGCGCTTCACGACGCGGAAGGTGCCGGTCAGGTTGGTGTCGACGACCGAGGTGAAGTCCTCCTCGGACATGCGCATCAGGAGCTGGTCCTTGGTCACGCCCGCGTTGGCGACGAGGACCTCGACCGGGCCGTGCTGCTCCTCGATCTCCTTGTACGCCTGCTCGACCTGCTCGGCGTCGGTGATGTCGCACTTGACGGCGAGGAAGCCCGCCGGGGGCTCGCCCGAGCGGTACGTGATCGCGACCTTGTCGCCGGCGTCGGCGAAAGCGCGGGCGATGGCGAGGCCGATGCCCCGGTTGCCTCCGGTGACGAGAACCGAGCGGCTCAACGGATCACCCTTTCGATTAGCGGTCTGCAGCGTTCCGACAATCCGCCCGGACGAATCGACGTCCGTCGGACAGGCGGCTTCACCGAAAACCTATCGGTCGGGCCGCGTGGGAGGGCAAGCGGGCACCGACAGTGGCTCGGGTGTGTGCCTGTCGGATCTCTACAGTTTCGCCCACCGCCGGTGTGCCGAGGTCAGCTCGTCACAGAGTGCACGGAGCGTGTAATCACGCAGTGCTCCACGGTGCGAGAGGATGTTTCTGGCCTTGACGAGCAGCTTGAGCAGCTTGAGTTCCTCCGCGGGGAAGGCGATGCCGTCTCCGTGGTATGCCGCGAGAAGCGAGCCGACCTCCAATTCGAGAAACGCCTGCTGGGCGCAGTTTCCCAGGTCCGCGGGAGGCCGTGCGCTGAAGTCGGCCACCACGACGCCAAGGGGCCGCGTGGCGTACCCGAGGCCCAATCGTGCAAGCTGTTCCCGGGCATCCTCGATCCATGGCAGCACCACCCGCTGTTGGGCCTGTCCCACGGCGACGGACAACTCCGGCGGCTCGCCCTGTGCGCCTATGGCATACCAGCGGGCCGGGTGATGCCGTAGTCGCCCTTCCCACGACTGCACGACGCCCCGGGCCCAGGCTTGTCGCAGCGAGGACCCGGGCCGCCGTGGCGTGCCCCTCCCGAACGAGACTTCCGGGCAGGCACGGGCATCGGCCGTCGGCAGGCTGTCGACGCAGGAGCGCAGCACGGCGTCCAAGCGGTGGGTGGTGCCGTCCCACTCCATGGTCAGCCGCCGGGCGAGCACCAGATCGAAGGAGGCGAGTTCAGCGATCGTCTCCTCTCGCACGGTCATGAGGATCCGGCGTTCCAGCGTGCCACTGGAAGTAGGGGGCTTGGCGGCCTCGACAACCAGGGCAGTGTCCAGTCGTCCCACCGTGCCCCACCACCAGTGAACGGCTGTCGTGGCGATGTCCCGGTCCAGTTCGTTGACCAGCGACACCGGGAGGTCTCGGAGACGGGCGACGATGAGCAGCCGAGGACGCTCCTGAGGAGACAGACCCGCCTCCTTCACCGCGGCGGTCAAGGAGCGCAAGAGCCGTTCGATCGCGCTGCCTCTGCCCGAGGCTGGGGCACCCGCTGGCTCAGAGGCCGTCTCCTCCGTTTCGCACCATGCGCGCAGGCCGACGACGGGCCGCCAGCGGCTGCCGCGGACCGCGAGCCGCTCGATCACCTCGGTGGGGCTCACCGCCAGTTCCTTGCCCAGGCGCTCGAAGAGCTCCGGCATGGCGTGCTCGAGCGGGAGTGACCGGGCCGGGACCGGGGCGGCCTCGGTCCAGCCGATGTCGAAGCCGTCGTCGAAATCGAGGTCCGGCAGGCTGTCCCAGGCGTCGTCCCCTTCCCAGACCTCCTCGACGCCCCTGCCCCACGCCCGCTCCCCGTCGTCCAACGACGCCCTGGGTCCGGCCTCGCCCGCTTCCGGCCTCCGCGGAGCGGGGACCGGTAGAACCTCCGGTGGCCGTATGTCCAGGCGGTCCGGCGCCGAGTGGAGGGCCGCGCGGTACAGCTCCTCGGCATGCCCCGTGTCGACCAGATGATCGGGCAGCAGCCAGAGGCAGTTGAGGCCGGCAGCCAGGTCGGCGGCCATCGAGTCGAGTTGCCGTCGGACACCGGGCAGGCTGAGGAGACTTCCGTCGCCCTGCTCCGCCGTCACGAAGTCCCCGTGACCCGTGCCCGCAGCGCCCGGAACGTGACGGGGTCGACCGCCAGGCCGTCGCCAGCCTCGTCGAGAACGCCGAGTCTGTCCAGGTGGGCCAGCCAGTCCGCCGCCTCCCGGGCCGACAGCCCGGTCGCAGCCTCAACGTCGTCGACGGGAACGCCTTGGCCCTCCTCGACGTACGCGGTCCACATCTCCAGCAGTGCGAGGTCCTGTTCGGTGAGGCCGGAGAGTCTCAGGTGTTCCGCGACATTCGTGGGCTTGGTCGTGACCGTGCGGATGTGCTCGAGGGCATCGTCGAGCGTGGCCCCGCGCAGCGACACATCGGCGACCGCGGTCTCCGTCCAGCGCGGCCAGCCGGAGGTCGCCGCGGTCAGACGCCGACGGTCCTCACCAGAGACGAAGGGACACTCCGGCCAGGCCCGCAGGGAATCCGCCGTCCAGCGCAGCGGCTTCAGGATCCGCACCCGCAGACGCCGGCCCTCGTCGGCGGCACGCAGAACACCCACAGCCTCAGCGTCGGCGACCACGAGCACGGACCGAGTCTGCTTCTCCTTGCGACCTTCGCTCTGAGGCACGTGCTTGTCGGCAGGAGGCCCGGCATGTTCGACGGCCAGCCGAAGCTGTTCCCCGAGGCCGTCGACGGGCACCCCGCGCAGATCAACGAGGACGACGTGCGCCGTGCGCGGACGGGACACTGCGTCCGTCAGCGCGGGCCGCACGTCGGCTCCGTCAGCACGGACAACCCTCACCCCGCGCCCCTCGGCGAACGCGGCGACGGCTCGCAGCACCAGTTCCGGTTGATGAAGTTCCGTCGTCGGGACCACCGAGACACCGGGCTGGGCCGCCTCGTGGAGCTGGCCCTCGGTGAGGGGACTGTAGCGTTGGACGCCGGTGCTGCTGTCCCTGCCGAGGACACGCCTCGCGGCTCGAGGGTTGTAGTCGTAGGGCAGGCCGAACTCGGTCTCGTGCAGTTCGAGTTCCAACTCCTCGCGCGTGCCGAGCATGTTCACCACGTTCGGGCTGCGTACGGCGAAGCCCGCCCGGTCGCCCAGCCGGATCAGCAGGCCGAGGCCGACCATCTCGGTGAGATAGATCTCGGCCTGCTGGACGCCGCATTCCTCGAAGCCCGCCGGCCACGCGTCCCGTGCGAGGTCCAGCAGCTCCTTGGCGCTGTAGCCGCCGCGATAACTGTCTTCAAGGCTGCGCAGCGCTATGACGAGCGCGAGGACCCGGTAGCGGTCTTCCAGGTTGATCGTGAAGCGCAGCCGTTCCGCGATCCTGCGTCGGAGCGTCTCGGACGCCGCCACCTCCTGCACGTCCCCGTCGGTGATAGCCATGGCCCGGCCGGTGATCACATACGGTCGCGAGTGCAGTGTCCGGACGAGCTCGCTGCAGAAGATCTGAACGAGGTTCGCCTGGTAGTTGGTGATGGCGAGGATGCGCCAGACCAGCTCGGGGCGCTCGAAGACGTAACCCAGCGCAGCCATGGGCTCGGTGACCAGTTTGAGCGCGGCCTGTTGCTTCAGCGGCCCCACCAGCACGTCCGGGCCGCCGTGGGCGGTGGAGACATTGGACAGGGCGCCGAAGCGCTGCACCTGGTGCAGACCGGCGAAAACAATCTTGAAACGCCGGTCCGAGTGCTCCATGAGCTGCTGGAAGCGTTTGACGTTCGGGAAGGTCGACTCACCGCCCACCTTGAACGTCCGGCGCGAATCCGCGGTCAGGAACGCGTCCGCCTCGTCCGCGAGGACCAGCAAGCGGCGCGACTCGTCCTCGTCCAGCCACTCGCCGAGGCGGCGTACGATCAGGTCTGGCCCGGCCTGTTCGACGCGTCGGTTACCGAAGACGCCCCGCCGCTTGAGCTCGTCGGCGAGCATGCTCCAGATCTTGTCGGGGGCCTCGGCCTGACCGATCTCCGCCTTCAACAGGTCGAGGTAGACGGCGACGTAGTCGTCGGAGCGCCGGGGAAAGATCTTCGCGACTCTGCGCAGCAGCGCGGACTTGCCGAGCTGGCGGCCGCCGTACAGGAACAGTCCCCCGCGCGGGTCCATGACCTCGCGCATCTCCTCGTCACGGCCGTAGAAGACCTCCGCGGGCACAAGGCCCGCCACGAACGGCGTGTACGGGTTGTACGCGGCCCAGGGCAAGGTGACCCGCTGCATGGCACGGAAGCTGCCCGGCGCGCGGGCCGCCATCCACCCGACGACCGCAGGGTCGACGACCAAGGCCGGCTGAGCCCCCGACCGCGAGGCGTCGGCCAGCCGACGACGCCCGTCGATGCCCAGGGGGTGCAGGTAGAGCACCAGGTTGGCGTCGACGTCGGCGTCCTCCAGATGGGCCAGCGGACCATTCGCCCGCTGCTCCTCCCAGATGAGCTGGATGGTGTACGACGTGGCCTGGGATCCGAGCGCCGCGACGTAACCGGTGCGCTCGGCGACTCGCGCCCGCACCTTGAACCGGCGCACGCCCTGCGTCCGCGTCTCCACGACCGGCTGACCGTGCGGTTCCAGGCCCAACAGCCTCAACACACGGGGCAGATGCTGCTGCCACTCACTGTTGCGTCCGTGCCGGGTGCACAGGGCCTTCCAGGACTTCAGGCCGAGTTCGGCCGCCTCCGTCAACTGGACGTCCGGACCGTAGGCGTGCGCCCACCAGTCGGCATCGACTCCGTCACCGCCCGGCTGAGGGACACCCGGACCGGCCAGGTCCCCTATGAAGTCGGCGAGTTCGGCGTCGTCGTCCTCGGGACGCTCGGGCAGCGGCCTGCCGCCGCGTGCAAGGGCCAGGAATTCCTCGGCCGTGACAGTGTCGCCCTCGGTGATCAGCTTGGCGATACGGTCGTACTCCGCCTGACCGAGCGGGCGTCCCGGGGCGAGCCTCAGCTGCTCCAGTTCTTGGAGCTGCCGACGCGTCGAACGCTGTACGAGCTGGGACAGCTCTTGGCCGAGTTCGTCGAGCCGCGCGACCGCGTACCGGTACCGGCCGAGGTCCTCGCCGTGGGCGAACTCCTGGAGTCGGCCTGTGAACAGACGTTCCTGGTCGGGAGCCAGCAGGTTGAGGGTACGCATCTGCGCGAGCAGCCCCGCGGCCTTCGTGTGACGGCGCCGTACCGTCGCCCGCCAGTTCTCCTGAGCCTGTTGCAGACGACGCTCCGCGCTCTCCGCCCAGTCGGCATCCACGGCACCGTAGACACTCGCGTCCTGCCTTACGGAGTCCACCAGGGCTCGTGCGAGGTGCAGGTCGCCACGGGTGAGGTAGCGGCGCAAAGCCTGTTCGGCGTCCGGATCGGCCATGAGCGCCGCCATGCGGCGGGCGGTGCGGGTGTCGTGCAGGTCGGGCAGGCCCGAGTCGTCACGCGGCAGTTCGGGCAGGGCAAGCAGGCAGTCGGCCGAGGGCGTCGTACTCTCGCCGTCGCCGTCCGGACGGTCCTCGGGCGCCGACAAGGGCGGGGTACTGCCCTCCAGCCAGTGCAGGAGCAGCAGCAGCGCCGCGCCGCCCACGCCCGGCGGCGGGGTCACGTGGCGCAGGTCACGGCGTGCCGCAGCAAGGTCCGGTATGCCCGATTGGCCGAGGCCGGTCGGCCGCATCAGGCTCGCGGCGACCGCGTCCGCCTTCACGAGGACGTCCGACACCGACCGGCAGGCGGCGTGCAACTGGCGCAACGCGCCTGCGGTGATCGGTTCCTTGGCCTGCTTGGGCGTGCGGAACCGACTGTCGGTCTGTTCGATCAGGCGGTCCACGTAGTCATGATCCCGCAGTTCCTCCGCCCGGGGGCGGAAGCCGACGGCAGGCAGCTCGCCACCGGCCACCCATTGGATGACATCGCCCAGGGCCACGCCGAGTTCGCCCATCGGACCGACGAGGTACTGAAGGACTCGAGTTGCGCGCTGGTACTTGGTCTTCCTGCGGGAGAGACTGTCGAGCAGTTGCTGTGCCTGCGAGCCGAGCTCCTCTCGGAGATCGTGCTCCTGGCTGTCGTCGGCGTGCTGGGCGCCCGGGTCGAACGACCGCCCGTTGCGGACCGCGGCGACCAGGACCGTGAGCAGTTCCTGCCAGGGCGCCGCCAGGCCGGCCGGTGCCGTGAAGTCGCTGACCAGCGTGTGCGGCCAGCAAGCGGTCAGCCCGGCGCGGAGGGCCGCGACGAGGGCCGTCAGGTGGGCGTCCCTGTCCTGGGCGAGCCGGGCGGGGTCCAGGTCGTGCAGGATCTGGACGTCCGTGGCTTCCGACTCAGTCACGCAGCCGAACGCGGCGGCGGCGAAAGCAAGAGCGCGGGCCCGGATGTCGGGCTCGGCCGAGGCCGCCGTCATCCAGTAGGCCTCGGCGAGGCGTCCGGCAGCCACCAGTCGCGCGACGGGCGGTTCCTGTCCCGAGTCCCACGGGGCACGCACGTCCCAGTCGGCGTCGACGACTGCCGCGGGCCACGGCTCGTCCTCCGAGTTCGCGTCGGAGGACGAGGAGTGGACGGTACGGAATTCCTGGGGCTGTTCCTGGACGGTGCCCGCGGCATCCGTGTCCCGGGCTCCGGTGAGTTCCGCGTCCGGACCATCGAGGCCGCTTTCCTCCGTGTGGCCGTCGGTGTTCGTGGCGGTGGCCAGGTCGAGGGCAACGGGAAGCTCGACGGGCGCCGTTGACGTGTCTCCCGGCTCGGTGTCAACGGCGAACGGGGCGGAAGCGACCTGCGCGGGCGCGTCGGGCGTCACCGTCGGCGTCTCCGCGCGAGCCGCGCCGTCCTCCGCCGACTCGACCTCGACCGGCGCTTCCGGAGTGGCCGCGGAGGGCTGGGCCACGGTGGGCGCCCCCTGCTCCGGCTGGTTCTCGGCAGACGGCGATTCCGGCTGGTCCGGCGTCGGCGCGTCGCCCCGCCGCAGTGCCGGAACATCGTCCACGCGCCCGACGCCCGGCCGCACCTCCGCGTCCGGTATCAGACCGGTGGTGTCATCGTCCGCCGGGGCCGTACTGTCAGCGTCCGAATGGGAGTCTTCCCCGGCTGGTGTCGTGACAGAGGCACGGTCACCGACAACGGTCGTCACGGAGTACGCGCCCTTGCCCAGAGCGGTCATGAGCTCGTCGATCTGGGCATGCACCCGGTCGCGCAGCATGCTGAGAGTCGCCGTCTCGTCCGCATCCACAGTCGCGCCGATAAGGGTGTCGTACGAATCGGCCCGTTCACGCAACGAGGCGAGGTCGGCCCGGGCCTTCTCCAGCCGGAGCTGTTCGGCTGCCAGCCACGCGTAGTCGGACTCGTCCGGCCAGTCGACGCCCGCGTCCGCGCAGCGGTCCGCGATGCGCTCGCGGAGTACGACCCATCCCGTCAGTGTGTCGACGACATCGCCGGTCGCGGCCGGGCGCCGACCGTTCTCCACCGCGTCCGCGGCGGCCCGGAGCAGTGTGGTCAGGCGCGCGCCGACCTGCTTGAGCTCAGCCAGCTCGCCGTGCGGCTCCTCGCTACCCTCCGAGGAGGCGTCTGCCAGGCGCTCCTCGTGTGCATCGGGCCGTATGCCTTCACCCGAAGAGCGTCCGTCGTCGCCCGAAGAACGTTCGACGACGTCGACCGGGGCACCCGGCCCCCGGCGCTCTGCTGCTGTCACAACTCTCCTCAGCGTCTCGGCGGGGTCGGAGGGCGGCAGTGACTCCGCGGCCGGCCACAGGATGTTCGCGTACTTGTGGGCCATACCCACCGCGGGAAGTTTGCTCAGGTCTCCCGCCAACAACCCGTACAGCGCGCACCGGGCCAGTGCGGGATCGAGCACTTCCAGCATGGTCCGCAGTTGTTCGAGCGTCGGCTGCCGGATCACATCCGGCGGACAACCGAGGTTGTCGATCAACACCCTGCACGCCCAGGTCAGCCCGCATCTGGCGGCCGAGTCCAGCTGATGCTGCTTCGCTCGCGTAACCCACACCCGGAAGGTATTCAGCTCGCGCCGGGTCACCGGCGAAGAAGACCGCGTCTCGTGGCGGGGTCCACACGCGCGATCGCGCAAACACTGATTCCATGTCAGCAGCGCACGTGCTCCGGGCTCGTCGAGTGACAAGAGCCAAGCACGGAAACCCTTCCCCCACCCCTGCATGGCGTCATGATGCCATCAGTGTTCTTCCTGAGCACACGCCTGCGGCAATTCCGTGTGCAGGGCATCGGTCCGCGGCGCGATTGTCGGTGGTACCGCCGCGAACGTACACGACATACTTCACTTCGACCTATCCGTCTCGCTGCACAACCGCTCCGGCAGCGAAAGCCTTGACCTGGGGGAACCACCTGTGGCCCATGGCATCGAACCGACGTTCCTGGCACTCCCCCTACGCGCCCTCGCCGACGCCGCCCTCGCCCGCGCCCGCGCACTCGGTGCCGAGCACGCCGACTTCCGGCTGGAGAAGGTGCGCAGCGCATCGTGGCGGTTGAGGGACGCCAAGCCGGCCGGGTCGTCGGACACCACCGACCTCGGGTACGCCGTACGGGTCGTACACGGGGGGAGTTGGGGGTTCGCCTCCGGGGTGGACCTCACCATGGACGGCGCAGCCAAGGTCGCCTCGCAGGCCGTCGCGATGGCCAAGCTGTCCGCGAAGGTCATCAAGGCGGCCGGGTCGGACGAGCGGGTGGAGTTGGCGAACGAGCCCGTGCACGCCGACAAGACCTGGGTGTCCTCGTACGAGATCGACCCCTTCTCCGTGCCGGACGAGGAGAAGGCCGCGCTGCTCGCGGAGTGGAGCAACCGGCTGCTCACGGCCCAGGGCGTGAGCCATGTGGACGCCTCACTGCTCACCGTGCACGAGAACAAGTTCTACGCGGACACCGCCGGGACCGTGACGACGCAGCAACGCGTCCGGCTGCACCCGGAGTTGACGGCCGTCTGCGTGGACGACTCCAGCGGTGAGTTCGACTCGATGCGCACCCTCGCTCCGCCGGTGGGGCGTGGCTGGGAGTACCTCAAGGGCACCGGGTGGGACTGGGACTCCGAACTGGAGCGGATCCCGGAGCTGTTGGCCGAGAAGATGCGGGCACCCAGCGTGGAGCCGGGGCTGTACGACCTCGTCGTGGACCCGTCCAACCTGTGGCTCACCATCCACGAATCCATCGGTCACGCAACGGAGTTGGACCGCGCCCTTGGCTACGAGGCCGCGTACGCCGGTACCTCCTTCGCCACCTTCGACCAGCTCGGCAAGCTGAAGTACGGCTCCGAGCGGATGAACGTCACCGGTGACCGCACCGCCGAGCACGGGCTCGCGACCGTCGGCTACGACGACGAGGGTGTGGCCGCGCAGTCCTGGGACCTGGTGAAGGACGGCACGCTGGTCGGATACCAACTGGACCGTCGGATCGCCAAGTTGACCGGGTTCGACCGGTCCAACGGGTGTGCCTTCGCGGACTCCCCCGCGCATGTGCCCGTACAGCGCATGGCCAACGTGTCGCTCCAGCCGGACCCCGCCGGGCTCTCCACCGAGGACCTGATCGGGGGCGTGGACCGGGGGATCTATGTCGTCGGTGACCGGTCCTGGTCCATCGACATGCAGCGGTACAACTTCCAGTTCACCGGGCAGCGGTTCTTCCGGATCGAGAACGGGCGCATCACCGGTCAGCTGCGGGACGTCGCCTATCAGGCCACGACCACCGACTTCTGGGGTTCGATGGCCGCCGTGGGCGGTCCGCAGACCTATGTGCTCGGCGGTGCCTTCAACTGCGGCAAGGCCCAGCCGGGCCAGGTCGCCGCCGTCTCGCACGGCTGCCCCTCCGCTCTGTTCAAGGGCGTCAACATTCTGAACACGACTCAGGAGGCCGGTCGATGAGCCCGCGCACCAGCAAGCCGCACGAGGTCGTCGAGCGGGCCCTCGCGCTGTCCCGGGCGGACGGCTGTGTCGTCCTCGCGGACGAGTACTCCACCGCCAACCTCCGTTGGGCGGGCAACGCGCTCACGACCAACGGCGTGACCCGGGGCCGTACCCTCACGGTGATCGCGACCGTGAACGGGCAGCAGGGCACCGCCTCCGGGGTCGTCTCGCGGTCCGCCGTCACGGACGAGGACCTGGAGCCGCTGGTGCGGGCCGCCGAGGCCGCCGCGCGGGCGGCCGGTCCGGCCGAGGACGCTCAGCCGCTGGTCAGCGGGGTGCCGCACTCCCCCGACTTCACGGACGCGCCCCTGGAGACCTCCTCCGCCGTCTTCGCGGACTTCGCGCCCGCCCTGGGTGAGTCGTTCGCGCGGGCCCGCGCGGGCGGCCGCGAGCTGTACGGCTTCGCCAACCACGAGATGGTCTCGACCTACCTCGGCACCTCCACCGGGCTCCGCCTCAGGCACGACCAGCCGACCGGCACCCTGGAGCTGAACGCCAAGTCGCCCGACCGCACCCGCTCGGCCTGGGCCGGGCGCTCCACGCGGGACTTCAAGGACGTCGACCCGGCCGCGCTGGACGCCGAGCTGGCCGTACGTCTCGGGTGGGCCGAGCGGCGCGTGGAGCTGCCCGCCGGGCGGTACGAGACGCTGCTGCCGCCGTCCGCCGTGGCCGACCTGCTGATCTACCAGCTGTGGTCGTCCTCGGGCCGGGACGCGGCCGAGGGGCGCACGGTGTTCTCCAAGCCGGGCGGCGGCACCCGGGTCGGCGACCGGCTCAGCGAGCTGCCGCTCACCCTGCGCAGCGACCCGAACGAGCCGGGTCTCGAATGCGCGCCCTTCGTGGTGGCGCACTCCTCCGGCGGCGACCAGTCCGTCTTCGACAACGGGCTGCCCGTCCAGCCCACCGACTGGATCGGCGAGGGTGTCCTGCGCAACCTCACCACCACCCGGCACGGCGCGGGCCTGACCGGTCTGCCCGTCGCCCCGGCGCTCGGGAACCTGATCCTGGACGGCGGCGAGGACCGCTCGCTGGACGAGATGGTCGCGAACACCGAGCGCGGACTGCTGCTGACCTGCCTCTGGTACATCCGCGAGGTGGACCCGGCGACCCTGCTGCTCACCGGTCTGACCAGGGACGGCGTGTACCTGGTGGAGAACGGCGAGGTCACCGGGCAGGTGAACAACTTCCGGTTCAACGAGTCGCCGGTCGGACTGCTCGGACGGGCCTCCGAGGCCGGGCGCACCGAGCGCACGCTGCCGCGCGAGTGGAGCGACTGGTTCACCCGGGCCGCGATGCCCGCGCTGCGCATCCCGGATTTCAATATGAGCTCTGTCAGCCAGGGCGTATAACCTCGTAGTCGGCTGTCATCGGACAGTCGACTGATCTTCAAGGAGACACGAGAACCGTGACGGACATCGTCGACGAACTGAAGTGGCGCGGGCTGATCGCCC
This sequence comes from Streptomyces sp. SID4985, assembly GCF_009863025.1. Lineage (GTDB taxonomy): Bacteria > Actinomycetota > Actinomycetes > Streptomycetales > Streptomycetaceae > Streptomyces. The sequence continues at coordinate 14,975 of NZ_WWIR01000644.1, read as the reverse complement.
TCTCCACCGACGAAGACGCGCTGCGCAAGGCGTTCGCGGACGGTCCCGTCACGTTCTATTGCGGCTTCGACCCGACCGCGCCCAGCCTGCACCTCGGCAACCTGGTCCAGATCCTGACCATGCGCCGTATCCAGGACGCGGGCCACCGCCCGCTGGGCCTGGTCGGGGGCGCCACCGGTCTGATCGGCGACCCGAAGCCCACCGCCGAGCGCACGCTGAACGCGCCGGAGATCGTCGCCCAGTGGGTGGAGCGGCTGCGCGCCCAGATCCAGCCGCTGCTGGACTTCGAGGGCCCGAACGCGGCCGTCATGGTCAACAACCTGGACTGGACCCAGGGCATGTCGGCCATCGAGTTCCTGCGCGACATCGGCAAGCACTTCCGGGTGAACAAGATGATCGCCAAGGAGGCCGTCTCCCGCCGCCTGAACTCGGACGCGGGCATCAGCTACACCGAGTTCAGCTACCAGATCCTCCAGGGCATGGACTTCCTGGAGCTCTACCGGCGCTACGGCTGCACGCTCCAGACCGGCGGCAGCGACCAGTGGGGCAACCTCACCTCGGGCACCGACCTGATCCACCGGGTCGACCCCGATGCCGTGGTGCACGCCCTGGGCACCCCGCTGATCACCAAGGCGGACGGCACCAAGTTCGGCAAGACCGAGTCGGGCACGGTGTGGCTGGACGCGGAGATGACCACGCCGTACGCGTTCTACCAGTTCTGGCTGAACGCGGACGACAGGGACGTCTCCAAGTTCCTGCGCATCTTCAGCTTCAAGTCCCGCGAGGAGATCGAGGAGCTGGAGCGGCAGACCGAGGAGCGTCCGCAGGCCCGTGCCGCCCAGCGCGCGCTGGCCGAGGAGCTGACGACGCTGGTGCACGGCGCCGACCAGACGGCCGCCGTGGTCGCCGCGTCCAAGGCCCTCTTCGGCCAGGGCGAGCTGGCGGAGCTGGACGAGCGCACCCTCGCGGCCGCGCTGTCCGAGGTCCCGCACGTCCAGGTCGCCGAGCTGGGTCTGGTGACCGACCTGTTCGCCGAGGTCGGTCTGGTCGCCAGCAAGTCGGCCGCGCGCCGCACGGTGAAGGAGGGCGGTGCCTACGTGAACAACGTCAAGGTCGCCGCCGAGGACGCCGTGCCGACCACCGGGGACCTGCTGCACGGCCGCTGGCTGGTGCTGCGCCGGGGCAAGAAGAACCTGGCCGCCGTCGAGGTCACCGGGGCCTGAGCACGGACCGAGGTACCTGAGCACGACCCGAGGGGGTGGCTTCCGCTGTGGAAGCCACCCCCTCGGTATCTCCGCCGGGCCTCAGACCTGGCGCTGTTTTCTCTTGCCCAGCGTCTCCATGTAGAGCCGGTCGACGACGAACACGATGATGATCGCGGCGACGAGCTGGAAGAGATGCCGGGTCCAGTCGATGCCCCGGGTCTCCCCGACCCCGACCGCGCGGGCGACCGCGTTGCCGACCAGGCCGCCGATCGTGCCTGCGATGACGGTCAGCCACAGGGGGCTGTGCTGCTTGCCGGGGATGATCGCCTTGGCGATGACGCCCAGCACGAATCCCACGATGATCGCCCACAGCCAGCCCATGGCCGCCTCCCTCGTAACGGTCCGACCCGGTCCCGTCCCGTGTCCTCGGCCCCAGTCTGGGCGCGCCCCTCGCACCGCGCACACCGGGTGCCGCCGTATGCGACGGGGCATCCTCCGGTCGCCGCAGGCAGAGGGCCGCCCCGGTATCGAGCCGGGGGCCGGGGCGGCGTACCGTGGGGGGTGTTCCGGACCGGTTTCCCCGACGGGCCGGACGCTCGTACGGGACGGGGACGAGTCCCTTGCGGTCGGATGGTGGACTGAGATGCTCAAGCAGCGTGGCGACGGACAGGTGTTCCGGATCACCGGCGCCCGGACCGGACTCGCCGAGGACGTGCGGGGCCGGCAGCGGCGGTACGTCATCTCCATGTCGATCCGGACCGTGTCGGTGATCCTCGCGGCCTCGCTGTGGAACGTGGAGCGGTACGTCGCCATCGTGGCGCTGGTGCTCGGCGCCCTGCTGCCGTACATCGCCGTGGTCATCGCCAACGCGGGCCGGGAGCGGCCGCCGTCGCTGCCCTCGACCTTCGTCGTCACGCCGTCCAAGCCGATGATCGCCCCGGGTGCGGGCGCGCAGGAGGCACGGTCGGAATCCGGCCCCGCGGAGCCCTCGGCGGGGCCTGCGGCGGAGGCACGCGGCGAACGGCCGGACCGATCCTGAGCTGGAAGGACGCCTCAAAAGCGGAAGACGACTTCCCGCCAAGCTCAGGAAAAGCTCAGTTCAATCGCGCTGTTCCGGTGCCGGGTCGCGGGTGATGCGTGACATACTTCGTACGCGCTCCGCATCCCCCGTCGGAGCGACGGACCGACGCCGGGCAGCTCCCCCCGTGGCTGCTCGGCGTCGCCATGTTCGCAGCCGTTTTTTGTGAGACGAAACCGTGAGTGACACACCGATCTGCTCCGCCAAGGGCTGCCGTGCCGACGCCGTCTGGGTGCTCGCGTGGAACAACCCGAAGATCCACACGCCGGAGCGGCGGAAGACCTGGCTCGCCTGCGAGGAGCACCGCGAGCATCTGTCGCAGTTCCTCGGGGTGCGGGGCTTCCTGAAGGATGTCGTCCTGCTGAAGGACTGGGAAGACTCAGCCGCCGATCGCTGACATCGGGCGGTCGGGCTGCACGAACGACGGGTCGTCCAGGCCCGCGCCCGCCTTCTTGCCCCACATCGCGGTGCGCCAGATGTCCGCGATCTCCTTGTCCTCGGCGTCCGAGCGCAGGGCCGCGCGCAGGTCGGTCTCCTCGGTGGCGAACAGGCAGGTGCGTATCTGTCCGTCGGCCGTGAGCCGGGTGCGGTCGCAGGCCGCGCAGAACGGGCGGGTGACCGAGGCGATGACGCCGACCCGCTGCGGGCCGCCGTCCACGAGCCAGCGCTCGGCCGGTGCCGAGCCGCGCTCGCCCGCGTTCTCGTCGGTGAGCTCGAAGCGGGTGCGCAGCGAGGCGAGGATGTCGGCCGCGGTGACCATGCCCTCGCGCTTCCAGCCGTGCTGGGCGTCGAGCGGCATCTGCTCGATGAAGCGGAGTTCGTACTCGTGCTCCAACGCCCAGGCGAGCAGGTCGGGAGCCTCGTCCGCGTTCAGGCCCGGCATCAGGACCGAGTTGACCTTGACCGGGGTGAGTCCGGCGTCGCTCGCGGCCTTCAGGCCGTCCAGCACGTCCTGGTGGCGGTCGCGCCGGGTGAGGGTCTTGAAGACGTCGGGGCGCAGGGTGTCCAGGGAGACGTTGACCCGGTCGAGGCCGGCCGCCTTGAGGGCCTCGGCGGTGCGCTTGAGGCCGATGCCGTTGGTGGTGATCGACATCTGGGGGCGCGGCTCCAGGGCCGCGACGCGCTCGACGATGCCGACCAGGCCGGGGCGCAGCAGCGGCTCGCCGCCGGTGAAGCGGACCTCCTCGATGCCGAGGAGACGCACCGCGATGTCGATCAGGCGGACGATCTCGTCGTCCGTGAGCAGGTCGGGCTTGGCCAGCCACTGCAGGCCCTCTTCGGGCATGCAGTACGTGCAGCGCAGATTGCACCGGTCGGTCAGCGAGACCCTCAGGTCGGTGGCCACTCGGCCGTAGGTGTCGATGAGCACGTGGGCCCCCTCCCTCGCTTCCCGGTCTGGACCGATCGTTTTCCGGACCGCTCTTTTTCCGTCACCTGCGAGCCTACGCGAGAGTGCTGACATCGACAGCCGCGAGCGGGCGTGGGTGTGGAGAAACGGTCCGGCCGCGCCGTACGGGCGAGGTGCCCGCGCGGCGCGGCCGTGATGTCGTGACGCGGTGCTCAGTGCGCCCCGGTGCCGGTCAGGGACCGTACCTCCAGCTCGGCGTACTTGCCCGCGTCCGGGACCTCCTTGGAGAGCAGGGTGCCGACCGCGCCCAGCAGGAAGCCGACCGGGATCGAGATGATGCCGGGGTTCTCCAGCGGGAACCAGTGGAAGTCCACGTCGGGGAACATCGAGGTGGGCTTGCCGGAGACGACCGGCGAGAACAGCACCAGGCCGACGGCGGTGACCAGGCCGCCGTAGATCGACCACAGGGCGCCGGTGGTGGTGAACCGCTTCCAGAACAGGCTGTAGAGCAGTGTCGGCAGGTTTGCCGAGGCGGCGACGGCGAAGGCGAGCGCGACCAGTCCGGCCACGTTCAGGTCGCGGGCGAGGGCGCCGAGCACGATGGAGACGGCGCCGATGCCGACGGTGGCCCAGCGGGCCGCGCCGACCTCCTGCTTCTCGGTGGCCTGGCCCCTCTTGATGACGTTGGCGTAGATGTCGTGCGCGAAGGACGACGACGAGGCCAGCGTCAGGCCCGCGACCACCGCGAGGATGGTGGCGAAGGCGACGGCGGAGATGGTCGCGAGGAGGACGGCGCCCCAGTTGGAGTCGACTCCGCCGAGATGCAGCGCGAGCAGGGGCGCGGCCGTGTTGCCCGCCTTGTTGGAGCCGATGATCTCCGCGGGCTTGATGAGCGCGGCGGCGCCGAAGCCGAGGGCGAGGGTCATCAGGTAGAAGGCGCCGATGAGGCCGATGGCCCAGATCACGGACTTGCGGGCGGCCTTGGCGGTGGGAACCGTGTAGAAGCGGATCAGGATGTGCGGCAGTCCGGCCGTGCCGAGGACCAGGGCGATGCCGAGCGAGATGAAGTCCAACTTGGTGGTGCCGGTGGCGCCGTACTTCAGGCCGGGCTCCAGGAAGCCCGCGCCCTTGCCGCTGGTGTCGGCGGCCTTGCCGAGCAGCTCGGAGATGTTGAAGTGGAACTTCAGCAGCACCAGGAAGGTCAGCAGCAGGGCGCCGACGATCAGCAGGACCGCCTTGACCATCTGGACCCAGGTGGTGCCTTTCATGCCGCCGATGGTGACGTACACGATCATCAGGACGCCGACCAGAGCGACGATGCCGATCTTGCCGCCGTCGCTGGTGATGCCGAGCAGCAGCGAGACCAGGACGCCCGCGCCCGCCATCTGCGCGAGCAGGTAGAAGATCGAGACGACGATGGTGGAGACGCCCGCGGCCGTGCGGACCGGGCGCTGGCGCATCCGGTAGGCGAGCACGTCGCCCATCGTGTAGCGGCCGGAGTTGCGCAGCGGTTCGGCGACCAGGAGCAGCGCGACCAGCCAGGCGACCAGGAAGCCGACGGAGTACAGGAAGCCGTCGTAGCCGAAGAGCGCGATGGCGCCCGCGATGCCGAGGAAGGACGCGGCGGACATGTAGTCGCCGGAGACGGCGAGTCCGTTCTGGAAGCCGGTGAACTGGCGGCCGCCCGCGTAGAAGTCGGCGGCGCTCTTGGTCTGGCGGCCCGCCCAGACGGTGATGACGAGGGTCGCGAGGACGAACACCGCGAACAGGCTGATGATCAGCGGCCGGTGCTCGCTCGCCTCCCCGGCCGCGAGCAGTGTGTGCTGGGCCTCGATCGTGTGCTGTGCGGGGCTCATGCGCCGCCCTCCATCCGGGACTTGATGGCCTCGGCCTTGGGGTCGAGCTTGGCGGCGGCGTGGCGGGCGTACCACCAGGCGATGAGGAACGTGGTCAGGAACTGGGCGAGGCCCAGGACGAGCGCCACGTTGACGTTGCCCGCGACCTTGGTGCCCATGAAGCCCTCCGCGTAGCAGGAGAGCAGGACGTAGAGCAGGTACCAGGCGACGAAGGCGATCGTCAGGGGGAACGCGAAGGAGCGGTGCGCGTGGCGCAGTTCACCGAACTCCGCGCTCTGCTGTACCTCGGTGAACTCCTCGGTGGAGGGAAGTGATGGTTGGGGCTTCGCGGGGGGCGGTGTCTCGGTGGCCACTCAAGTCTCCTCGCGTCCGGGCATGCGCTTGCCGACCTCATGGGACGTGATCACGTTACCCGGAGTCAATGCCCGGCTCCGCACCGTGATTCCGCCGGGGGAACGTGATCCGCACGCGCCCCTCTCAGGGGGCACGGCGGGCCGGGCCGGGCGGTTCAACTCCCTTTCGCCCTTTCGGACATCGCGTCGAAAGGGATAGTTTCGCTCTGCCCACCCGTCATGTACCTGCCCGGTGGCCCCGCGTGTCCCGGGCGGTCCTTCATCCGGATGATGTGGAGTTTTCATGGCTCATCTGCGCTCCCGGCGCCGTTTCGCGCCGGCCGTGCCGCTCGTGCTCTCCCTGACCGCGTCGCTCGGCTTCCTGCCGGCGACGGCCTCGGCGGCGGCGCCGACGGCCCCGGCCGGGCAGGAGTCGGACGCCTCCGCCCGCGCGTACGACGGCCCCGCGCTGTCGTACGTCGTCAACACCTCGGCGGACCGTCGCACGATCGAGTCGGTGCGGCGCGCGATAGGACGCAACGGCGGCACGGTCGTCACGAGTTACGACCGCATAGGCGTGATCGTCGTCCACTCCGCGAACCCGGACTTCGCCAAGGCCATCCGCCGTGTGCACGGCGTCGACTCGGCCGGTGCCACCCGCAACGCCCCGCTGCCCGCCCAGTCCACCGCCGACCTCGGCACGCCGAAGGCGCTCAGCGCGGCGCAGCTGGCCGACGCGGAGAAGTCCGCCGCGCAGGGCCAGGACCCGCTGGAGCCGCTCCAGTGGGACCTGCCCGCCATCAAGGCCGACAAGGCGCACGAGAAGACGCTCGGCAGCCGCAAGGTCACCGTCGCGGTCATCGACACCGGCGTGGACGACACCCACCCGGACATCGCGCCCAACTTCGACCGCTCGGCCTCCGTCAACTGCGTCTCCGGCAAGCCGGACACGGCCGACGGCGCCTGGCGGCCAGGCGCCGGGGAGAGCCCGCACGGCACGCATGTCGCCGGTGAGATAGCGGGCGCCAAGAACGGCGTCGGCATCACGGGCGTGGCCCCGGGCGTGAAGGTCGCGGGCATCAAGGTCTCCACCCCGGCCGGCTACTTCTACACCGAGGCCGTGGTCTGCGGCTTCGTCTGGGCGGCCGAGCACCACGTGGACGTGACCAACAACAGCTATTACACCGACCCCTGGTACTTCAACTGCACCGGCGACCCGGACCAGAAGGCCCTGGTCACCGCCGTGGAGCGGGCCTCGCGGTACGCGGAGCGCAAGGGCACGGTCAACGTCGCGGCGGCGGGCAACGAGAGCTATGACCTCGCGGCCGACTCGATCACCGACCCGGTCTCCCCGAACGACGGCACCGCCTCGGACCGGACGATCGACCCGCGCAAGTGCTTCGACATCCCGACCCAGCTCCCGGGCGTGGTCACCGTCGCCGCGACCGGCGCCAAGGGCCTGAAGTCCTCCTTCTCCAACTACGGCCTGGGCGTCATCGACATCGCCGCGCCCGGCGGCGACTCGACCGCCTACCAGACCCCCGCTCCCCCGGCCACCAGCGGCCTCATCCTGGGCCCGCTGCCCGGCGGCACCTGGGGCTACATGGCCGGTACGTCGATGGCGACCCCGCACGTCGTGGGCGTGGCCGCGCTGATCAAGTCGACGCACCCGCACGCCACTCCGGCCCAGGTCAAGGCCCTGCTCTACGCGCAGGCGACGCCCACCGCCTGCGACGACCCGTACGACATCAACGGCGACGGCAAGGTGGACGCGGTCTGCGAGGGCACGAAGAACCGGAACGGGTTCTACGGGCGGGGCATCGCGGACGCGCTGAAGGCCGTGACGCGCTAGCGGAGACTCCGGCCGAGGGGCCGGTGGACGCGCGGGCGGAAGGGCCGGTGGACGCGCGAGGGGGAGGCGCGCGGCAGACGGGCGCCTCCTTGTCGCTCACCGGCGGCTGATCCATAGTGCCTCCATGACCGATCCCATGATCAAGTCCGCCTGGGCCGCGCTGGGCGGCGATCCCGAGCTGCTCGCGCGGCTGGTCTCCGTGGAGCGTCCCGCGGCGCTGATCGCCCATCTGCCGGTGCAGCGGCTGGCGCGCGCGTGCGTGGGCACGTGCGCGCTGGCCGCGGCCGAACTGGGCGCGCTGCGGGCCGGACTCGGCGCGGTGCCGCGTGCCGTGGTGGACGACGGGGCGGTCGTCACCGCCTTCCACAGCGAGCGGGTGCTGCGGATCGACGGCCGCGCTCCGGTCAACTTCGCGCCGCTGTCGCGCTGGTGGCGGGCGGGCTACGGCTGGGTGCGCACCCACGCCAACTATCCGCACCACCGGCTCCGTCTCCTCGGCGCGCTGGGCCTGCCCGACGGCGCCGAACCCGAGGATGTGGAGCGGCTGTTCCTGGAGCGCCCCGCCCTGGAGATCGAGGAGGCGGTGTACGCCGCCGGGGGCCTCGCGGTGGCCCTGCGCACCCCGGGACAGTGGGCGGCGCATCCGCAGGGCGCCGAGGTGGCGCGGCGTCCGCTGGTGGAGCGCGCCCCGATCGGCGCCGCCTCGGCACGCGAACTCCCGCCCCTGGAGGGCGAGTCGACACTGCTGCCCGCCGCCGGGCTGCGTGTCCTGGACCTCACCCGTGTCCTCGCCGGGCCCGTGGCCACCCGTACCCTCGCGCTGCTCGGCGCCGACGTGCTGCGCGTGGACGGGCCCGGGCTGCCCGAACTCCCCGACCAGCACGCGGACACGGGGTTCGGGAAGCGGTCGACCACCATTGAACTCGACGCCGACACCAAGGTGTTGGAGGAGCTGCTGGCCTCGGCCGACGTGGTCGTCACCGGCTACCGCCCCGGCGCCCTCGACCGCTTCGGCCTCTCCCCCGAGGCACTGTCCGAGCGGTATCCCGGCCTGATCGTCGCGCAGATCTCGGCGTGGGGCACGTACGGGCCCTGGCGCGAGCGGCGCGGCTTCGACAGCCTCGTCCAGGTCGCGACCGGCATCGCGGCCACCGAGGGCTCGACCATGGAGCCCGGCGCACTGCCCGCGCAGGCCCTGGACCACGGCTCCGGCTATCTGATGGCGGCGGGCATCCTGCGGGCCCTGGGCGAACGGTCCCGCGACGGCCAGGGGCGCCTGGTGCGCCTCGCGCTCGCCCGGACCGCGCACTGGCTGACCCACGAGGCCGGTCCCGACCCGTCCCTGGGCGGCCCGAAGTACGACCAGGATGTCTGGCTGGCCGAACGGGACAGCCCCTTGGGGCGGTTGCGGTACTCGCGGCCTCCGGTGTCGTTCACGGGCGGGCCTACGGACTGGGCCACTCCGCCGGTTCCCTGGGGTTCGAGCGCGGCGACTTGGAGTTAGGGCGCCTCAACCGGCTTTCACATAGGCGCACTTGTCCGGTGAACGCCCCATTGGCCAGTATCGTCGCGTGAGTTCTCCGCGCACCTCTTCCGCCGCCTCTCCGGAGGCGCGGGCCGGTGTGCGGCGGGGCGTGGCGATGCTGGCCCTCGCTCTTCTCGCCGTGCTCGTACCGCTGTTGGGCCCAGGTGCCGCGCTGCACGGCACCGGGGAGGCGGCGGCGCCCGGTGCGGGGGGTACGGCGCTGCTGCGCGGGGTGCTGTTCGCCGCGCTGAGCGTGTCGCTGGGCGAGCTGTTCGCGGGGAGGCTGGCGGCCGGGCTGCCCGGTGTTCCCGGTGAACGGCCGTGTTCCTGGGCGCCGTTGGCGAACGCGGCCGGATGCCTCGCCGCGCTGGCCCTCGCCTCCGTCGTCGCCACCGGCAACCTCGTGCCGCGCGACCTCGGCCAGATCGACCTCGGCGGCCTCTACGCCTCCCGCGACGGCAGGCTGGCCCTGTTGGAGGTCAACGCCTTCCTGCTGGCCGCGCTGTGCGCCCGTTCGTACCGCCCTGGGCTCCAACTGTGGCCGCTGACGGCCGTGTCGCTCGCGGAGGCGCTGCGCGCGCATCCGTCCGCCGAGCACGGTCCGCTCACCGGCTCACTGCTCACGCTCACGCATCTGACCTGTGCGGCGCTGTGGGCGGGCGGACTGCCGTACACCCTGCGGACGTTGCGGGTGTGGCAGGGCGGCACGGAAGGCGCCGCGCTGCTCGGGCGGTACGCGCGCGTGGCGGCCGTCCTGCTCGCCGTACTGACCGCGACGGGGGTGTGGAGCACGCTGCGCCGGATGCCGCCGGGCACGGTCCTGGACCAGCTGACGACGACGGCGTACGGGCGCACCCTGCTCGCCAAGGTGCTGCTCGTCGCCGCCGTCGCCGTGCTCGCGCTGTGGGCGCGGGTACGGCTGGGCCGGAGCGGTGATCCGCTCGCCGCGGCCGCGCCCGCACGGGCCGAGGTGGCCGTGCTGGGCGCGGTGGTGGCGGTCTCGGGGCTGCTCACGGCGCTGCCGCTGCCGATCCGCTGGTCCTGAACCGCCGTACCCGCGTGGAGTTTCAGCCGTTGGTGACGAGCACCTTGAGGGCCGTGCGCTCGTCCATCGCCTTGTAGCCGTCCGGGACGCCCTCGATGTCGACGGTCATGTCGAAGACCGGGGAGGGGTCGATCGTGCCGTCGAGCACGTCGGGCAGCAGGTCGGGGATGTAGGCGCGGACCGGGGCGACGCCGCCGCGCAGGGCGATGTTCCGGTCGAACATGACGCTGAGGTCGAGGCCGGTGCCGCTGCCGTGGGGGACGCCGACGTAGCCGATGGAGCCGCCGTCGCGGGTGATGTGGACGGCCGTGCTCATGGACTGCTCGGTGCCGACGGCCTCGATCACGCAGTGCGCGCCCTGGCCCCGGGTCAGCTCGCGGACGGCGGCGACGGCCTCCTCGCCGCGCGAGGCGACCACGTCGGTGGCGCCGAAGCGGCGGGCGATCTCGGTGCGGACCTCGTGCCGGCCGAGCGCGATGATCCGCTCGGCGCCGAGCCGCTTGGCGGCGAGCACGCCACACAGGCCGACCGCGCCGTCACCGACGACGGCGACCGTGGAGCCGGGGCGGACGCCCGCGCCGAGGGCGGCGTGGTGGCCGGTGCCGAGCACGTCGGACAGGGTGAGCAGGGAGGTCAGCAGGTGGTCGTCGGCGGCCGCCTCCTTGGGCAGCTTGACGAGGGTGCCGTCGGCGAACGGCACGCGAACGGCCTCGCCCTGGCCGCCGTCGTAGCCGACGGAGCCCCAGAAGCCGCCGTGCACGCAGGAGGTGGTCAGGCCCTCGCGGCAGTACTCGCAGGTGCCGTCGGACCACATGAAGGGGGCGACCACGAGGTCCCCGCGCCGGAGCGTGCCCACCTCGGAGCCGGTCTCCTCGACGACGCCGAGGAACTCGTGACCGATGCGCTGTCCTGCCTGGCGGGCGGCCTCGCCGCGGTAGGCCCACAGGTCGCTGCCGCAGATGCAGGCGCGCAGTACCCGGACGACGGCGTCGGTGGGCAGCTGCACCACCGGCTCGGGCACGTCCTCCACGCGCATGTCGAAGGGGGCGTGGATGGTGGTGGCGCGCATGGTGCGGGTCTTTCTCTTGCGGGGGGCGGCTCGGCGGTGGTCGAGCGCGTCTCACGGTACGCCGTGCCGGAGGCGTGCCGCGCGCCGAGGGGGCTCCGGACCAGGGGAAAGAGTGGGACGGCCCGGAACTCCGTACCCGCTGGGCGGGGTTCGGAAGGCACCCTGACGCACGGTGGGAACAGGCGCTCGCCCGGGGCCGTACAGGCATACGGGCCAGGGCCGTACAGGCATACGACGGCCGCCCCGGGAGGGCGGGGCGTCCGCCCCTGGGGGCCCTGGGTGTCGGCGGCGGCCCGTATCCTCAATGACCATGCTCGAAGACCGTGCGACCGCTGTGTCCTCCTCCAGCCCGTGGCCGACCGTGTATCCGAAGGGATACGCGGTCGTTGACGTGGAGACCACCGGCCTGGCCCGCGACGACCGGATCATCTCGGCCGCCGTCTACCGTCTGGACGCGCGCGGCGAGGTCGAGGACCACTGGTACACGCTGGTCAACCCCGAGCGCGATCCGGGCCCGGTGTGGATACACGGGCTGACGAGCGAGGTCCTCGAAGGGGCCCCGCTCTTCGCGGAGGTCGCGGAGGAGTTCGCGGCCCGGCTCGCGGACCGGGTGCTGGTCGCGCACAACGCGGTCTTCGACTGGCAGATGATCGCGCGGGAGTACGCGCGCGCGAGCAAGGAGCCCCCGGTGCGGCAGCGGCTGTGCACCATCGCGCTCTCCAAGGAGCTGGGCCTTCCGCTGCCCAACTTCAAGCTGGAGTCGCTCGCGGCGCACTTCGGCGTCGTACAGCAACGCGCGCACCACGCCCTGGACGACGCGCGGGTGCTGGCCGAGGCGTTCCGGCCGAGCCTGCGCGCGGCCGCCGCGGGGAACGTACGGCTGCCGCTGCTGGAGTGCCGTCCGCTCACCGAGTGGTCGGACGCGCCCCGCATCGGCCGCCAGGGCGGGGGCGGTTACGGGGGCTCGTCGAGCTGGCGTCCGGCGCGCAAGCGGCCCGCGTGCCCGTACCCCAACCCCGGACGGTACGAACCGGGCAAAAGGCTCAAGCAGGGCATGCGGGTGGCGTTCTCCGGCGACACCTCCACCGAGCGCGACCTGCTGGAGGACCGGGCGACCGAGGCCGGGCTGCACGTGGCGACGAGCCTGTCCCGGCTGACCAGCCTGCTCGTCACCAACGACCCCGACTCGGGCACCTCCAAGACGGCCAAGGCCCGCCAGTTCGGCACGCCGGTGGTGGACGAGGCGGCGTTCGGGCAACTGCTGCGGGATGTGGAGTCGGCCGACGGAGAGGCGTAGCCGGTCCGGCCATGGGGCGTGACCGGATGGGCATGCCAGGCGTCCGGGCGGACGGGTGATTCGCCGCGACTCGCCCCCGCCCCCGCTCGCCCGTCGGCCCGGGACGGCGCACGCTGAGCCGCATGGCGAGATGCGAAGTATGCGGCAATGACTACGGAATGACCTTCGAGGTCCACGCGCAGGGCGCGGTGCACGTCTTCGACTGCTTCTCCTGTGCCATCCACCGCATGGCCCCCATCTGCGAGCACTGCCGGGTGCAGATCATCGGGCAGGGCGTCGAGGTGGAGGGCCACTGGTACTGCGGTGCCCACTGCGCGCGGGCCGAGGGCAGGACGGGGGTGGTCGACCGGGTGTGACCTGGTGCCCGGGTGTGACCCGGTACCCGCCCGAATGCGCCCCACGGCCCGGGGGTACCGTCGTGGGGTGCACCGCTACCGCTTCCTGCTGACCCCCCAGTGGGTGATCCTCACCCTCGTCGCGATCGCGCTGATCCCGACGATGATCAAGCTCGGTTTCTGGCAGCACCACCGGTACGAGGAGCGCACCGCCCGCAACGACCTGGTCTCGCGGGCGCTGCACGCCGACCCCGTCCCGGTCGAGCGGCTCACCTCCCCCGGCCACGCCGTGACGCGGCTGGACAAGTACCGCACCGTCACCGCGACCGGCACCTTCGACACCGCCCACGAGGTGGTCGTCCGGCGCCGCACCAGCTCCGACGGCGAGGTCGGCTTCCACGTCCTGACCCCGCTGCGGCTGACGGACGGCACGGTCCTGCTGGTCAACCGGGGCTGGATTCCCGCCAACGGCGTGCAGACGGCCTTCCCGAAGATCCCGGCGCCCCCGGCCGGGAAGACGACCATCACCGGGCGGCTCAAGGCCGACGAGACGACCGCGGCCAGCGGCATCAAGAACGTCAAGGGTCTGCCCGACCGCCAGATCATGCTGATCAACAGCGCGGAGGAGACCCGGCGCCTCGGCGCGAAGGTGCTCGGCGGCTATGTCGAGCAGACCGCGCCCACGCCCCGGGGCGACACCCCCGAGCAGATCTCCAGCCCGGGCAGCGAGGACGCCCCGCTGAACTACGCGTACATGATCCAGTGGTGGCTGTTCGCCGCCGGTGTCCCGGTGGGCTGGTGGTTCCTGGTCCGCCGCGAGATCCGGGACCGGGCGGAGGCGGAGGCCGCGGCCGGGGGCGACGCGGAGGGCAGCTCCCCGGAGACCGAGCCCGCCGCCGTATAGCGCCCGCGCCACCCGTACGGGAGCGTCACTCCCCCGGCCGCACCGGCTGATTGCCCCTCAGACCCGCCGGGAACCCGCTTCCCGTGAACGCGCGCATCGAGGACTACGCCCTCATCGGGGACGAGCAGACCGCCGCCCTGGTCGGCCTGGACGGCTCGATCGACTGGCTGTGCCTTCCCCGCTTCGACTCCGGCGCCTGCTTCGCCCGGCTCCTCGGCGACGACGACAACGGCCACTGGCGGATCGCCCCCAAGGGCGCGCACCGGTGCACCCGGCGCGCCTACCGGCCCGACACCCTCGTCCTGGACACCGAGTGGGACACCGAGGACGGGACCGTGCGCGTCACCGACCTGATGCCGCAGCGCGCCCGGATGCCCGACGTCGTCCGGATCGTGGAGGGCGTCAGCGGGCGGGTCACCGTGCACAGCACCCTGCGGCTGCGTTTCGACCACGGCTCGATCGTGCCGTGGATGCGGCGCTCGGACGGGCACCGGGTGGCTGTCGCGGGGCCCGACTCCACGTGGCTGCGCACCGAGCCGCCGGTGCGCACCTGGGGGCAGGACTTCGGCACGCACTCGGAGTTCACGATCGGGGAGGGCGAGCGGGTGGCGTTCGTGCTCACCTGGCACCCCTCGCACGAGCCGCGCCCCCGGCTGATCGACCCGTTCGAGGCGCTGGAGTCCAGCGTGCGCGACTGGCGGAGCTGGGCGGGCCGCTGCCGGTACGAGGGGCCGTACCGGGACGCCGTGGTCCGCTCGCTGATCACCCTCAAGGCGCTCACCTACCGCCCGACCGGCGGGATCGTGGCCGCCGCGACCACCTCGCTCCCGGAGAAGCTCGGCGGAGTGCGCAACTGGGACTACCGGTACTGCTGGCTGCGCGACTCCACCCTGACCCTCGGCACGCTGCTCGCGGCGGGCTACCACGAGGAGGCCGAGGCGTGGCGTGACTGGCTGCTCCGGGCGGTCGCGGGCAGCCCCGAGGACCTCCAGATCATGTACGGGGTCGCGGGCGAGCGGCGGCTGCCGGAGAGCGAGCTGCCCTGGCTCGCCGGGTTCGCGCGCTCGGCGCCGGTCCGGATCGGCAACAGCGCCGTGGACCAGCTCCAGCTGGACGTGTACGGCGAGGT